>JAHAYX010000023.1 GCA_018384365.1 Clostridiaceae bacterium
ATGCCACCAGTTCCTCCAGTTCTTCCTCGGTATACTCGCTCATGATATCCTGCATGATCGCGTCCACCAGTCCCGGATTTCCCTCGGCCAGTGCGTGAAACATTTCGTGGTTTGCGATCTGTCGTCCGGTAAAATGCTCCGCATCCATGCGGATATAGAGTCTGTCTCCGGATCTGGCTCCGTCCACGCGGATCGTGCGACCGGCCTTCACGTTGAAGTACAATCCCTTGTAGTAGAGGTGCGCTTCATATCCGTTTGCCGTGGCGTCATTTATGATCTCATACGCCTCTGCATCCATGTCCCGCTCCTCCAGTTCATACACCTGATATCTGGAGTTTCTGGAAGCATTCTTCAGTCCTGTCGCTGCTCTTGTGCTCTTGCCGCCCCCTCGCGCAATACGTTCAGCAATTCTTTTGCTCTTGCTCTGTTTGGCCGATAGCTGCCGTCTTTCATCTGCTGCCGGAGTTCGTCCTGCCGTTTCTGCCACTCCTGCAATCTGTCTTCCGGTACTCTGGCCGTCATTCCGTTCGCCCCCTGCGCGTAAACGTACTCCACCCGTTTCTCCTTCTCTGCCATATCCTGCGTTCTCCGTTTCCGCCGCGTTTTCCGCGGCTTTCTTTGCATAGTATACCACATTCTCTCCGCCTGCGTCCTGCCACACGCGGATCACCTCGTCCGCCAGCGCCGTTTCCCCGGTTTCGCGCAGGCTCTGCGCCACGGCGGTAATCCGCGCCTCCTGCAGGTTTGCCGGATAGCTCTCCATCACGGCCCGCACAGTCTCCTCCGCCTGGGCACGCAGCGCGCTTTGTGTATCAGTTTCGTTACGATTGCGTATACTGTTCTTGACATCCGGTGTATTCTGTGTTACAGTGGTGTCGGAGAGATTCCCGAATGTGGAAGAGGGTCGGGTCAAACGGGCTGCGTACTTACCACTTGTGTCGGGGATCTCTTTTATTTTTGTGATGTCATAAAACACACGCCCATTTTCTGAATTTGCAATATTGATGAGACCTTCAAACAGATGCCCGTCTAAAATAAATTTCGTCTTGTAATAGTCAAACCCGAGTGTTGCCTCCGGATGATTTTTGTTATCCTTCGCCCAGTGTGAATATTCTGCGGTAGACAGCAGATTATCCAGTTCCGGCGCTGCGCGCATTTTTGCACTGTATTCTGCACTATCCGTCTCGTACTGTGTTCTCGGATACGCATATTCTCCTGCGGCATCGCTTTTGAAACGAGCCAGGTCGTTTTCGGAAAGAGGAAGCACTTGTCCCCGGAAATTTTCAAGCAGCACTTTTCTTGCAATTGACGAATAGCTGGATGCCGGCTTTCCTTCAAAGATATCCTGCCCGTGATCAATTACCGTGATTCTCTCACCGTTTTCCAGCGTTGTTATGCTGAACTGTGTTGTATTCCTGCTGCGGAGTAAGCGTCAATCACTTGCTCCGCTTTTTTGTACTTTTTTACCCCGCAGCACCTTTCCTGACGGGATTTCTCGAAGCTTCCACAAAAACACATTGCAATAGAACCCGGGCGCAAAAGTTGCCGGATTTCAGACAGGTTTGTCGGCAAAATACAAAAAGTATATTCTGTTCACATTTCATTTACTTTCTGGGCAAACTGCCGCAATATTTTCCTGTTATAATAGAATTGATGATATTTATGGGACAGATCGCCCAGAAAAGATGAAAGGAGTGGGCAAATATGAGTGAAACGAATCATTGGTCGGCTTCTCAGGAAATCGAGAGGTTGGCCGAAATCTGCATTCAGGATAACCAGATTGACAAATCGTTATATGGATCCTATGACGTCAAACGCGGCCTGCGCGATATCAATGGTAAAGGCGTTTTGGCCGGACTGACACAAATCTCACAGATTCAATCCACAAAGCAGGTCAATGGCGAGGAAGTTCCCTGTGATGGGCAGCTCTTTTACCGCGGAATTGATATCCGCGATCTGACAAGAGGGTTTATGAGTGAAGGGCGCCTGGGATATGAAGAAAGCGCCTATCTGCTGCTCTTCGGCAGGCTCCCGGATGCGCAGGAACTGGAAAATTTCAAAAAACTGATTGCTGCCTGCCGCATACTGCCAACCAATTTTGTCCGCGACGTTGTGATGAAGGCTCCGCGCGCCGATATGATGAACACGCTCTCGCGCAGCGTGCTGACACTGGCAAACTACGACAAAAAGGCGGATGATATTTCCATTCCGAATGTCATCCGCCAATGCGTCCGCCTGATCGGCGTATTCCCCATGCTGGCCGTATATGGGTTCCACGCCTTCAATCACTACCAGCGCGACAAGAGCTTCTATATCCATCGTCCGAAACCGGAGCTTTCCACGGCGGAAAATATTCTGCGGATGCTTCGTCCGGACAAACACTATACACAGCTCGAAGCACGGGTGCTGGATCTTGCACTGGTGCTGCATATGGAGCACGGCGGCGGCAACAATTCAAGCTTTACCATGCACGTCGTTACCTCCTCCGGCACAGACACCTACTCTGCCGTGGCCGCCTCTCTCGCGTCACTGAAGGGACCAAAGCACGGCGGCGCAAATATCAAGGTTGTTGAAATGATGCACGATCTGCGGGCCAACGTGCGCGACGTGCGTGACCGCGATGCTGTGGAGCAATATCTTGAAAAACTCGTGGACCGCGAAGCCTTTGACCGGAAAGGTCTGATTTACGGTATGGGACACGCCGTCTATTCTCTTTCGGATCCCCGAGCCACGATTTTCCGCGATTCCGTCGCCAGCCTGGCAAAAGAAAAGGGGCTGCACAAGGAGTTCGCGCTGTATTCCATGGTGGAGGAGCTTGCGCCGCAGGTCATCGCACGCAAACGGAGGATTTATAAGGGCGTTTCTGCAAACGTGGACTTTTACAGCGGTTTTGTCTATGGAATGCTTGGTCTGCCAAAGGAACTGTTCACGCCGATGTTTGCGGTAGCGCGCATTGTCGGCTGGAGTGCACACAGGCTGGAAGAACTGATCAATATGGATAAGATCATTCGCCCGTCCTATATGAGCGTTTCCGGTCAGGAAGCCTATATCCCGCTCGCCGAGCGGTAACGCGAGGCACCCGGGCAGCAAACCCGCCGGATATACACCGAACAAAGGAAGTGGTTTTCCCATGAAACCCACGCGAAACGACAGTATCTTCACAAAAGAACTCGTCATCACCCCCAGTATGTGCGACACATCGGCCACACTGGGTTATGCCAACACGTTTGCCCTGTTTCAGGACATTGCCTCGGAACACGCGGAACAGATCGGCGTCGGCACGGCCGCCATGGCGGCGCGGGGCGTTTTCTGGCTGACCGTGCATACGCGCGTACAGTTTTTTCAAAAGCCTCCCATGCTGCAAACCGTCACGGCGCAAACCTGGCCGGGCTTTTATAAGCCCAAGGACCGCCGTTGTTTTCGCTATTACCGTCTGATGCAGGGAGAACGCCTTCTGGCGCAGGGCAAGACCGAATGGGCCATTCTGAGTCTTTTAAACGGACGCCTGTGCCCGCTTTCCGACACCGGTTTTCCGGAGGATTTCATTTTTTCGGAGGAAACGGTTTGTCCGGAACCGCTTCTGCGTTTCACCGATCCGTTTACGGAGAACGATGCCGTTATGCAGCACATTGTCCGGGCATCGGATACCGATTTTGGCGGACATATGAACAATGTTGCCTATGTAAGGACCCTGCTCGACAGCTTTTCCGCAAAGGAACTGGCCGGGCTCCCGGTGGAAGAACTGGAAATTCATTTTTCCACCCCTTCCTTTGAGGGAGAGGAGCTGACGGTCTGCCGCACCCGGTGCGACGAAGGCTGGCTGCTGGCTGCAAAAAAGGATGGCGGTAAAGCCTCCGTCCTTGCCAGACTGAAATGTGGTGAAAAAGAGACACTGTAACAAAAAAACGCGTGAAAAAGTAAAGGAACCTCCGTATTACGCATACGGAGGTTCCTTTTTACTGTTATTCAGGTTTTGTTGGACTCAGAGAGCCGTTTTCTTCGGCAAATCGGCAAGGGCTGTTTCTCTCTTTTTATATACAACGATTTCAGGGTCTTCATCGTTGCATCTATATTCGTACTATATTCCCCTTCCTCTGTCTGCTGATGGCATTCACTCATTCACTTCGCAGCTGCTGTCCACATACGCGCTGCGGAAGCCCGCCAGATGATAGTGTGTGCCGCGAATGTGGGTAAAGCAGATCATGTGCACGCCGGCGTGCTTGTTCGCGCCGTATGCGCCGCCGGCTACTGGGCGAATATCGCCGGGCTTGTGCTCCATGCGGCGCCAGCCGCCATAAGCGCCGATCGGATCGGTGGGAAACAGCGCGTAAGCCTTCGCAATAGCGGGTACCGGCACGCCATCGGGCGGCAGCACATCGCAGAACGGGCAATGTGCATGAATGCCGGTGAGCTCCGGCGTATCGGAGGTCAATGCTACCATCCCGATGCCAACCCCGTATTTCAGCGTGTTTGGCGTTCCGGGTGCAACCAAAGTGCCGTCAGGCAGTATGGCGCGCCACATGGATTTCTGTTCCGGCAGAAGCATGCCGTCACAGCCGGGGATCAGCTGCAATTCACAGTCCATCATGCGCATACCGCTGGTCCATTCGTTGCGGTTGCCGTTCATCCCCCACACACCCGCCAGCGTGTGATCGTGGCTCCAGGTAACGG
This sequence comes from Clostridiaceae bacterium, assembly GCA_018384365.1. Classification (GTDB taxonomy): domain Bacteria; phylum Bacillota; class Clostridia; order Oscillospirales; family QAMX01; genus Allobutyricicoccus. The sequence goes on from JAHAYX010000023.1 coordinate 4,672, forward strand.
GGCCCGTCCCGGTCAGCACGGAGTTCTGATCAGCCAAAACGCCGTGTTCCTCGGGATGGAAATAGTCCGCTCCATGGTCGTTGTTGCCATGGGGCAGCGTTTGGTTGTGATATGCCTGCAGAGCCAGGGCTGCCCACAGGCCGTATGGCTGCAGCCCCCACCCTGGGCCCTTGTTTTGACAGGCAGCCACCGCTTCATCATAGGACATGGCGATGGCGGGATTGCGCATCGGCAGGGAATACGCCCGGCCATCGGCGATGATATTCTCAAACTTTGAAACATAAATTCCCCGCAGCCGTTTGCCGCCGGCATAGAATACCGGATGCGGCTGCGCCGGCAGAGAGGGGTCCAGCTCGCTCTGGAGCATGGCCGGAACAAAAACCATCACGGAAGGACGGCCCCGGTCGTCGATCAGCACGGTGTCCCGTCCGCCGGAGAGCAGCTCCACGCAGCTTTTCAGGTCATCCAGGGCAGAATTGCTCCATTCGCCCACACCTTCCTGAATCACCCGCTCGTTTTCCTGTATACGGGCCGCGGCTTCGCTGAGCGCTTCCGCGCGCTCCGTACTCTGATGATGCACATGGTAAGCGCTGGACAACATCTGCCCGGCAGTCATGTCCTTGGATGCAACAGTCATTTAAACGGCATCTCCTTCCTGTACAGTCTCCGCTGTGGCCAGCGCGTTCCACGGTCCCTCGTCAAAGCCGCCGACATCCCCCTGTTCCACCGTAATACGGATGCTGTTGCCGTCGGGCAGGAAACGGAACGTCGCCGTTCGGGAACGGCAGCTCTCCACCCACCGCAGATCCATCCGCAGCGTTGTCTCATCCACCCAATCGGCAGACAGAGCCAGCTCCGTTGCAAGGCTGTTCGAATGGAGGTGGTTATACCAGCGGCGTCCATCCGTGCTGGTGCGGAAGGTATTGACGCCGGAGGCGCTTGCAACCTCCATGGTGAGCGTCCGTCCCTCCTGCGTAAAGCGCAAAGTACCTACCGGTTCGCTGTAAGCGGCGTTGAAGATGCAGAAATCCTCCGCAAACAGCGGTACCACGCCCTCGCGGATCACAAATGTTTTTCCGATGGGAAGTGCGGCATGCAGGCCGGAGCAAGCCGGCTTCGGCAAGGACAGCGCGCCAAGATAGGCCCTCAGCTGTGCGCAGTCTGCGTCGTTCGTGGGCAAGGGTTCCTCCTGTACACACCGGTCAAAACGAAATGCCAGACGGGTTACAGCCTCATTCGCCTCCGCCGAGGCAATTGTCTCGGTAATAACGATGACCATATCCTTCTCCGGGAATCCAATACCGTACTGCCCCATGCCGCCGTCGGCATAGAAGCAGTTTTCCCGGATCCACATCATGCCGCCATAGCCCAGAGCGCAGTTCTCTCCGGTGCGTGCGACGTGGCCATTTTGCAGCTGCACCGCCATATCGGCCCAGCGGCGGGAAATCACCTGTTCGCCATTCCACATACCGTGCTGCAAATACAGCTGTATCAAGCGCGCATCGTCCTCTGTGGTCATCATGATCCCGCCGCTGCCATTTTCCTGTCCGTCGGGATGGGTCAGCCACTTTACGCGGTCACTGTCAATGCCGATTTTACTGAATACATGCTCCCGTAGAAATTCCAGCAGGGATTTTCCGCTGCGCTTCCGGACGCAGGAGCCAACCAGCGAACAGGCGGAGCTGTTATAAAACATTGTGCTGCCGGGTTTGTTTGCAATGGGAATCGTGAAAAATCCCGGCTGCCAGTCCTCCGCCTTGACCGGATACATCCGATCCATACCGGCGGACATTGTCATCAGATGATACAGCCGCAGCTCGTCCCAGTAGCTGCCCCGGGTCAGGTGCGCATACTCCGGGAAGATATCCAGCACCCGTTCGTTCAAATCCAAAAGGCCCAGCTGTTCCGCCGCGCCGTAAGCCGCACCGGTTACCGTTTTTGTGAAGGACTGCAGCGCCTGCACAGTGCCCTGCGCATAGGGACTCCACCACCCCTCGGCGCAGACCTTGCCGTGGCGGAGAATCATCAGGCTGTGCATTTCGGTGCCGCTTTGTTCCAGGTCACGGACAAGCTTCAGAATATCCGCACTGTGAATGCCCACCTCCTCCGGTGTGCATCTTGGCAGTGAATACGAATTCATATGTTTTCCCTCCCGCAGTGTTTCGGTGTTTACGCGCAGCGCGCCGGTTGCCGCAGGAAAACCCGGCCGCTGCCCTCTTTCTGATTATTATACAGGAAAAACACGGAATTTGCACGATTTTTTTACAGATCCTGCCGCTGGCAACGCCGCTTCTGTGCGTCTGCGGGCCATTCCGCTGTCCGGTATTCCGGAAACAGGGCTTTTTCGTTTTATTTTTGGAGGATGCGGCATTAACGCTGCGCTTCGGTAAGGCGGAGGGCCTCCTCCAGCGTGAGATTCCGTTCTTTTGCTATGCGGGCAAGATCATCGTATTCATATTTGCAGCGCGTCACGCCATAGCCGGTGGATTTCTTGCAGCGCACGTCTCCATACGGCGTGGAAACGGTGCTGAACTGACGGTCCAGCACAAAACGGTGCGTCACGCTCTCGCGCACGCCAATCGTTGTGGTGTGGCGGAACAGCAGCGCGACAATCGAATCCCGGTCTTCCTCCCGGCACATCACGCGAATCAGCGTGCCGGGGCGGGATTTCTTCATTCCAATGGGTACGGTATAGACTTCCAGCGCGCCGCCCTCGAAAAGCCGGTCCATGGCAAAGCCAACAGCTTCCGCCGTCATATCATCCACATTGCAGGAGAGCTCTAAAACCACGTCGGAACGGTCCTCCGATTCGCCCAGCATGGCACGGACGCAGTTGGCCGCTTCGAAGTCCTTTTTTCCCATGCCGTAACCGACCGAAGATAACTTCAGCACCGGCATATTGCCAAACCTGCTTGCAAAATGCTTCAAAAGCGCCGCTCCGGTCGGCGTACAGAGTTCGCCTTTGATACTGCCGCCATACACCGGGGCATCACGCAGGATGTAGGCGGTTGCCGGGGCCGGCACTGGCAAAATGCCGTGCGCACAGCGCACCTGCCCACTGCCGACATGGACAGGCGACACGACAACCTCATCCGGTGCCAGCTCCTCCATCAGCATACAGACTGCGGTAACGTCCGCTATGGCGTCCATTGTGCCAACCTCATGGAAATGGATTTCGCTCACGGGAACGCCGTGTGCATGGCTCTCCGCCTCCGCAATCAGGCCATACACCGCCATCACATCCGCACGGACCTTTTCGGAGAGCGGTAAATGCCCGACAATGTGCTCAATCTCGTGCATGCCGCTGTGATGGTGCGGATGCGTGTGGTCATTCTCATGCGCATGGACGTGGTCATGCTCGTGACTGTGTTCATGCGAATGGTCGTGATGATGGTCATGGCTATGCTCGTGCGGATGGCCATGGTCATGTACGTCTGCGCTTTCCTCCTCCTCACCGTTAACCAACACGCGGATATGCGTGCCGAGAATTCCGCATTTCGTCACTGCTTCGCGGCAGACAGAAACGCCCGGAATCCCCAGGGTATTCAATTTCTTCAAAAAAGCGTCCGGATCCGGCAAAAGTTCCAATAAGGCCGCCGTCAGCATATCTCCTGCTGCACCCATGCCGCAGTCCAGGTAAAGTGTCTTCATATCAGTTTCCCTTTCCCATTGTCATATGATTGATCATGCCGGCCAGATATCCGGCTCCGAAACCGTTATCGATGTTCACGACAGAAACACCGCTTGCGCAAGAATTGAGCATGGAAAGCAGCGCGGACACACCGCCAAACGAAGCGCCGTATCCCACGCTGGTGGGCACTGCAATGACCGGGCAATCCGCCAGCCCGCCAATTACGCTGGCAAGAGCGCCTTCCATGCCCGCGATGGCGATGATGACGCTGGCGCTCATGATTTCTTCCATATGCGCCAGCAGACGGTGCAGTCCCGCCACGCCGACATCATAAAGGCGCGTCACTTCGTTTCCAAAGACCTCCGCCGTCAGCGCAGCCTCTTCGGCAACGGGGATGTCGCTGGTGCCGCCGGTCGCAACGACGATGCGTCCGAGCCCGTCCGGGGCCGGTGGGTTTCCGATGATTCCCACGCGAGCTGCCGCCTCGTAACGCAGCGTGTGCACTTTTGAAACCTCCTCCGCGGCGGATGCGGAGAGGCGCGTGATCAGAATCGTATCCTGGCCTTTTTCCAGCATGGTGCGCGCTATGCCAATGATCTGCTCCGGCGTCTTTCCCGCGCCGTAAATCACTTCCGCGACGCCCTGGCGGATTTTACGATGCAAATCCACCTTGGCATAGCCGATATCCGCAAACGGCTCCGTCTTGATCTTCAGCAATGCGTCCTCGACCGGCAAACTGCCGTCCCGCACGGCCTCCAGTATCCTCCTGATTTCACTGTTCATCCGCGCACCTCCAGATCCAGTACGACTGCGTCATAGTATTTTTTCAATTCTCCCACGATTTCCTTCCGCTGCGCAATTGCGCGCTCCAGTTGATTCTCCGGCAGCTGAATTTTTGCAGTTTTTCCTGTCATTCGAATGCGAAAATCCGTAAAACCGAGGGAAAAGAGGAAGTTCTCTGCGGTTTCCGTTGTCCAAAGCGCACCGGCTGTGATCACCGTGCCGGACGGGATGCGCGTTGCCAGACAGGCATACGCAGGTTTGTTCCAGGTAAACAATCCCGCCTCTTTGGAAAGGCGGCGGATTTCTTCCTTGGTAAGCCCACATTCCCGCAGGGGAGAACGGACATCGAGTTCCGTCAGCGCACGCATACCCGGGCGGTCACCGGCATCATCGGAAGCATTTGTGCCATCCAGTAAAACGGAGAAGCCATCCCGACGGGCAGCCTCCTGAATTGCCGTAAAAATACGTTTTTTGCAGTAATAGCAGCGGTTTGCCGGGTTTGCCGTCACCTGGCTGTCTGCCAGGACATCCAGTTCCAGCACGCAGAGATCCGCGTGACACTGTTCTGCCAGACGTCGTGCGTCATCCAATTCAAATTGTGGCTGAAAGGCCGACTTCACATAATAGGCCCGCACCTGCGCGCCGGATTGAAGCGCCGCATAGAGCAAATACGCAGAATCCACACCACCGGAAAAAGCCAGCGCTACTTTTGGATACTTTTGAAAGAACATCTCCAGATTCATCATCCCTGTCCTCCTTTTCCTGTAATACTGCACAGATTGCAGCGCACAGAAATTGAAACAAAAAAGGCATACAGACTCCGCGGGGAGCCGTATGCCTTCCTGACATACTGATTTCATAAAAATATGTGGAAAAGTCGGCACTTCTGTACCGGATTGCTGCTTCCTGCAGACAAATGTATTGTAACAAAGAAGTGTGCGTTTGTCAATGTCACTGCTCCCGCAGCAATTCAACAGCCTGCTGCACCAATTTCCCGACATTCAGATCCGGCACGCCGACAATGATATTATCGCAGTGGTTCATAGGGATCAAAATCCGCTTGGCCGCGCTCTGTCCGATTGCCATTGCCATAGCAGGCGTAATCTCGCCAAAGAGCGAATCCGCTATCACGATGCCGATTGGCCCCATAATCACATCTGCCTTCCGGCAACCGACCGTCACAGCATTTTCTCCTGTCGCCGCATGGTCTGCGCCGGCTTTGAGCATGGCCGTTGTGGCAGCGCTGTTCGTTCCCACGGCAGTAATCTCTGCCTGCGGCATCTGCTGCTTGAGCACCGTGATCAGCTGGCGGCCAATTCCCCCGCCCTGCGCATCTATCACCAAAATCTTCATGCCGTTTTCTCCCCTTTTCCTGCAAAAACTCTTTCTTTTCTCATTTATTTTACCTGTTCCTGCACCGTCTGTCAAATCCGATTGCCGTCCGGCTGCATCAGTCCGGTACCGCAGGCACAGCAGAAGGAAAAAAGAAATCGCCGCGAAGTGAATGAGCGATGCTTTTTTGAAATAAAAAATCGTCGCGAACTTTATATCGTTCGCGACGACGTGGTGACTCAGCGGGGATTCGAACCCCGGACCCTCTGCTTAAAAGGCAGATGCTCTGCCGACTGAGCTACTAAGTCATATATGAACCATGTTTTGGTTGAACTCACACTTTTCCCAAGTACCGGGAAAAGTTTTGTTTGGCTGGGATGGCAGGATTCGAACCTACGCATGCCAGAGTCAAAGTCTGGTGCCTTTACCGGCTTGGCTACATCCCATTATAGAGAAAGTACCGTGGAGAGCGGATTTCCCACTCTCCATGGTCCTTGGGGTGGATGACCGGGCTCGAACCGGCGACCTCCAGAGCCACAATCTGGCGCTCTAGCCAACTGAACTACATCCACCATATACAAACTATAAAAGGGATTGGCGCGCCTGAAGGGACTCGAACCCCTGGCCCACTGCTTAGAAGGCAGTTGCTCTATCCAGCTGAGCTACAGGCGCATATACCTTCCTGCGCGGCTAATGGAGCGGGTGATGGGAATCGAACCCACGCATCCAGCTTGGAAGGCTGGCGCTCTACCATTGAGCCACACCCGCACGTCCGTTTGAGCGCTTGAACATAATACCATAGAACATGGCATTTGTCAATAGCCTCCACGGAATTTCTGCGGAAAAAGCCCGATTTTTTGGTTTGGAACAAAAAAGCACCGGTGAATAGAGCAAGAAAGAGGCCCGCCGGAGAAAAAACACTCCGGCGGGCACAAAACAGCGTTTCTTACTTGAGCTCTGCGAAGTACTTGATCGTACGGACCATCTGGGAAGTATAGGAATTCTCGTTGTCGTACCAGGAAACGACCTGAACCTGATAGGTATCGTCGTCGATCTTAGCAACCATGGTCTGCGTAGCATCAAACAGGGAGCCATAGGTGATGCCGATGATATCGCTGGAAACGAGCTGCTCCTCGGTGTAACCGAAGCTCTCGTTGGAAGCGGCCTTCATAGCAGCATTGATGCCTTCCTTGGTGATGTCGGTGCCCTTAACAACTGCAACCAGGATGGTGGTGGAGCCAGTCGGGGTCGGAACACGCTGAGCGGAGCCGATGAGCTTGCCGTTCAGTTCCGGAATAACCAGGCCGATCGCCTTGGCAGCGCCGGTGGAGTTCGGAACGATGTTGACAGCACCTGCACGTGCGCGGCGGAGGTCGCCCTTACGCTGCGGACCGTCGAGGATCATCTGATCGCCGGTGTAAGCATGAACGGTGGTCATGATACCGCTCTGGATCGGAGCATAGTCGTTCAGAGCCTTTGCCATCGGAGCGAGGCAGTTGGTGGTGCAGGAAGCAGCGGAAATAACGGTGTCGTCAGCCTTCAGGGTGTTCTGGTTGACGTTATAAACGATGGTCGGGAGGTCATTGCCTGCCGGAGCGGAGATGACAACCTTCTTGGCGCCAGCCTTGATGTGGGCGGAAGCCTTTTCCTTGGAGGTGTAGAAACCGGTGCACTCGAGGACAACATCAACACCGAGCTCACCCCACGGGCACTCAGCGGCGTCCTTGATCGCGTAGATCTTGATTTCCTTGCCTTCGACAATGATGGAATCCTCAGTGGACTCAACGGCCTTGCCGTATCTGCCCTGAGCGGAGTCATACTTCAGAAGATGAGCAAGCATTTTCGGGCTGGTAAGGTCGTTGATGGCGACGACTTCGTAGCCTTCTGCACCAAACATCTGGCGGAAAGCAAGACGGCCGATACGACCGAAACCGTTAATGGCAACTTTAACAGACATGGATATTCCTCCTGTATTGATGATACTGTTATTATATAATACAGTTTGACCGCAGACAAGAGTAAATATGTTGAAATTTTCATAAACCTTCTTCTTTTGTTTCCATAACTTTAATGAAAAATGTCCGAATTTCGTTCAGTTGATTGACATAACACCGGATGCGTGATAGTATCTTCCCAAAAGTACGCATTCTGGAGGCATCGTATGTCCATCGAAAAAGTCCGGGAATATTTCAAACTTTATGGAAAAGACGGTGACATCCGGGAGTTTGCCGAATCCAGTGCAACAGTGGAACTGGCGGCACACGCGGTCGGCGTCATTCCGGCCCGCATCGCAAAAAGCATGTCTTTTCTGACCCGTGAAGGTCCTATGATTCTGGTTCTCGCCGGCGACGCCCGGATCGACAATAAAAAATACAAAAGCGTCTTTGGGGAAAAGGCAAAAATGCTCTCCCCGGAAGACGCTCTGGCTTTCACCGGCCACGCGGTCGGCGGTGTATGTCCCTTTGCCCTGCCGGAGAACGTTCGTGTTTTTCTGGATGTCTCTCTCCGGCGTTTTCCGACGGTATTTCCCGCCTGCGGCAGTTCCAATTCCGCAATCGAGCTCACCTGCGGCGAACTGGAAACGCTGTCCCGTTCGCTCGGCTGGGTCGATGTGGCCAATTCCTGGGATCCTACTTTGTAATCTGCAGGATCACCAGCGTATCTTCGGCGGATTCATCAATGATTCCGACATCCGGCGCAGGGTTTTCCACATCGAACTGCTTCAGCTTGATTTCCTCCGTCCGGCACAGCTTCACAATTTCATCCAGCCTGTCTGCGGGAACGATGATGTACAAAACTTCGTTCCCGTTTTCATTTGTTTTCGTTCCGGTACCCGGCAGAAGAACGTACTCCTCCAGCACTTCCGGCACGGTTTCCGCATCCATTACGACAACTGCCGCATAGCGCGTATCCTCCGGAATATTGGAAAACAGCGTTTCCGGAGAAGCAGACTGTTCAGCCTGATCCTGTTCCTCTGTTTCCGCCGCATTTTCCCAGTATTCCGCGGGTGCGGCATCATCGTTTTCGGACGCCTCGTTTTCGGTTGTATAGGCGTATGCAGTTCCGTCCAGATCTCCGGCATCTGCGGTGTCCGCTGCAGAACCTCCGGACTTCATATCAAACGCTGCGGCAGATTGGTTGTTCATTGCCATCAGTTCCATATCCGCGCAGTCTGCGCTCTTACTGCTGCGCAGACGAGCTGCAGCGTAAACGGAGGCTGCGCACACCAGAATGGCAACTGCAGCGGCTGTGGCAACCACACGGCGCGAGGCAAAACGCAGCAGCCGTCCGCCCTTCTTTTCACGACGGACACCCGCCATGATCTGCTCATGCAGACCCTCCGGCAGCTGTGCAGAAAGGTCCGACGTTTCTGCCATCAGCACGCGCATCATCTCCAGACGGTGGGAACACGCAGGACAGCCGTTTATGTGTTCCATAAAGGCATGCAGACGTTTTTCATCCAGCGTACCGTCCAGGTAATCGATCATATCCAATTCGAATCTTTCACAGCCGTCCATCACCGGTTCCCTCCTTTCTTTTTGTTAGACGCAAAACCCGGCGAAATGTTCCCCTGTTTCTCAAGCACGGCGCGCAGACGGTCGCGCGCACGGAAAAGCCGCGATTTCACCGTACCTTCTCCCAGTGAGAGAATCTCGCCGATTTCGTTATAGGTCATGCCGTTTACATCGCGCATGATAATGATTTTCCGATGTTCCTCAGAAAGACCGGCAATCGCACGGCCAAGCGCTGCGCGAAGCTCCGTTTTTTCATATTCCAGCTCCGGGGAATAACTCTCGTCCACAATGTCCAGCTCCGGCGTTTCCTCGTCCTCTCCGTATCCGGTCAGGCTGTTTTCCCGGCGGCGCGTTTTTTTGCGTGTCAGATCGATGGCCGTATTGACGGTAATGCGGTATACCCAGGTTGTGACAGCGCTTTCCTCCTTAAAATCCGGCAGGGCACGGTAAACACGCAGAAAAACCTCCTGCGCAATATCCGCGGCATCGGCCTCGTTGTTTGTATAGCGCAGAGCGAGGTTGTAAACGCGTTTTTCACAGGTTTGCACCAGTCGTTCAAATTCCGCTTCGTCCCCTGCCTTTAAACGCTTCACGCTGATTTCTTCATTCAAGAGATTCCCTCCTTTCCAGGATTTCATCCATCACGGCATACATTTCCGCCAGCGTCGTCACAGACGAAAAACGCGCCCGGTAAGACGCCATGCCGCGATAGCCCTTCAAATACCACGCCAGATGCTTGCGTGCTTCCAGCATGGCAATGCGTTCTCCCTTATCTGCCGCAGCATATTCAATCTGACGTGCCGCAACAGACAGCCGTTCTGCCAGATCCGGCGCGGGCGGCGCTTCCCGTCCTGCCAGAACCGCCTCGATTTCCCGGAAAAGCCAGGGATTTCCGAGCGCGCCGCGTCCGACCATGACCAGGTCAGCCCCCGTCTTTTGCAGCAAAGATGCCGCATCCGCCCCCGTGCAGACGTCGCCGTTTGCAACAAACGGAATATCCACAGCCTCGCGCACCCGCGCCAGCATATCCCAGTCGGCGCGGCCGGCATACTGCTGCATACGTGTCCGGCCGTGCACGCAAATAGCAGAGGCGCCTGCAGCCTGTGCCATACGCGCAAATTCGACACAGTTGCGGCTTCCCTCATCCCAGCCCAGACGGAATTTCACCGTTACAGGGAGCGGTGATGCCGCAACAGCAGTACGGATCACGCGTTCCGCGCGGGAAAGATCGCGCATCAGTGCACAACCGTCGCCGTTATTCACGATTTTAGGGGTTGGACATCCCATATTGATGTCCAGAATATCCGCTCTGGAGCCTTCCACCGCCAGAGGGACGGCAATACGGACCGCTTCCACGTCCGAACCGAAGATTTGCACTGCCACCGGATGTTCCCCCGGCGCCAGCCGCATGAGTTCGGCGGTTTTACGGTCGCCATACATGAGGCCTTTGGCGCTGATCATCTCCGTCACCGTATAAGAAGCGCCGAATTCGCGCGCCACGCGGCGGAAAGCCGCGTCCGCGACTCCGGCCATGGGCGCCAGCGCACTGTGTCCATTTATTTCAACATTCGCGATCTTCACGAAAACCTCCAGCATCAGCCATTCGGCGCCTGTGCGCCGGTTTGACCTGATTGTATCATGGATGCCGCTCTTGTGCAACCGGACCACCGGATGGATTGTATTTTTCGGGGCTTTCTGCAATTTTCTCTTGAATCCATCGCCGTTTTTTGATATGATTCACTCTGATGAATCGACAAAGCATCCGCCTGTGCGGCGGTTCGGCCTGTTTTTATCAGACACTGCGGCTTTTTCGCCGCTTTCATTGGGAGGTACAAATGATTCGAGTTGGTATTTCTGGTTACGGCAACCTGGGCCGCGGCGTGGAGGCCGCACTGACACTCTGCCCGGATATGGAGCTTACTGCCGTTTTCACCCGTCGCGATCCCAAGACATTGCAGATTACGACGCCCGGCGTTCCGGTGGCCGCGGAAGCGGAGGCAGCCGCCTATGCAGACCGCATTGACGTCATGATACTCTGCGGCGGCTCGGCAACGGATCTTCCGAAACAGGGTCCCGTCTACGCGAAACTGTTCAACACCATTGACAGCTTTGATACACACGCGCGAATCCCGGAATATTATGCTTCCATGGACGAAGCGCTGCAATCCTCCGGCCATATCGGCATCATCAGCGTTGGCTGGGATCCCGGTCTCTTTTCCCTGAACCGCATGATGGCAGGCGCCATCCTGCCGGACGGAGACGACTATACGTTCTGGGGCCGCGGTGTCAGCCAGGGTCATTCCGACGCTATCCGCCGGATTCCGGGTGTGGTGGACGCCAAACAGTACACGGTTCCGGTCGAGTCGGCGGTTGCCGCCGTGCGTGCCGGTGAGAACCCCACGCTTACCGCACGGCAGAAACATCTGCGCGAATGCTGGGTTGTCGCGGAAGAGGGCGCAGACCGTGCCGAGATTGAACGCCATATCGTTACCATGCCCAATTACTTCGACGAATACGATACCACGGTTCATTTCATCTCTCTTGAGGAACTGCGCCGCGATCACAGCGGTATGCCGCACGGCGGTTTTGTCATCCGCAGCGGAAAAACCGCACAGGGAGAAGCGTGCACCGTCGAATATTCTCTGAAGCTGGGCTCCAACCCGCAGTTCACGGCAAGCGTGATCGTGGCGTATGCCCGTGCAGCCGCGCGTCTTGCCGCGTCAGGCGAAACCGGCGCGCGCACTGTCTTTGATATTGCACCGGCGTTGCTTTCCCCCAAATCACCGGAGGAACTGCGCCGCACCATGCTGTAAGCGCGCAGAACAGATCAACCCCCGTACGTTAAGAAGCGGGGGGGGCGGGGGGCCGCCCCGGGGTTGGTGTTTTTAATTAGTTTGTGAGGGGGACGGGGAGGAGTTGTTGCGGGGGGGGGGGTGGTAAGGCGGCCGCAAGGAACAAAACCCGCGGGTGT
>JAHAYX010000026.1 GCA_018384365.1 Clostridiaceae bacterium
ACCGATAATATCTAATGCGTCTTTGATAGTAGGCATATCCAATTACCTCCTTCGGTGGTACTGTTTCTTACTATTATTATACGCTATTTCTCGTCAAAAATCAACCATTTGTTGTGACAGAGCCAAAGAAATAAACCGAGAGCAGGAGCAGCAGCGCGAGCAGGAAAAAGTTGACCAGGCTGAACACCGCCATATAATACCCGCGCCGCGCGCCCGCCGATGCGGCGTAGCGGCGATAGGAAATCAGGCTTGCCATGGAGGCAATCAGGGTGCCGAGTCCACCAATATTGACGCCGTAGAGCAGCGCGCGCGCTTGGTTCGTGAAGGATGCCAGCATGGTTGCCGCCGGGACATTGCTGATCACCTGACTGAGCAGCGCGCTGACTATCAGCTCCCGGCCGGTCAGTACAGAACGGACGAACCGGGAAATGCTGTCGATGCGTGCGACGTTTCCAACGAAGAGAAAGAAAAATACAAATGTGACGAGCAGTGAGTAATCAACGCCGGAGAAAAGCTTCCGGTCGCGCAGCAGTGCAGTCAGCGCAACGAGACACAGACAGAGCCACCACGGCACAAATCCGGCAACACAGAAAAGGCACAAAAGGAAAGCCGCGCCCCAGAGTATGGCGCTGCCGCGCTGCAGGGAGACTTCCGCTTCGTCTGCGCCGGACTCGGCTTGTTCCAGCGGATCCCCTTTTGGCACGAACAGGGCAAGCAGCAGGCAGATTACCAGAGAAACGGCGCCAAGCGGCAGCATGGTAAGCAGAAAGTCCGGTGCAGTGAAACCGTAAAACTGATACAGAAACAGATTCTGCGGATTGCCCATCGGCGTAATCAGGCTGCCAAGATTGGCGGCAACGGTTTCGGTCACGATGGTTCCGATCAGGCGTTTCCAGTCGCGTGTGCCGAGCAGTCCGATGGTGAAGGGAACGAAGGTGATCAGGGCAACATCGTTTGTCACAAAGGCCGAGAGGAAAAAGCAGACCAGGACCAGCAGGAAAATCAGGCCGCGCGGCGATGCAACGCGCTTCGTGAGCACTTTTGTCAGCGCGCGGAATACGCCCGCCTTGCTCAGTCCCGCCACAACGAGCATCAGGCTGAACAGGATAGCGAGCGTGGAGCAATCAATATAGCTGAGATACCCGCGGTCCGGCGGGACAGCAAACATGGATAATGCCGCCAGGATGCCGGAAATGCAAAGGACCGGTTCCTGCCGGAAAAAGGAGAGAAAACGTTTCATAGATGGTTATTCCTTTCTCTGATGAATACCATAACATGGCGACGCCCGGCAAGGAAGCATCCCTGCCGGACGATTTTTCGGAATATATGGTGGGGCGGAGGAGAAAACCTGTTTATTCCTGCGCCGGAAGCTGTTCCGTCTTTGCATCCCCGACAATGTTATTGACCCATATGCCTTTCTTCACCAGATAAAGGCCAAACGTGCACTTCAGAATGTCTGCAAGCTGGCAAATGATGAAAATCGGCACGATCGTCAGATTGGTCAGACGTACAAGAGAGAGGGAAAGCGGTATGCTGACAGCCCAGGTATAGCCGCTGTCGAACATGAAGGTGATGATCGTCTTGCCGCCGGAGCGAAGCGTGAAATAACAGCTGTGTCCACACGCATATATCGGCATACAGCAGGCGGAAACCCGGATAAACGTGGTGGCCAGTCCGCGCACCACATCCGTTGTCTCATAAATGCGCGGGATAAAGGGCGACACGCCGAAAAGCAGAGAGCCCATCACAAGGCAGGAGGCAATATTCAGGGCAATCAGCTTGTGATCCACATCTTTTGCCTGCTCCAGCTTGCCGGAGCCCAGTTCCTGGCCGACCATAATGGCAATCGCATTGCCCATGGACATGAAAACCACGTTGAAAATGTTGGAAACCGTACCGGAAATGTTCAAAGCGGCAATGACAGCCAGTCCGCGCAGGGAATAGTTCTGGTTCAGCATGGCCATACCCATGGACCAGAGCGCTTCGTTGACCAGCAAAGGCGCGCCCTTGATGGCGATTGACTTCGCAAGCGCCGCAGGTACCCGCAGACTACGGTAAGCGCCCACAATGAAGGGGTAATCCGCTTTATGCCGGTGCGTAACGGTCATGACGACGGCAAGTTCGACATAACGGGAAATGATCGTCGCGTAGGCGGCGCCGTCGCTGCCGAGCGCCGGAAATCCCAGCTTGCCGTAGATCAAAACGTAGTTCAGGCAGAGGTTCGTCAAAACGGCGATGATGCTGGCGATCATCGGCAGCTTGGTTTCGCCCGTTTCGCGCAGCGTACCGGAGTAACACTGCGTCAGCGCAAAGGGCAGAAGTCCAAAGAGCATGATGCGCATATAACTGGTGCTGTGTGCAAAGGTGACAAGCAGGTCGCCTGCACCCTCGCCGTCTGTGAGATAGTGCGAAATCAGAGTGGGGCCGAAGGGGATAAACACTGCCAGCGCAACGAGCAGCACAAAGGCGCCCGTCATCAGTTTGAAGCGGAACGTACTGCGCACGCCTTCCTGGTTCCCCTGGCCGTAGAACTGCGCGCAGAAGATGCCCGCGCCGGACAGTCCGCCGAAAATGCACAGATTGAATACAAAGAGGAGCTGGTTTGCAATGGCAACACCGGACATCTGCTCTGTGCCAATGCGCCCGACCATGATGTTGTCGAGCAGGCTGACAAAGTTGGTAACGGTGTTCTGAATAATGATAGGCAAAACAATGGCGACCACTCGCCTGTAAAAGGCGCGGTCTCCGATCAACTTTCGCATAGCTGTACTCCTGTGCGCAAAGAAGCGCAAAACAATAGTAGACGAGCTGCGGTCTTTCGGGCCGCAGCTCGCGGATGAAACGAATATAAGGGGATCTGCTGCCTGATGCGTCGGTGCGGTGAAAACGCGGAATTGCGCGCTTTACATCACAGACACATTATGGTAAAATCAGGTTGGCAGGGGCAAACGGGTTTATTCGTTTTCCCAGTTGTGCCAGACGTTCTGGACATCGTCGTTGTCGTCGAGCATTTCCAGCAGTTTTTCCATGTTTTTGATGTCTTTTTCGTCTTCCAGCTTGATATAGTTGCCGGGAACCATCTCGACTTCTGCCGACTCAAACGTATAGCCGGCTGCCTCAAGCGCAGCACTGACAGCCGTGAAATCTTCCGGAGAGGTGTATACCTCAAAGACACCGTCTTCCGCCGTGAAATCCTCGGCGCCGGCCTCGATGGCCTGCATCATGACCTCATCCTCGTCGAGATCTTCGCCGTCAATGATGATAACGCCCTTCTGGGAGAACTGCCACGAAACGCAGCCGGTTGCGCCCATGTTTCCGCCGTATTTGTCGAAATGATGGCGCACATCGCCCGCGGTACGGTTCTTGTTGTCCGTCAGCGTTTCCACGATCACGGCAACGCCGCCGGGGCCATAGCCTTCGTACGTCATGGCAACGAGATTTTCCGCACCGGCGCCGGACGCCTTCTGCAGCATACGGTTGATATTTTCGTTCGGGACGTTATTGGCTTTTGCCTTGGCAATGACATCGCGCAGGCGGTTGTTGCTGTCGGGGTTTGCGCCGCCGTCACGGACGGCAATGGCAATTTCCTTGCCGATTCGGGCGAAAATTTTTGCCTTTGCGGCATCGGTGCCTTCTTTTTTGCGTTTGATATTGTTCCATTTGGAATGACCAGACATATTGTACCTCCGGAATCAGTTTTTGCTGTATAAAGTTCAGAAAAAAGCCAAAAAAGGCGTATCTATAATCAGACTTTCCTATTATAGCGCATACTGGCGCAGAAAGCAACAGATTTCTGAACAGAATTGAAGCTGCACGCGGGATAAAATGGAGTTCTCTATGGTGAAAAGAAAAAAAGCGTTTGTTTTGGGCGGCGGCGGGTCGCGGGGTTCTTACGAAGTGGGCGTCTGGAAGGCGCTGCGCGAGCACGGATACCGCCCGGATATTGTAACGGGCACCAGCGTCGGCGCATTAAACGGCGCAATGGTTGCGCAGGATAAACTGGACGAAACCGTCCATATGTGGTGTATGCTCACAACGGACATGGTCATGGATGTAACCGTCAAATCCGACCTGAAAACCATGACCGACCAGATCGAAGCCATGAGCGTCTTTGCGCGCGAGGCTATCAAGAACCGCGGAGCGGATACCACGCCGCTGCGCCATCTGCTGGAGCATTTTGTGGACGAAGAAGCGGTGCGCAATTCCGAAACGGCCTTTGGCCTGGTCACCGTTTCTTTGCCGAACCTGAAGCCCTGTGCCGTTTTTGCGGATGAAATCGAAGAAGGACAGCTCATCAACTACCTGTTGGCCTCCTCTGCCTTCTTCCCTGCCATGCAGGGACAGATTATTCATGACACAGTGTATATTGACGGCGGATATTATGACAATGTCCCCATAGAACTGGCCATCAGCCGCGGCGCGGAGGATATTATTGCCATCGACCTGCATGCGCCCGGCGTTCACCGCAGGGTGCGCGAGCCGGGAGTGGAGATCCGGCACATTGACCCGGAATGGGATTTGGGCAGTCTGCTTGTGTTTGACACCAAAACGGCAGAGCACAACATTGCCATCGGATATCTGGACGGACTGAAGTTTTTGGGCATTTACGACGGCGTGCTGTACGCGTTTGACGATCCGGACCTCTGGGACCACATCGACCTGGTTGCGGCGCGGATGCTTGCACTCGCCGGGAAGCTTGCACCGCACGTGGTGCTGCCCGGCGGGGTGGATGTCTCGGAATTTTCCTTGTCCCGGCTGCGGACAGTCCTTCTGCGGCATATCAGCGGCTATTACCGGCATAAACGGCTGCCAAAGCACCGCATTGGCATCACGGTTCTGGAAATGGCGGGCAAACTTTTCCGGCTGGACCCTACGCGGGTGTATACGCAGCGCTCGTTTGAAGAGGAACTGGGCAGCGCGGTGCGCCGGTATGTCTCCGACGCCGCGCTGGACGAGCTGGATGCCCTGCTGCGCAGCGACCGTCCACTGAAGGAAAAAACAGAACGTGCGCTGGAGCTTGCGCGCGGACTGGACGCACGCAGCGTGTGCCTGTGGCTGATGCGGGAAATTGAACGGTACGGGGAAGAGGGGAACGCACCCGTCTGGCTGCTGGCCGCAGGCCGCATTTTCCCGACGGAGTTCCTGACGGCAGCATATTTTTGCGTATTGACGGAACTCGCCGGCATGGACGCCGGCGATTCAAACAGCGAAAGGAGCGAGTGAATATGAAAATCACAGCTTATACATATGTGGGGGACTACGGACAAGCTGTCCGGGCCTTCGACATCGCCTGCGAAAGGGAGCAGGCAGAAAAAATCAACCCGTCTGATTTTGCTGTTGCTAATGCATACCGCCATTTTATCGGCAGCAGCGTGCAGACGACAACGGTGGATGCCGTGGAACCCGTGGAGGGCGGTATCCGCGTCAGCGTCCCGGATTTCCTCTGGGAGAGCAATTTCACAGTGACGGCCTCCGGCAGTGCGTCGGGACTGTCGTTCGGCAAAGCCGATGTGACGGAAGTGCGTACGGAAATTGCGGACGAATTTGAAGCGCTGCGCGAAGGCGGCGTGCATTACCGGCTTTACACACCGCCCTGCACCGATCCGCGCCCGCTGATTCTCTTCCTGCACGGCGGCGGACACAGCGGATATGACAACTGGCGCCAGATGGTGACAACCTATGGTGCAGCGGCATTGGCAGAGCGCTATCCGGATATGTACGTGATGGCGCCGCAGGCAATCCCCAACAAGGGCGGCAAGGGCTTCCGTCATGATCCACGCCCGGACACGGACGAGCCTGCGGCGGAACTGATCGAACCCAACACCCGTTCGTTCCAGTTCCCGGCTTATTTTGCCTCAAAGGACTGGAGCTGCCCGTATCTGGCACAGATTTGTGCGGTAATCCGCCGCATGATTACAGAGGGCCGCGTTGACGGCAGACGCGTGTACGTCACCGGCCTTTCCATGGGCGGTGCAGGAACAATCCGTGCGCTGAAAGTGGGAAAGGGCCTGTTTGCGGCTGCGGTACCGATTGCCCCGATGATGAACGATGAGATTTACTATGACCTGCGCTTTGCGGGCAATCAGAAGGTGTGGGTCTGCGCGGCATATCTGGATCACGTCTTTGACCGGAACCAGTGGATTGCCGACGCCATCCTGTATCTGCGCCGCCAGGGAAATCTGGATGCCCGCTTCACCATGTTCTCCCGGGAGGAGATCGAGCGCTATCAAATTGGCACGGACCCGGGCACGACGCTGGTAAAGAAATTGCAGCAGAACCACTGCGCGGCATTTGTGCTCACCTATCATAACGAACACGGCATTATGGACTGGATGACCAGCCAGATCAAAGGTTGAGGTGTGAAAGATGAAAAAGATCGTGGCTGAGGCCTTTGTTGGCTATTTTGGACGCATGGTGCGTGCGTTCCGCATTGCGTGCGGGGAGACGGCGCCCCAACTGACGCCGGAAAACTTTCAGGTAACGGGCAATTACCGGATGACGCGCGGCAAGGGCTGCTCCCGCGGCGTTACGGCGGTTACGGCCGAACAGGAAACGCTGTATCTTGAGGTGGATCCCTTCCTGCTCGACGGCGAGTTTACCGTTTCCTGCAGCGAAGAGCAATTTTCTTTTACCCGCGCGGATGTTTCGGAAGTGCAGACCTATATCGCCGATGAATTCACCCGCGAGGAAGAGAGCGGCGTGCATTACCGGCTCTATACGCCGCAGGGCAGCGGCCCCCGTCCGCTCCTTCTTTTCCTGCACGGCGGCGGCGAGGGCGGCGACGACAATGACCGCCATTTGTCGCAACTGTACGGCGCACCGGTATGGGCGGAACGCTTCCCGGAAATGTATGTGATGGCGCCGCAGGCGCCGAGAAACGAGAATACTCTCCGTTCCATCCTGATTGAACCGCATGAAACGGTGGAGGGCGATCCGTTCCAGGCGCTGGTAAACGGAAATTTCCGTGTGTTCAAGCGCCCTGCATGCCGGGACAGGGGAGACTGGACCAGACAGCTGCTGTATCAGGTCTGCCAGATCATTCGCGGCATGATTGCGGAAGGAAAGGTTGACCCGCGGCGCGTGTATGTCACGGGACTCTCGATGGGCGGCGCCGGTTCGATCCGCGCCATGAGTGTGGACCGCGACTTGTTCGCGGCAGCCCTGCCGGTTTGCCCCATGACAAGCGACGACACCTTCCACGAACTGAATGCGCTGGGAAACAGCAAAATTTGCATTGCCACCTCCTATCTGGACAATTTGTTTGAGAGAAACAAGTACCTGCTGGACGGAATTATGAAGCTCCAGGACGAGGGAAACCGCCATGCGGACATGGTGATTTTCTCCCGGCAGGAGATTCAGGCATACGGGATCGGCATGGAACCCGGCACAACGCTTGCGGAGCAGTTGATGATGAACCATGCCGCCGCGTGGATTCTGGCGTATAACAATGAACATGGTCTGATGAACTGGCTGACCTCGCAGGTGAAGGATAACTGATTCCGGGAAACGCAGAAAAAACGGTCAAGGCCGAAAAATGGCTTTGACCGTTTCCTTTCTTCTCTCTGTCTCGGAAAATGACGATGTTTTTGTTTGGTTCCGCATTGTAACGAAACGACGCGATTGTATCTCCCTTACACATTGTAAAAACGACCGCTTCACGTTAGAATAAATAGTATCTGATTCAATTTAAAAAGAAAGGACGTTGTTATGGCACTGATCGAACTTGATTTCAGATCACAGGCACTTGGCTATCACGAAGAACTTATGGTAATGCTGCCGGACCGTGCACCGGATAAACCCTATCCGGTTTTGTGGGCCTTCCACGGCGCGGGCGGCGATTGCTCGGAATGGCTGCGCTTCTCCTCTGTGGAGCGTTATGCCGCAAAACGTGGTTTTGCCGTTGTTCTGCCCACTGTATCAAACGGCCACGGCATGGATATGGCACACGGCATGAAGTATTTCACCATGCTCAGTAAGGAATTGCCTGCCTTCCTGCACTATACCTTCCCCTGCCTGTCTGACAGACGCGAGGACAATTTCACGGCGGGTGCTTCGATGGGCGGCTATGTGGCATTTAAGCTGGCATTGAATTATCCGGACAAGTTCTGTGCTGCCGGCGCATTCGGCGGCGCACTGGATATCGTGAATATCGTCGGCGGAACAGCCGGAGACAAAATGAAGCCGAATCTGTTCAGCAATGCGTTTGGCAGTGCCGACGCCATTCGCCATACGGAGAGCGACATTATCTGGCTGGCCGAACAATTAGCACGCGAGGGACGCTGTCCGCGGCTCTGGTCGGTGGTGGGTGATCAGGACTTTGGCTTTGGCCAGGTAAGGGGCGCCTGCGAAAAGTTCCGGGCTGTGGGCGCAGACCTGACTGCTCTGTACGAAAAGGGCACGCACAGCTTTGATCTGTGGGACAATTACATCGAGCCGTTTTTTGACTGGCTTGGACTGGGGAAAGGAGAAAACTGAACATGGCTGTGTTGACTTTCCGATTCAATTCCCGGAAACTTAGTTTGTCAACGGCGGTGCGCATCATTTTGCCGACCGGTTTTGCGCCCGATTCGGACTATCAGACCTATTATCAGGAAAAGGAACCGCTGCCGGTGCTGTGGCTGCTCCACGGCGGCTCGGATAACTATACCGACTGGCACAACTGCACGCTGGTGCAGCTGCTGGCGGAACAATACGGCTATGCGGTTGTCATGCCGGACGCACAGCTCTCCAGCTATGCCAACATGGCATACGGACCGAAGTGGCTGGACTACTTCCGCGAAGAACTCCCGGAATATCTGTATGCGCGTCTGCCGTTGTCGCGCAAAAGAGAAGATAACTTCATCTCCGGTATGTCCATGGGCGGCGCGGGAACGGTGAAGCTTGCGCTTCTGAACCCGGAACGTTACAGTGTGGCCGTGCCGATTGCCTCTGCCGTGGAGGTTGCCCGGCGGTATGCGGAAGGCCGCTGGGACCGTGTGCCGGGCGGCGGCCCGCGTGATGGACACGCCAGCGAATTCAACGATATTTATGGCTGTGATGAGCATCCGGAGAAGATACTCGGCACCGAGGAGGATTGCTTCTATCAGCTGAAAAGGAACGTGGAGGAGGGCCGCACACTGCCGCGCTTCCTCTTCTGCCAGGGCACAGAGGATCATACCTACAACGGCAACGTCGAATACCGCGCATTTGCGAAGGAACTGGGCGTTGAACTGGAGTGGTGCGAGGCACCCGGCGTGCATGACTGGAAGAGCTGGAACCTGTATCTGCCGAAAGCGTTTGAATTCATACACAAATGCCGCGTCGAGGCGGGACTTGAGAAATAAACTACGCAAAATGAGAGAAAACCGGGCGGATATGCGTCAAATACGCGTATCCACCCGGTTTTTTTGTGCGGTTTCATTCAATGTCCAGCTCCGGCGGAACGTCCAGTTCATCCGAAACATATTTGCCGTTTTTCTTACGCTGACGCACGCATTCGGTGAGCAGATATTCGATTTGTCCGTTCACGGAGCGGAAATCATCCTCTGCCCAGGCGGCAATTGCGGCATACAGCTTGGGGGAAAGGCGGAGCGGGACCTGTTTTTTCTGATTCTCGTTCATGGCATCAATACAAGCTGCCGGAGTTGACAACGGGCTGTGCGTCATGATTGCCGCACAGGACGACGAGCAGATTGGAAACCATGGCGGCTTTGCGTTCCTCGTCCAGCGTGACGACCTGATTTTCATTCAGACGCTCGAGCGCCATTTCCACCATGCCGACCGCACCGTCCACAATCATCTTGCGTGCGTCGATGATGGCAGACGCCTGCTGGCGCTGGAGCATGACGGCCGCAATTTCCGTTGCGTAGGCAAGGTACGTAATGCGTGCCTCGATGATTTCAATGCCGGCTTCCTCCACGCGGCACTGGATTTCGTCGCGGATACGGCCTGCCACAATTTCGCTGGAGCCGCGCAGGCTGCCGTCGTCCGCAATGCCGTCACCGGTGGTATCCACATTCGGTGCAACGTCATAGGGATAGAGCCGCACAATGTTGCGCAGGGCACTGTCACACTGTAAAGAGAGATATTCCTTGTAGTTGTCGACATGAAAGACCGCTTTGGCCGTATCAACGATACGCCAGGTGACGGCGATGCCGATTTCAATGGGGTTGCCAAGGCAGTCGTTGATTTTCTGGCGGTTATTATTGAGCGTCATGATTTTCAGCGAGATTTTTTTACTGGTGAGTTCCATGGATGCGCTGCTGTTGTTGTTTGCCGCGGCGGGAATCGTGACGGAGGATACGTCGCCGCTCTGGTTGAGCTTGGTTTTGGCGGCAGGGTTCACCGCGGTGCAGAAGGGGTTGACGAAGTAGAAGCCGTCGCCCTTCAGCGTGCCGACATATTTACCGAAAAGGGTCAGAACCAGGGCTTCCTGGGGCTTCAGCACCTTCAGGCCGGGGATGAGAATCCAACCTGTGCAGAAAATGAGCATACCGAGAATGAAAACCACCGGGGAACGTCCTGCGTCAATCAGAAATCCACCGCCGATGATGCCTGCCAGGGAAAGCAGATAGAGCAAAATGAGAAGCAGCAGTACAAGCATACCATTTTTCTTATGGGTCAGCACGATTTCCTTCATAGTTGTCACCTTCAATCTTTATGATATCAAAATAATATCACTATAATGTGGATTTGTCAAGAGTATGGACGCAGTAAGATGGAATTGGCGGCAAGCAAAAAAGACTGCCGCAACGCGGCACCTGGGAATATTGTCCCATGTTTCTGCCCGATATACTGGCTTTTGCGTTTGCATTTTTACAGCATTTCTTATTGAAATACAAAATAACAGTAATCAAGAATAACATTGCCATTGTCATCCGGGGTGGTGTAACGAGGACACAGACAGTTCTCAAATGACCATATTGCACCATTTTGATCTTTCCATATTTTCATGCCGCTTTCGGACAGTTTTTGTTTACAGGCACTTGTGTCGTGAACTTCATTCTCTTTTCCGTATAGCCAACAAGTTCCCAAACTGACATTTTTTAAATCGGGGATATTTCCAGTCGTTTCTGTCAATATGTTTTAAAATTTCATTATTTTTTCGCCTCTGTTCGGTGAAAGCGACGAATCCACTTGACAGAAATCGAGGAAAACCGTAAAATGAAACGTAGTCTTGAGTATAAAGCATACCAAAGTATACTGGTGGGAGGCTTATTATGAATCACGCGCCGAATGCACCCTGGTTACAATATTACGGCGAAGTTCCGCACACCCTGGATTATCCGGACGTCTCCATGTCTGCAATGATAGAGCGGGCAGGGGAACAGTTTGCAGACTATAAGGCCCTTTACTTTATGGGCCGCGAGACAAGCTTCCGCGAGCTCTGTGTCCAGATCAATCGCTGTGCAAAGGCACTGCGTGCGCTGGGCATTGGGGAGAATGACCGGGTTACGATTTGTATGCCAAACTGCCCGCAGGGCGTTATTATGTTTTATGCCGTCAATATGATCGGCGCTGTTGCCAATATGATTCATCCGCTCTCCGGAGAGGGCGAGATTATTTTCTATCTGAAGGATGCGGAAAGCCGCACCGTTTTAACACTGGATCAGTTTTATCCGAAATTTGTATCCATCAGCGATCATACACAGATTGACCATCTGATCATTGCCAATGTGGGCGAAGCGTTGAATCCGCTGATGCGCCTGGGTTACCGCGTCACGGAGGGTCGCAAAATTGCGCCGGTGCCGAAAACGGATTCGCGTGTGGTGCTGTGGCGCGACCTGATGAAGATGGGCGACGCCTATCAGGGTGATTATAAAGCACACCGCACGGGCGCGGATGCCGCTGCGATCCTGTATTCCGGCGGTACGACCGGAACAACAAAGGGCATCCTGCTTTCCAACCTGAATTTCAATGCGCTGGGCTTACAGATTATCAATATGGCGCATTGCTTTGAAGCCGGTAACAAGATGCTGGCCGTGATGCCGATGTTCCATGGCTTCGGTCTGGGCTGCTCGATCCATGCTATGCTGATCGGCGGCAGCGAATGTCTGCTGATCCCGCGCTTCAACGCAAAAACATATGCCGAACTTTTGAAAAAGCACAAACCGAACTATATTGTCGGCGTGCCGACACTGTATGAGGTACTCCTGCGCAATCCGGCAATGGACGGCGTGGACCTCAGCTGCCTGCTCGGTGTATTCTCCGGCGGAGATTCGCTCTCTGTGGAGCTCAAGAAGAAATTTGACGCGTTTTTGGCTGATCACGGCGCAAAGGTTCAGGTGCGCGAAGGCTATGGTACGACGGAGTGCGTCACGGCCAGCTGCCTGACGCCGTATTTTACCTCGCGCGAAGGCTCCATCGGCATCCCGATGCCGGATATGTACTATAAAGTCGTCTATCTCGGCACGACGGATGAGGCTGTGTGCGGAGAGGAAGGCGAGATCTGTATTTCCGGCCCCACACTGATGATGGGTTATGTTAACCAACCGGAGGAAACAAACCAGACGCTCCGCCGCCATCCGGATGGACGAATCTGGCTGCACACGGGTGATCTCGGCGTGATGGACACAGACGGCTTTGTTTATTTCCGGCAGAGAGTCAAGCGCATGATCGTCACGTCCGGTTATTCCGTGTATCCGTCGCAGCTTGAAAACGTGATGGACGCACACGAAAAGGTCATGATGAGCTGCTTCATCGGCGTCCCGGACCCGTATAAGGTGCAGAAGATCAAGGCGTTTGTCATGCTGATGCCGGGCGTGGAGCCAACGGAGGAACTGCGGCAGGAGCTTTTTGCCCACTGCCGGAAAAATATCGCGCGCTATGCGCTGCCGTATGAAATCGAGTTCCGCGAGGAATTGCCCAAGACGCTGGTTGGCAAGGTGGCCTTCCGCATCCTGGAAAACGAGGAACTGGAAAAAATCGCGGCTGCAAAGGCTGCCGAAGAAAAAGAATGAGAAAAACCCCGTCTGTTTGATCAAGCAGACGGGGTTTTTGTTGAAAACGTTGTCCTTATCAAGCGGCGCGGCAGTTGGGAAGTGCGCTCAGATACAGCGTTTTGCGGCGCACGGTCTTTCCCCGATAACGCAGACTTTGAAATAAATCTTGCCTATCTGGGTATTTTGCAGTATAATGGTTGCGTATTCCAGATTTAACACGTGCGTCCAGAAGAAACAATTGCAGGCTGATTTCCAATCTTCCGGAAAAGTGCAAAGATCATTCCCGGAAGTTCCCGGCAGAATCCTGACTTCTGGAGGGAGTAATTGTGTCTGCGAAGGGCGCACTGATTCCGTATGCAAATGTCCGCCGCGTCCTGATGAGGGCACCTGCGAACGTTTTTGCATGTTGCCGGCGGCGAAAACCGCCTGTCGGCCGGCTGACTTCCCCGTTTGCCGTAAATCTATACAGGAAGGACGCCGCTGCAAACGGCGTCCTTCCTGTATCACGCAGTGCGTTTTTATATCCGGCCCTCGACCAGATCGGATAACGTAATGCGGAAGAAATACTCCCGCACCAGCGCGTCATGCTTTTCGCACATCGGCAGAGTTTTGCAGGCGGATTTCCGCGGGCAGGGCTCTACTTCTTGATTCAGGTACGCAGCGGTGGCCAGCGTCTCCTCTGTCAGTTTCGGAATCTCACCGATTGTATTTTCCTTTCGCGGAAATCATGCGGTCAAGCATTCCTTTTGCCTGTTTACAGCAGGGCAAAAAGAAAGTCCGGGAAAATCTCAAAAAACCTATTGACATACTGGGTAAATGGGTGTAATATAGGAGCATCGAATTTGAGCAGCCAATCAGGAAAGGAGAGAATGAAATGTACCAAGACAACCGTGTGTATGTATCCATCCTGTGTTGCGGTCGAATGTTATACTCCCGGGCATATTTGTATGGCCAGGTGCATTCGTCCATGCTGCGCTGCACTGAATACTGATATTTCCGCAGGAAATGCTGTAATGCCATATGCCCGGGAGCTTCGGAAGAGCCCCCGGCTTTTTTATACTCAGATTCCGAAAATAACAAAGGATTACGCCAAAAAGGAGATTACAGAAATGAGTAACTATAAATTTGAAACCCTTCAGCTTCATGTTGGATAGGAAACCCCCGATTCCGCTTCCGATGCCCGCGCGGTTCCGATTTACGCGACAACTTCGTACGTGTTCCACAACAGTCAACACGCTGCCGACCGCTTTGGTCTGGCGGATGCCGGGAATATTTACGGCCGCCTGACCAACTCCACGCAGGAAGTGTTCGAAAAACGCATTGCCGCGCTGGAGGGCGGCACGGCCGGCCTTGCAGTTGCTTCCGGCGCCGCAGCGATCACCTATACCATCCAGGCCCTGGCCAAACAGGGCGAACACATCGTTGCACAAAAGACCATATATGGCGGCACGGCCAATCTTCTGGCGCACACGCTGCCCCTGTATGGAATTGAAGCTACCTTTGTGGACGTACACAACCTTGCGGAAGTCGAAAATGCCATCCAGCCGAACAGCAAGGCGGTTTATATTGAAACGCTGGGCAACCCCAATTCCGATATCCCGGATATCGACGCGATTGCGGAGATCGCACACCGGCATGGTCTGCCGCTGGTGATTGACAACACATTCGGTACACCATATCTCATCCGTCCGATTGAACACGGTGCGGATGTCGTGGTTCATTCCGCTACCAAGTTCATCGGCGGGCACGGAACCACGCTGGGCGGCGTGATTGTGGACGGCGGCAGCTTTGACTGGGCGGCTTCCGGCAGATACCCCTGGATTTCCGAGCCGAACCCCAGCTATCACGGTGTGAAATTCACGGAGGCCGCAGGAAAGGCAGCTTTTGCAACCTACGTCCGGGCCATTCTGCTGCGCGATGAAGGCGCGTGTATTTCGCCTTTTGCGGCTTTCCTGCTGCTGCAGGGCACGGAAACGCTCTCCCTGAGGCTGGAACGCCACGCGGAGAACACGAAAAAGGTTGTGGAATATCTGAAAAACCATCCGAAAGTAACGCACGTCAGCCATCCGTCGCTGCCGGACCATCCCGACCATGCTCTGTATGAAAAATATTTCCCGAATGGCGGCGCTTCGATCTTCACATTTGAGATCAAAGGCGGTCAGGCAGAGGCTTTCCGCTTCATTGACAGTCTGAAAATTTTCTCGCTGCTGGCCAATGTGGCGGATGTGAAGTCCCTGGTCATTCATCCGGCCACCACAACCCATTCTCAGCTGACCGACGAAGAACTGGCTGATGTCGGAATCAGCCGCAGCACCATCCGGCTCTCCATAGGTACCGAACATATTGACGATATTTTAGCCGACCTCGAACAGGCTTTTGAAACCGTGTAAGGAGGTGCGCACATGAGACGAAACGGATTGGTTTTTCGATGTCGATGCTCCAAAACCGCCGCATGTACTGAGAAAAACGAATAACAGAAAGGAATCAGAAACTATGTCAAAGATTTATACATCTGCTGATCAGCTGATCGGAAAAACTCCGCTTTTGGAACTTGCACATATTGAAAAAGAAAATGGATTAAAGGCCAGAATTCTGGCGAAACTGGAATATTTTAACCCCGCGGGAAGCGTGAAGGACCGCATAGCAAAAGCAATCATTGACGATGCAGAGAAAAGCGGCGCGCTGAAACCCGGTGCAACCCTGATTGAACCAACCTCCGGCAATACCGGCATCGGTCTGGCCTCTGTCGCCGCCGCGCGCGGCTATCGACTGATTATCACCATGCCGGAAACCATGAGTGTGGAGCGCCGCCAGCTGATTAAAGCATATGGGGCGGAAATTGTACTAACGGAAGGCGCAAAAGGTATGAAAGGCGCCATTGCGAAGGCCAAGGAGCTTGCTGCACAGATACCGGACAGCTTCATCCCGGGCCAGTTTGTGAATCCGGCCAATCCAAAGGCACACTACGAAACCACCGGTCCGGAAATCTGGGAGGATACAGACGGCAAGGTTGATATTTTCGTGGCCGGCGTCGGCACCGGCGGCACGGTCACCGGCGTGGGCGAGTACCTGAAGGCACAGAACCCGGCGGTCAGAGTGGTTGCCGTGGAACCGGCCTCCTCTGCCGTGCTTTCCACGGGTGTTTCCGGCAGTCACAAAATTCAGGGGATCGGCGCGGGCTTTGTCCCGGATGTTCTGAATACAAAGATTTATGATGAAATCATCACGGTGGAAAATGAGGATGCCTTTGCCACCGGCAGAGCGATTGGCAGAAAAGAGGGCGTTTTGGTCGGTATTTCTTCCGGCGCGGCAACGTGGGCGGCAATTGAACTGGCCAAACGTCCGGAAAACGAGGGAAAGACCATCGTCGTACTGCTTCCTGATACCGGCGACCGGTATTTGTCCACACCGCTCTTTGCCGAATAACAGGACGCGGCCGGTTCCCGAAGGGAAAATTCCGGCCTTTGCACAGGAAAGAAAATGGTTCCGGAGGATTCGTGTGATAAATCCATGAAACGGGCATTGATTGCCATGAGCGGCGGCGTGGATTCTTCTGTTGCCGCAATGCTGATGAAGGACCGTGGGTTTCACTGCATCGGCTGCACGATGAAACTGTATCACAATGAGGACGTCGGGCTGGAAAGGGGACGAACCTGCTGCAGCCTTGACGATGTGGAAGATGCGCGCAGTGTTGCGCGCAGGCTGCAGATGCCGTATTACGTGTTCAACTTCTCCCATGATTTCAGGGAACAGGTTATGGACCGTTTTGCAGCTGCCTATGAAGCCGGCATGACGCCGAATCCCTGCATTGACTGCAACCGCTGCATGAAATTTGAAAAACTGTACCACAGGGCGGAAATCCTTGGGTGTGATTCTGTTGTGACCGGACATTATGCAAGAATCGAGCGCGAGGGGAAGAACCATCAGTTGAAAAAAGCGCTTGATGAAACCAAGGATCAAAGCTATGTACTGTATTTCATGAATCAGGAGCAGCTTGCCCACACGGTCTTTCCTCTTGGCAGTCTGAGAAAAACGCAGGTGCGTGCCCTTGCGGAGGAAAACAGATTTCTCAATGCGCACAAAGCAGACAGTCAGGATATCTGCTTTGTCCCCGATGGAGATTATGCATCGTTTCTGGAAGGGTACCGTGGAAAGACGTATGCGCCGGGTGCATTCCTCAATGAAAACGGGGATGTGCTGGGACAGCATCACGGCATCATTCACTATACCGTGGGACAGAGAAGGGGACTGGGCGTATCCTTCGGCGAACCGATGTATGTAAAACGCATCGACGCGGCAGAAAACACGGTCACGCTGTGCAAAGACAGGGATTTATACGGCCGCACGGTATGGGCAGAACGGTTCCATTGGATATCCGGTAAAAAACCGAACGGGACACTCCGGTGCAAGGCCCGGATCCGTTACAGACAGCCGGAACAGGAGGCACTTGTATCACCAGTTGACGACAATTCCGTGCGCATCGTATTCGAGCAGCCG
Organism: Clostridiaceae bacterium; assembly: GCA_018384365.1. GTDB lineage: Bacteria > Bacillota > Clostridia > Oscillospirales > QAMX01 > Allobutyricicoccus. Next base: position 17,418 of record JAHAYX010000026.1, read on the forward strand.
CAGCGCGCCATCACGTCCGGCCAGGCAGCGGTGCTCTACGACGGCGATACCGTGCTGGGCGGCGGAACGATCGTTTGCAGCGAATAAGAACACGAAAATCCCTGTTACAAACCTGTTCTATGGCTTGCAGCAGGGATTTTACTGTTTCCTTATCCTTTCAGCTCAAGCTGGCGCGTGCGGACACCGCGGCTGTATACATACACGGCGTAAAGAGAACCGCTGGTAACCGGGCCCAAGATGAAAGCTCCTTCCGCGTCGGTAAACATGGAATCTATCAATACATAGGAATCAAACCCCTGCTTGCCCATGGTGTCGTACAGCAATACGCATACATCGGCTGCGGGTTTTCCGTCATCATTTAAAACACGTCCGGTAAGAATGCCGCGGCTGTCGGGTGCAAGACGCACGACTGTCTCCACGTGTTCGCCGTCGGAGGCTTTCAAAAAGAATTTGGATAATACGCCCACGAAAAACACCTCCCCGAACACAGTATAGCGTTCGGGGAGATTTTTGTGACTGTATGATCTGTGAAAATAGGCGATATGTCTATATCATTTCGGAATCCGGATCACCGATGATGGCCGGAAGCGTCATGGTTGCCACGGTGCCCTGTCCGACAACGCTCTGGATATCCAGCCGGCCGCCGTGAAGCTTCATGATTTCATCCGCTATGGCCAGTCCGATGCCCGAGCCGCGCGCCTTGGAACTGCCCTTGTAGAAGCGCTCTTTCACGTGTGCCAGTTCGTCCGCGGGAATGCCCGCGCCGAAATCCCGCACGCTGATCACCAAAGTCTGTGCTTCCGCATAGGCTTCCACGCGCACTCGTTTGCCCTCGCCGCCGTGCTTGATGGCATTATCCAGCAGATTCAGGAATACCTGCCGCAGACGGTTGCGGTCGCCGATGATTTCCGGCAGTTCGTCTGCTTCGTCGTATTCCAGAACGATCCCTTCCCGCCGGATGGAGTCCATATACATGAATACGACGTCCTCAATATCGGGGGTCAGGTCAATGCGCTCCATCCGCATGGCCAGGTGGCCGCTTTCCATACGGGAAAAATCGAGAAGCTCCTCCACCATACGCGCCAGACGGCTGGCTTCATTTGTGATAATCGTCAGACCGCGCCGGGTTTCTTCGCTTTCTCCGGCTCCGCCGGCCAGCAGCGTTTCTCCCCAGCCGCCAATTGCGGTGAGCGGGGTGCGCAGTTCGTGAGAAACGGAGGAGATGAAGTCGTTTTTCAGCTTTTCGGAACGGCTGATGGCGTCTGACATATTGTTGAGCGTCCGGCAAAGCTCGCCGATCTCATCCGGATAGACGGGATCAATATGCACGCCGTAAAGCCCTTCGGCGATCATCTGGGCAGTGTCGTTGATTTGCCGGATGGGCACCATCAGCGACTGCTCAAAGCGGCGGTTTGAAAGATAGACCAGCACCAGAATCAAAAGGCAGACCGCAAGTGCCGCACCGGTGAATTTGAGGATCTCCATATGCACCGTGCGCAGCGAGCTGACGCAGCGGATGATCCCCGTTACCGCGCCGTCCGGCGAAACGAAGGCGGCAGAAACCGCCATCACGGTTTCGCCTGTGAGACGGTCGCGCCCATGCCAGACGGCCGGACTGCCGCTGCGCATAACATCGCCGATGTCCGACCCCTGCGGATACAGTCCGGCAGAGCGGCCCAGCGAAGACTGGATCAGCGCGCCGTCCGCGGCAAGGTACTGGATCTCCATGATGCTGCGGTTTTCATAGGACGCAACATAGCTGCGCGCGCCATACTGCATGGCATTTTGATCGGAAAGGGAATATTTTGTCAGAAAATCGACAGCATTCTCTGCGCGGGAAGTCAGCTCTCCACGCAGGGAAAGGTAAAAAAACGCCGTTACGCTGCAAATCAGCAGAAGCATACAGGCTGTGAGGATCATGACGGAGGAGGCCATGGATCCCATCAGCCAGTTGTGCCGTATGCCCTGTTCTTCCTCGCGGGCGTAAGTTTCCTCATTTGCTGCCTGTGTACCACGGGATGCGGGCATTTTCAGGCCTCCCACTTATAGCCAAAGCCCCAGACAGTACCGATGTACTTTGGCGTGGCAGCGTTTTCCTCAATTTTCAGGCGCAGGCGCCGGATATTGACGTCAACGATCTTGAGATCGCCATAATATTCCTGCCCCCACACCGTTTTCAGGATTTCATCGCGGGACATGGCGCGGTTGGGGTTTTCCATGAAGGTTTTGACGATCATATATTCCACCTGCGTCAGTTCGATGCGGACGCCGTCCTTTAAAAGCGTGCGGCTTTTGAGATTCAGCACAAACGGCCCGCTGACGATCTCTTCGGAGGGCGCAGTATTGCCGCCCAGACGGCGCATCAGTGCGTCGATGCGCGCGGTCAGCTCGGCAGGGGAGAAGGGCTTTGTGATATAGTCGTCGGCCCCCGTCATCAGCCCCGTTACCTTGTCCATTTCCTGCGAGCGCGCCGTCAGCATCACGATGCCCATGTCGGAACCTCTGGCACGGATACGGCGGCAGATCTCATAGCCGTCGATACCGGGGAGCATCAGGTCCACAACCATCAGCACGACGTCACGGTTGCGCTCGAGAACCTCGAACGCTTCTTCGCCGCTGGCGGCTTCCAGGACATCATAGCCCGCGCGTTTCAGGTTTATCACGACGAAGCTCCGGATATTGTCTTCGTCTTCAATTACGAGTATCTTTTTCATGGCGTTCCTCCGTTACGGGAAGTATCACTGTTATGAAGCGGAATTTTCCGCAAAAGTGTCGGAAGGGATCAGCGAAAAAAGGGAGGCAAGGGACTTTCTTGTGTAAAAGCCGCCGTAAATCGTATTATAGACGCGAAGTGCATAGATTTTTCCGTCCGAAACGGCAAGACGCTCGAGCAGGCAGATGCGTTCCGTCTCCTCGGCGTTTTCGCCGGAAAGCACATAAATTTCCCATAGAGGCAGACCGCGTTCCCCTTCGCCGCTCAGGAAGTAAAAAAGCGTTGCGGAAACCCCCTCGGCGCTGACGGACTGTACCGGCAGCACATTCTGACTCATCTGATCGGGCAGGCGCATATACCAGCCTTCGCCGGCGTGGTAATATGTGGTATAAAGAATCTCCGGTTCGGTGCTTTCATCGCAGCGGCACCAGTCGATCAGCGTCATATGGACCGAATGTTCCTCGGCGACTGACGTGACCTCCCTTTCCAGGGGTAATTCCACAATGCCGTCGTTGTTTGCGTCCATACACGGGATGGGGCAGGACCTGGCCGTACTGCCGCTGACGCCGGTTCGCTCAGAACGATAAACGTTGACAAGCTCTCCCTTGTCTGTACAGAGTATCACATCGGTAAGATAGCCGTAGACGTCGCTGTATCCCTCGCAAAGCAGCGCCACGCGGTTGAAGCCCACACTGGCGGCTGCCGCACTTTGCAGTTTTGTCCCCTGGGAGAGCGGGACGGCGGCAGAGGCCCGGATCCCGCCCTCGGAATAGTTCAGCATAATTGCCTGGCTGCCTGCGGAGTTGGGATCGTTTGTCACAAAGATGATTTCACTGAACCCATCCTGGTCCATATCCGCAACGGACAGATACTGATAGGATCCGCTGTACAGCGCTTCGTACCGTCCCTCAAAAAATGCTCCGACCGTCATGCCATGCAGGGAGGAATCCGCAAGACCCCAGCCAACCACAACGCCGACCGTCCCGGATTCATCCAGTACGGGGAAGTAAACGGCGTCGATATGATCGCCTTCGCCCGGGATTTCCGTGAGCAGCGACGACCGGCCGTCGTCATAGGCATAAATCTCTATACAGGGATATTGCTTGCCGCTCTTTGTTTTCAGAACGCAGGAAACGGTTTCGGCGGAGCCGTCGCCAGTCAGATCGATTGAGAGGGAGGAACCGGTCATATCGCCCGAGGCAGGAATGGAATAAACGGTATTGCCGGTCAGGAGAGAAAAGGCCTGCACCTCCAAAATGCGTTCGGATTCCTCTGTGCGGGGAAGCGCGAGAAGACGCTCTGCCTGATAGGAACAACCGGACAAAAACAGGCACAGAACAAGCGCCAGACAGACCCAGCTTTTCACCGAACGCACTCCTTTCTCCACTTTTTTACAGAAACACAGGATCATTCTTATTTTAGCATAAAGGAAACATTTTTTCAAATAGGGTTTTCCTGTCTGCACTGCGGTATTTTACCGCGGATAACTCTCATAGCGGTACGTAAAATAGAATAGAATCATCCAGAACCCTGTATCATACCTCGGGTCAAACCGGCACAGCCGGGAAATTTCATAAAAGGAGGACCGGACTATGTCCGCCAGAAAAAAGCTGGTTGTTCAAATAGGCCTTATCTTTCTCGTCAATATTCTGATCGTTTCCCTGATCACCGCGTTTCCCCGCACCAAAGCTGCCGTTTACAGCTGGGGTTCTTCCGGTGAAATGGTGACAAAAATACAGACCAATCTGAAAAAATGGGGATATTATACCGGTAATGTAGACGGTGTATTCGGCACGCAGACCTCCAAAGCCGTTCGGCGCTTTCAGCAAAAGAACGGTTTGAAAGTGGATGGCGTTGTTGGCAGCCAGACGCTGGCTGCGCTGGGTCTCAGCGAAAGCGCCGGCAGCGCCGGATCTTCCGCCGCCGCATCCGGAAGCAGCAATTCCAATCTGTATCTGCTGGCCCGGATTATTTCGGCCGAAGCACGCGGCGAGCCTTACGAAGGACAGGTTGCCGTCGGCGCGGTCGTGCTGAACCGCGTGAAGCACCCGTCTTTTCCCAATACCCTGTCCGGCGTGATTTACCAAAACGGCGCCTTTACCGCCATCGTGGACGGACAGTTCGATCAGCCCATCAGCAGCCAGTCCTATCAGGCGGCGCGTGACGCCATGAACGGCTGGGATCCGTCCGGCGGCGCCATCTATTATTATAACCCGGCAAAGACCACAAACACCTGGATTTATTCCCGCGAGGTGATAAAAACGATCGGGAATCATGTGTTCGCCAAATAGAAAAACCGGCTTATGTTGCAGTTATATTACAACACAGCCATATTCCGTCAAAAAATAGATTGACATAATCACTGCCGCTGTGCTATAATAGCGTCGCGAGGGGTTGAAGTGCGCACTTTTTTCGGAAAATGCGTCCCTTGCGTGTTTTATTTTGAATTTCTGGCATACTATATTGCAGGCTTGTTACAGAAAACCGTAACGTGAGACAGAGCCCGGGCCCTTTGGCGGCCTTATCTTTACCGGGATTGGCTGCCTGTCCCGCTCGACTAACACAAAGAGGGTGCAATTTTGGGTAAATATGTAATTCATGGCGGACATGAGCTTCATGGCGAGGTTTCTGTCAGTGGTTTTAAGAATGCAGCGCTGGCAGTCATCACTTCGGCAATACTCGTGGAAGGTACGTGTGTAATCGGCAATATCCCGAAGATCAGCGATGTTACGGTTCACCTTGAAATACTCAAGCGTATGGGCGCAAGCGTGCGTCTGATTGATGATACGACGGTAGAAATCAACTGTTCCAAACTGCGCGGGCCGCGCGCCATATTCGATGACCTGACCCGCAAAACCCGCGCTTCCACCTATCTGATGGGCGCAGTGCTGGGCCGTTTCGGTTCGGCCCATGTCTCCCTGTCCGGCGGCTGCGATCTGGGCTCCCGCCCGATTGACCAGCATATCAAGGGATTTGAGGCTCTTGGCTGCAATGTGGAGATCAAAAACGGCGCCATACACATTACGGCGCAGGATGGCCTGCATCCGGCGCGGATTTATTTCGATCAGCGCACGGTCGGCGGAACGATCAATGTCATGCTGGCGGCGGTTCGCATTCCGGGCCAGACCGTGATTGAAAATGCCAATAAAGAGCCGCATATTGTGGATGTGGCAAACTTCCTGAATGCGATGGGCGCCAATATTACCGGCGCCGGTACGGATGTGATCAAAGTGCGCGGCGTGCGCCGGCTGCACGGCGGTATCTATTCCATCATTCCGGATCAGATAGAAGCCGGTACGTTTATGGCGGCGGTTGCCGCAACGGGCGGCGAAATTGTCATTCATAATATTATCCCCAAGCATCTGGAGTGCATCAGCACGAAATTCGAGGAAATGGGTGTGGAGATCGTGGATCTCGACGATTCCATTCTGGTACGCCGGACGGGACCGTTGCGCCGTACCAATGTGAAAACCATGCCGTATCCGGGTTTCCCGACGGATATGAATTCGCAGACAGCCGTTTTGATGTGCCTGGCACAGGGTACCAGCATCATGACGGAAAGTATCTTCCAGGATCGTTTCCGCTATGTGGACGAGCTTCGCCGTATGGGCGCGCACGCACAGGTGGATGGACAGATTGCCGTGTTCGAGGGCGTTGAAAATCTGACCGGCGCTCCGGTCCGGGCCTGTGACCTCCGTGCCGGCGCGGCATTGATTATTGCGGGGCTTGCGGCGCAGGGCGTCACGGAAATCTCCTGCATTGAGTATATCGAGCGCGGCTACGATAACCTGGTTGCAAAGTTTAATGGCCTTGGCGCAGGCATCACGCTTGTGGAAGATGAGGCCGAGGCTGAAATCCTTGCAAATGCATAAAACCGAGAAAACCATGCCAGTCTTTTTTAGGACTGGCATTTTTTATTGTCTCGAATAGCCATCTTCCGCTGAAGTATCCCTGCGGCGCGAGGCAGGAAATGCGGCAAAATGGCGATACTGTAAGTAGAATCACCAATACGAACGACTTGAAATCAGCACGGTTTTATCGATTATCACAAGGAAATACGGGTTGAAAAATCGTCGATATGTCCAAAAACGGAGTGCACAAATTGTGTCAGACGCACAAAGAAAGGGATTGAAAATAAAACCAAAAGACGTTATGTACAAAAAAGTTAACATAGATTTATGCATAATACACAAAAACGGCTGTCCTGAGGAATTTTGACAATCGGGGGTTGTGCGCGTATACTGACATTGCAAAGCTGAGATGAGAAATGAAGGAGGTAACAGAATGAATATTGGACGTGCGAAGGAAGTAACCATCAGCGAGGCTGACCTCGAAGAATTCATCAAGGCGCTTGACAAGTGCAAATCAAACGTTTATCTTGTCACAAATGAAGGCGACAAGATCAATCTCAAATCGCAGTTCTGCAGAATCATCGGCCTGCACCATATCATCAATGGCGGCAGATTTGCCGGCGGTCATCTGGAGTGCGATGACGATGACGACGCTGCGCTGCTCTTCAGATTCAATATTTACGGCGCAGAAAATTGAAGCAGTTTTACGAAAGAATCCACAGACACAGCTTTGCATGACCCCACGGCAAGCCGCCGCGGGGTCAATTTTTGTTTGACAGGCCTTGTGCGGATAGACTTTGCACAGCTTTTCCGATATAATAAGCATGTAAAAATGCCGCTTTCGCGGTGAAGGAAAAGGAATCAACATGGCAAAACGAAACGAACGTTGTGATTGGAATTCGGCTGGACGGGCCGTGATTGAGGGATATACCTCAGAAGGCGCAGGCGTTGCGCATCTGGATGGACGTGCGGTCTTTGTGCCCGGCGGCGTGCGGGGCGATGATTGTGAAATCCGCGTTGTGAACACCCGTTCCCGCTTTGCATGGGGGAAGATGGAAAACCTGTATACGCCCTCGCCGTACCGGATTGAGCCGGACTGCCGGGCATTTCCGGATTGCGGCGGCTGTGCGCTGCGTCATTTGACCTATGAAGAGGAATTGTGGTTCAAAAAGAACCATGTGCTGGAGACGATGCGCCGTATTGGCGGCGCGGAACCGGTGTTTGACGGCATTGTGGGTGCGGAGGAAACGACCGGCTACCGCAATAAGGCACAGTATCCGGTCCGGTTCCAGAAAGGAAAGCTCGTCGCGGGTTTCTACCGCGGCGGAACGCATGAGGTGGTACCGTGCGGCGCGTGCCGGATTGAAAGCGCGGCCTCCCGTGCTGTTTTGAAGGCTGTTCTGGACTATATGCGGTGTTTCCGCGTTCCTGCATACGATGAAAGCAGCGGACGCGGCGTGATACGTCATGTTTATGTGCGTACCTCGCGCAGCGGCGAGGTGCTCGCGTGTATTGTGGCGGCAAAGAGGACGCTTCCGTCCGAGGAGACTCTGGTGTCGCTGCTGCGCAGCGCTGATCCCGGCGTGGCCGGTGTATTGCTGAACGTGAACACGCGGCGTGACAATGTCATCCTCTCCGATGAAACGAGAACGATTTGGGGAAGGGACAATATTACGGAAACACTGCTTGGATATCGGTTCCGACTCTCTGTGGATTCCTTTTTTCAGGTAAATCCGGTTCAGACGGAGAAGCTTTATGCCGTTGCAGCCGCTTATCTGGGGGACGGTGTGAATGAATTGCTGGATCTCTATTGCGGCGTGGGCAGTATCGGCATTTGTCTTTCGGGCAAGGCCCACCGCCTGACGGGTGTGGAGATTGTTGCGCGTGCCGTTCGTGATGCCGAGGCAAATGCCCGGGCAAACGGCCTGGAAAATGCGCGGTTTTTTGCGGCGGACGCCGGTACTGCGGCAGCAAAGCTGGCGGCGGAGGGCTATTGTCCGGACGCGATAGTGGTGGATCCGCCCCGGAAGGGTCTGGATGCGGTATGCATCCAGGCAATCGCCCGGATGGCTCCGGAAAAATTGATCTATATCTCCTGCAACCCCTCAACACAGGCACGTGATGTGGCACTTTTGCGCGAATACGGCTATGAAGCCGTTCGTATGACCGCAGTGGATCTGTTCCCAAGGACGTATCATGTGGAGACGGTATGTTTATTGTCCAAACTCCAAAGCAAAGAACATATCGAGATCGAAGTGGCTATGGACGAGATGGATCTGACTTCGTCAGAGAGTAAAGCAACCTACGAGGAAATCCGAGAATATGTTTTCGAGCATACCGGACTGAAAGTCAGCCACCTCTATATCGCTCAGGTAAAGCAGAAATACGGCATCATTGGGCGCGAGAACTATAACAAGCCGAAGTCTGAAAACGCCAAACAGCCCCAATGCCCGCCGGATAAGGAAAATGCGATTATGGAAGCATTGAAGCACTTTGGTATGATTTTGTAGATGCCTTTTGAAAGAAATTGCAGGTGGCGGTCGGTACCAAATGATCTTTCGCTAACAAGCTGTCTAAAAGTTAAACTGTCAGTATAAGAATGCTAACGAAGGTGCGTAAAACACGGAACTGCGATATTGGGAATAGGCGACTAAAACAAGGGGAGTGCAGAAGGGGTCCTACATTAGGGATTTGATTTTCCCTGAA
>JAHAYX010000028.1 GCA_018384365.1 Clostridiaceae bacterium
ATGCAGGACATCGAGGCTCTGACCGAGCGCATTTTACTCATCGGGCGCGGCAAAATCCTGCTTGACGGCACGCTGGACGAACTGAAAAGCCGCAATTCGCACGTGCGCCGCCTGCACATCACGTATACGGACGGTCATTTTGAACTTCCTGCGGGCGTTGTCCTGACCGCAGACGAAAACGGCCGTGCGGACTTTGCCGTAGACACCACGCTCTGCCCCGTTTCGCAGGCGATCGAGCAATTTTCCCGCCATGCGGAGATCACCGACCTCTCGGTCGATGGCATCACGGCCGACGAGCTGGTTGTCTCCCTGTATGAGGAATTTGCCATATGAACAAGCTGAAAAAATATGGCGCAATTCTCCGCATCCGCTTTAATGCGGGCATCCAGTACCGCGCGGCGGCGCTGGCCGGCATGGCAACGCAGTTTGCCTGGGGTTTTTTCAGCATTACGCTGTATCAGGCGTTTTACCGCGGCAATCCACAGGCTTTTCCCATGACTTTCCAGGCCTTGGTGTCCTATATGTGGCTGCGTCAGGCGTTCTTCTCCCTGTTTTCCACCTGGAACACAGAAGGGCAGATTCTGAACGCCATCACCGACGGCGGCATTGCCTATGAACTGGCGCGTCCCATCGGGATTTATCCCATGTGGTTCATGCGGCACTTTTCCGCGCGTATTTCAGCCACTCTTCTGCGCGCCATCCCGCTTTTGATCGTCACAGCTTTCATCCCTGCGCCCTATGGACTCTCGCTCCCGGCAAATCCGGCGGCATTTGTGGGGTTTCTTGTCACGCTGCTGCTGGGCGCACTCGTCACGGCGGCCTATATGATGCTCATTTATGTCATCACTGTTTTTACCATGCAGCCGCAGGGCGTGCGTATGGCGTTCAATGCCTTTTCGGAGCTGCTCAGCGGCTCGCTCATCCCGATTCCGTTCTTCCCGCCGGCACTGGCCCGTATTCTGGAACTGACGCCGTTTGCGGCAATGTCCAACGTGCCTTACCGCGTTTACAGCGGCGATCTGGCCGGAGCAGCTGCGTGGCAGGCAGTCGGATTACAGGTTTTCTGGCTGATTGCCCTGGTTGCTCTGGGCGCGATTCTGCTCAGACAGGCGCTGCGGCGCACCGTGATTCAGGGAGGTTGATCGTATGCGATTATTTTGTAAATACCTCAAGATTCACCTGAAAAGCCAGATGCAGTACCGAATTTCCTTCCTGCTCATCACGATGACGCAGTTCATCGTGGCCTTCTCGTCGCTTGCGTCCGTCTTTTTCCTGATGAACCGGTTCCACGAAGTGAACGGATTTACATTTCAGGAAGTGCTTCTCTGCTTTGCGTCCATTTTGATGGCGTTTTCGCTGTCAGAATGTTTTGCACGCGGTTTCGACCGTTTCAACACGGTGATCTCAAACGGAACCTTCGACCGCATTATGGTGCGGCCGCGCAATATCATTCTCCAGGTACTGGGCTCACAGATCGAATTCTCGCGACTTGGACGTCTGGTGCAGGCAATCATCGTTTTTTGCTATGCCATCCCGGCCTGCGGGGTTGTATGGACGCCGGATAAGATTCTGCTGTTGACTCTGATGGTTCTTTCGGGTGTGGTTGTGTTTTCCGGGCTCTTTATCATCCACGCTGCGCTGTGTTTCTTCACAACGGAGGGACTGGAATTCATCAACATCTTCACAGACGGCGGACGGGAAGTCGGATCCTACCCCATTTCGATCTACGGCGATGCCATTATGAAAATTTTCACGTATGTTGTCCCGCTTTCGCTCGTGCAGTATTATCCGTTCCTTTATCTGACGGACCGCAGCAGCAATCCCTGGTTGTTTGCCCTGCCGTTGATTGCCTGCCTGTTCCTGATCCCCTGTTTGCTGCTCTGGCGCTTTGGCGTGCGGCATTATCGTTCCACAGGATCGTAAGTTTACGCGGAAGGAGTGGGAATTCCATGAAAATTGAAACGAAACGCCTGATTCTGCGGGAATATACGGCAGAGGATTTTGACGCGCTGTACGAAATCCTCTCCGATCCGGAAACGATGCAGCATTATCCGGCCCCTTTTACCGAGGAACGCACCCGCGGATGGATTTCGTGGAACCTGCAGAACTACCGTGCGTATGGATTCGGTCTTTGGGCTGTCACGTTAAAGGAAACCGGCGAGTTTATCGGCGACTGCGGCCTCACGATCCAGAATATCGACGGTGAACAGCTTCCGGAGATCGGGTATCACATCCACAAAAAGTATTGGCGGCGCGGATTTGGCAGCGAAGCGGCGCGGGCTGTCCGCGACTGGGCGTTTGAAAACACCGCCTATGACTGTCTTTATTCGTACATGAAGTACACAAACGTGGGTTCCTGCTCTACTGCCGCTGCAAACGGCATGAAGCGCATCAAGGAATACCCGGATGAAAAGAATCACATTTCCTATGCCTACGCAATTACGCGCAAGGAATGGGAAGCGCTTCGATAATCCCACGTTCCTGCAAAAAAGCATCCTGCCTGCGGGCAGGATGCTTTTTTCTCGATGATTCGGGCTGCATTTCAGCCCCGCGGCACCTCTCAGAGGATTTTTTCACTCGGATCGTAGGTTTTTGCAATATCCTGTACATCGCAGGCATCAAAGAGGTCCGGCAAATGCTCCGCTCCGCCAACTGCGGACAGGCCGCCGTCCACACAAATGACCTGGCCGGTGATATAGGAGGCCTTTTCCGAAACCAGGAACGAAACCACGTCGCCCATATCCTCGGCATAACCGTTGCGGCGCAGCGGGATAAACCTCGGCGCGTTGCGATAGAAATTATCTTTCTGCTCCTGTTCCGGCTCCGGACTGCGCACATTCGTCACGCCGGGCGAAAAGCCATTGACACGGATACCGTAACGGCCCAGGTCGATCGCAAAGGAGGCAATCGTGCGGTTCAGGCCGGCCTTCAGACCGCCGTACACCCCATCGCTCGAGTGCGGTGCAAATCCGCGGATAGAGGTGTTAAAGAGGATCGTGCCCTGCACGCCGTTTTCCACCATGTATTTTGCAGCCTCGGAAGCGCCGAGCACCATGCCGCGGTAATTCAGGTAATACATACTGTCCATTACCTCTGCGGTCAGCTCACGCGGACGCTGGAACACGGTGATTCCCGCATTGTTGACGTCCACGTCCAGACGGCCGAGTTTTTCGACCGTTTCACGCACCAGTCTGCGCGGCACTTCCGCGTCAGAGGTATCGCCGTGCAGCAGGCAGGTACGCACGCCGTACGCTTCACAGGCGGCCACTACCTTTTGCGCCGCTTCCAGTGAACTGTTGTAATGCACGGCAACGTCATAGCCGTCGCGGGCCAGCTGTTTGGCAACAGCCGCGCCGATTCCCGTACTGGAACCGGTGACAAGCGCTACTTTCCCATTTCTCATTGTTTGCATCTCCCCATCATTCTGCAAGTATTTCTTCTATCTGGTATTCCTTGCCGCGCTCCATGACAAAGCTCCGGATTCCCGGCGCCACGCGCGCAAGCGCATCTGTGAATTCCTTCGGATTCTCCGTATTGTGCCGGATCAGGTCATAGTGCGTCGGAACGCCCACACGGGCGCCCAAAATCCGGCAATACGACGCCGCTTCCATATAGTTCATATTCCCCAATTTGCCGTTGATACAGACAAACGCGGCGTCCGGCGCTATTCCGACGTTCGGCACGATAGTTTTGGTTGTAAAAAGTGCGTCGCCGCTGAAATACAGGCGGCGTCCGTCCGTTTCAATCAGGTAACCGACGCTGTCCACGTCATGATCGGCCGTTGTCGCGGTGATATGGAAGCCGCAGCGGTCCAACTTCTGTCCACGGTCGAGCTGTATGCCTTCTATGGAAAGTCCGCTCTCCTCGAGCGCCTTCATACAGGTGCCCGGGCCCACAATTGCCTTCGGAAGCACATAATCCTCGTATGTCACCGGATCGAAATGATCCCAATGCGCATGCGTCGTCAGCACCAGATCCACATACACACTTTTCTTTTCCAGAAACGGCGGGTAAATGCGCTCAGAATTGCCTTTTGCCTCCCCAAAGAACGGATCCACGGCGAGCGAGCCATTTTCCGTTTTCAAAAGGAAACCGGCCTGGCCCAGCCACATGATTGTTGCGCTCATACTGTCGCTCCTTTTCTATCAAATATCTGACTTGTTATAAGTATTGGTGATTTCCAGCTTGATCCTGTCGCCGCGGAACAGTACAGAAGAGTATTCCATCGGCACATTATCGGCATTATAGATCACATTTTCCACATGAATCAGCGGATAATTCTTGCGCACGCCCAAATGAGCCGCTTCCATGGCGTCGGCCTGCACGATTTCCAGCGTTTCAATCATTTTATCCTGCTCAATACCGTAATCTTCGCGCAGAATGTCGCAAAGCTGCGCCACTTCGAAATTATGGCCGGCTGTGAGCATATCCGGACAGATCTGCTTCGGGATATAGGACATATGCAGGCTGAGCGGCGAGCCCTTTACGGAACGAACACGCAGGATATAGAAGATTTCCGTGCCTTCCGGAATCCCCATGCGCGCTGCAACAGCAAGCGAGGCCTCCGTTTCACGTGCCTCGATCAGTCTCGTTTCGCTTTCCACGCCCTGCTTGTCAAGCTGTTCCCGGATGCCCATATGCGACAGTGGACGGCTGAGCAGCTTATTCACGCTGACAAAGGTTCCCTTACCCGGCACGCGGTACAAAAGTCCCTCCTGCGCCAGACGCAGGATCACCGACCGTACTGTCATACGGCTGAGGCCATACTCCCGGCTGAGCTCATTTTCAGACGGGATCCGCGAATCCTCGGACCAATCCCCACTCTTGATTTTTTCACGAATGATTTCTTCAAGCTGTACATGGAGCGGTTTCGGGCTCCGCGGATCCAAAATGTTCATGTGTTTTGTACTCCTTTAATCCTTCAGTTACAGGGAATTCCGCTGGGATGCGTCAGGAAAGAAAGCCTGCCTCCAAAAGTGCCTGCTTCATTTCGGCTTCAATTTCCGCCGAAATCGGCAGAACTGGCTTTCTGGGCAGTCCGCCCTTCAGGCCCATCAGGTTCATGCAGCACTTCACGCCCGCAACGCTGCCGCGTGCGCCGGTCTTTTTAATCACGCCCTGTAAAACCGTGTAATACTCCCATGCCTTCTCGCGGCCCTCTTCCCGGTACAGACGCACCACTTCTGCGCACTGCTCCGGGAAATAGTTGCTCGCCGAGACCACGCCGCCCTTACCGCCGCGGTCCATGCAGGTGAAAACCGTGCTCATGGAGCCGGACATCACTTCAAAATCGTCCCGTCCGCCGGCTGCATCCATATAGGCGTTCATCATATTCTTGGAAGTATCCTTGATGCCATGAATATTCGGGTGATCGGCAAGCACGCGCACTGCCTCCGCCGAAATGGTCACATCGTTGGAAAACGCCGGTGCGCAGTACAGCAGGATCGGAATGCGGCTGAAATCCGCAATTTTCGTGTAATAGTCGATCAGCGCCTCGTCCGTCATCAGGCCTTTGAAATAGTTCGGCGTCAGAACAGAGAGATAGTCGATCGGGAAGTCCGCAGACTGCACGCGGTCGATGAATTTCAGCGTCTGGTAAAGCGATTCACGGCCAACGCCCGCGATAAAGCACTTTTCCGTATCCGCATAGGAGGACGCGGCGCGGATTACCTCAAACGCTTCATCGTCAGACAGCATGCGGAACTCTCCATTGCTGCCCAGGCACATGAATCCGTTGACTTTCGTCTGATTCCAGACGTCATAATTATACTTCAGCATATCAAAACGAATCTCACCGTTTGCATCAAACGGCGTTACAGTAGGGATCACAATACCGCTTAAATTGCGCATGATTCCGGCTCCTTCCAGACTGCGCAGGATTTCCTGCACATGGTTATATATATAAGGATTGTAACACAGGGGTCGCTGTTTGTAAATAAAATTGTCACCGCGCTGGTAACTCCCGGGGGCTTCTCCGGTTGTTTCCAGTTCTTTTCCGGCTTACTGTTTGCGCAGCAGCAGCACGCTGGCGGAACAGGCCGGCACATGGTGCGAAAAGGAACGCGCGGCGCCCGAAAGCTTCAGCTGCACATCGTGGACGGCATCCGGCTCTTCCAGCGTATTGCGCGCATCCGGACCGCCTGTAAGCACTTCCGCCGTGTAGTCCGCAGCAAGGTCGCAGTCAAAGCAAAGCCGGACATCTTCGTCCTTCTTGCTGATATTCACGATTTTGACGATCACGCCGTCCGCATCCTCCAGCGCAACGGCGCGCAGAGCGGGATAATGCGGCACATCCAGTTCCGCCGTCAGCACATCGTTTACATAACACTTGATTTTCTCGCCATCGCTTTCCATGCGCAGGCGGTTATACGTGCCATACCGCAGCTGGGCCGGCACGGAGGGCGCCACGCGCACGGCGCGCATACCCAGGCCCTCGGTAAAGCTGCTCACACCGTTTTCAATCACCCAGCGCACCGGCGTCACCGAACGGGCATTCCACGGAAAATTCTCCGGATCATTGAAGGGGTGTCCCTGCGGCGCGACACGTCCGCAGTACAGGCCAATGCCAACGCTCTCGCCCTCCTGCACCAGCGCTTCCATCTCAAATACGCCGCTATGGGAGGTTTCATCCTCGCCCATCACAATCAACGCGCAATTTCCGCAGCCCTGGCTGGCCAGATAGGCCGGAAGCTGATCGTTGTCCGCAGGTGTAGTGCGGAATCCGTCCTTTTCAGGCTGCACATGGCCGATAATCTCGTGTGTCGGGGAAACCGGCTGTCCATTCCAGGTCACGTTCCGGTAGGTCATGCCGATCGAACCCAGCACAGCCGCACCGCCGCGCATCACCGGCGAATGCATCTCCGGTGCGTCGAAGCTGCTTTCCAGCACATACTTGCCGCGGTGGCTGCCAAAGAGCTTCCACGGGTAATAGGACGGAATCACACAACTGCGCAGGTTGTCGAACGCGATCAGATTCGGGCTCCACGCACGGTAATGCACATTTTCAAAAAGCGGCGCATAGGCGGCAAGCTTGACGATGTCCTGATTGTGCTCCAGACCGATCATGAACATGGCCTCGCCGATCGCCGGATACAGGGTGCGCATGGGACCGCTCGTCACCGCAAATTCGCCGACAAAAATCTCCGGGCCGCTGCGGTCATAATCGTCATAATGGTCTGCGTGGTTGGCAAACCAGTCCGTCGGATTATAAAAATGCTCGTCCGCAATATCCAGCGGCAGTCCGTCACGTTCCACGTGCGTGTTGGCAATGATAATCAGCTGCGGATAGCGCTCCAGCAGCGCCTTGCGGAACATCTCATAGCGTTCCAGATACGCAGGTCCGTGGTTTTCGTTGCCGATTTCAAAATACCGCAGTGGGAAGGGCTCCGGATGGCCCATTTCCGCACGCAGTGCGCCCCAACGGCTGTCCGTCGGGCCGACGGCGTACTCCACGGCGTCCAGCGCATCCTGCAGCATTTCGTCCAGATCTTCGCCTTCCATCGGCGCGCCCTGGCGTCCCTGGCAGGTCATGCCGCAGTTGCAGACATAGAGCGGTTCGGCGTGCAGGTCTTCACAGAGCTGCAAATACTCGTGATATCCCAGGCCGTCTGTCGAGCGATAGCCCCAGACGTTGATATGACCGGGGCGTTCCCAGACCGGGCCCACCGTTTCCGCAAAACGCGTGGCCGTTGAAACGGACATTCCTTCGACAACGCAGCCGCCCGGAAAACGGAGGAAGCCGGGGTGCATAGCGGCCAGTTTTTCCGCCAGATCGCGGCGCAGTCCATGTCCCAGGAAGGTATCCTCCGGCATAAGCGAGGTGAAGCCAAAAAGTACCTCACCGCCATCCGGCGCCGTGATTACAAAGCGTGCATCCTGCGTGGTGGCATTGGGGAGGAAAGCGGCCTCATAGCGGGCAAAGTCCGCGGAATCCACCACAAGTTCCGCCGCGCAGAGCGTTTCCTCGCCGCTGCGCAGAGAAAGCGTCAGTCTTACCGGCTTTTGCGCACACGCAAACATGAAAAACCGGTACTTCTCCCCCTGTTCGGCGGGGACGCCGACATAACCGGTATTCGTCAATTCTCCGCCCGGCCGGAACAGCGTGCGCAGTGCATAAGCGCGGTGCGCGTTCAGCGTATGCGTGCTGTCCAGCGTCATTTCCGCCTCCTTTGTATACCAGGCAGGCACCGCAGTCGGTTCGACCCCGTTTTGTTTCATCCACCAGCGCGAACCTTCGCCGCGGCAGAAGGAGAATGGCCAGCCCGTCGGCGAATAAAGCATATCGCCCTCTTCGCGCAGGTCGTCCGGCACCAGACTGTCGTCAAAAGCGCGGTTGCGCAGCATTTCGGGATACAGGCCGCTGTCTCCCGCGCGGTTGATATCCTCAAAGAACAGGCCGTAAAGATGCGGAGCCGTCGGGAAACGGCGTTTTTCCGTATTGATGGTCAGTTTCGCCATGCAGATTTCTCCCCTTTTTCTTCCTTTGTTTGGCTCTATTGTTTCATATTCCGCGGGTGCTGTCAAGCATGCGCGGGGCCGGGAATCAGGGCTCACAAAAAAGCCTGCCCTCGCGGAAGGCAGGCTTTTGGCTTACACCGGTCAGATTTCTGCAACAGATCCGTCCGCTCTGTAACGTGCCGTGTACTGGATATTCTCATAGGGATACTTTGCCAGTGCTTCTTCATCCAGTTCAATGCCGAGACCGGGCTTCGTCGGAATCTTGAAGTAGCCGTCAACAGGCTTAAGGTCGATATCGTAAATTTCCGGACGGAGGTAAACCGTCTGTGCAAACTCCAGAATATCGAAGTTCTGCATGGCAGCTGCAACCTGAATGGAAGCAGCCGTTGCAACCGGGCCGTTCGGGCTGTGCGGTGCAAACTTAATGAGATACGGCTCCGCCATATAGGCGATCTTGCGGATCTCGGAAATACCGCCGCAGTGGCAGATATCCGGCTGCACAATGTCAAGCCATTGGTTCGAGATAATCTCGCGGAAGTCAAAGCGGCTGTACAGACGCTCGCCCGCTGCAATCGGCACATTCCAGGGATTATCATGGATTGTGCGGTAAAGCTGTGCATTTTCGGGGGTAATCGGCTCCTCGAAGAAATGGAGGTTGTAGTCCTTCGCCGCTTCAATCAACGCGAGGGAGTCACGGACGGTGCTCTGGCCATGGTGGTCAACCGCAATGATCTTATCGTCGCCGATGATCTTGCGAACGTCTTCCAGGACCTTTGCGAAAGACTTCGCCGCGGCATAACGGTCGTTTGCAACCTCAATGCCCGGGCCAATGCCGGTCTTCAGGCCTGCAAAGCCCATTTCAATGCACTGTGCGGCATTGTGCGGACCGCCGTGCGTATAGGTTCTGATCTTATCACGGACACGGCCGCCCAGCAGTTCATAAACCGGAACGCCCAGAATCTTACCCTTGATATCCCAGATAGCCTGGTCGATGCCGCTGATTGCGGAACCATAGATGAAGCCGCTCTTCCAGAAGCCGTGGCGGTACATCTTCTGATAGATCATATCCACATTTCTGGGGTCTTCGCCGATCACGCTGCGCTCCGCCAGTACATGGATTGCCGCTTCGGCAGCCAGTTCCTGACCCTCGACGCTGGCTTCGCCCCAGCCATAGACGCCCTCATCGGTCATGACTTTTACAAACAGCCAGTTTTGTCTTTTTGCGTTAACCAGGTATGTTTTTACTTCAGTAATTTTCATAACAAGATCCTCCCTGAGAACTGTTTCTTTCCCGGAAGCTCCGAGTTTTGTTTATTATACCATATTTTCACGGCTGCTGCACGCCGTTTTTGAAGAAAGCTGATAAATTCAATGTCCCGCAGTCGAATCGGAATTTTCTTGTAAACGAACGGCAGTGTGCCTGCGCACGCAGTAAAAAACCGTCCCGGCGGGACGGTTTTTGGAGCAATTTACTTTTCAAACGGGAATACATAGTTGGCCTGGCGGCGCACTTCGTCCGCAATGCTGATCAGCATCAGCGTCTCCTCCGGCGTGACGTCCGGGCAGGTCTTCATGCCGGCGCGGTAGCACTTCTGCACAACTTCCGCCTCAAACTGGAAGCCGCTCTTGCGATAAGGGAACTCCATCGTCGTCACATCGCGGCCGCCCATGCGGCGCTGACTGAGCGGCAGAAGGTTCATAATCGCATAATAATCGCGTGCGCCGTTCTTTTTCGAGATCTCTGCGGCCTGTTCCTTCATTTCCTCCGGAATTTTCGGATATCCCGAACGGACCTGTATCATGATCTTATCCGGATTGCGGTTGACTGGGATGCTGATCTGGCCTTTTTCGCAAATAATCTTGCACTCCATATCCCCGCGGTGCAGGCTGCTGCACAAATGCGCCACCATGCCGTCGTCAAAGCGCAGCATGATATCATCATCGCTGTCAACCCCGGTCGGATCAAACGACATCAGGCTGAAAATCTGGGACGGCATATCAAACTTGCCGCGTGCGCGGGACATTGCTGCCAGGCTGTAAATACCGGCATCCAGCAGCGCACCGCCGGCCAGATTCAGGTCATGCAGGCGATCTGACGGATTCATATGCTCCGGCGTGCGCGGTGCACCCCAGCCGGTGCAGCAATAAACAGCCTCGACCTTGCCGAAGCGGCCGGAATCCAGTTCCTCACGAATATACTGCCATGCCGGGAAGAAGCGGGACCACAGGCCTTCCATCAGAAATACATTATTGCGGCGCGCAGCCTCAAACATCCGCTCGGCCTGCTGGCGATTGACGGCAAACGGCTTTTCGCACAGGATGGCCTTGCCGGCATTGGCCGCCATAATTACGTGCTGCTCGTGCATGGGATGCGGTGTTGCCACATAAACAATGTCCACATCGGGATCCGCCAGCATCTCCTGATAGCTGCCATACGGCTTGCCGCCATAAATCTCCGTAAACTCACGGCTGCGCTCCAGAGAACGGGAGCCGACAGCTGCGACATAGGCATCCGATAGTTCCTCCAGGCAATCGCAGAACTGATGTGCAATCCTGCCGGGGCCCAAAATGCCCCAACCGATCTTTTCCTTCACGTTTTTCATACAATCCACCCTCCCTGAGCTGCTCTGAAACGATACCGGTTCTTTTTTTGTCCGGCTGAAATTCTGTTCACAAGCTATTATAACGGATGATTTTCCGAATTGCAATTGTCGTTTTAAAACCCTGCAAAAATTTCAATGCCGCCCGGCAAATACGCCTCTTATGCAGACACACTGCAAACTAAGGACGTGACGGACGGCATTTTACAATCAACTTCAGTCTTCAAAGGGGTATTTGAAATTGTGCTCCTTACGGATTTGATCGCAGATGCCGATCAGCGTCAGCGTTTCCTCCGGCGGAACCTGCGGGCAGGTGGTCAGGCCCTTACGCAGGCATTCGTGGACAGCCTGTGCCTCGAACTGGAAGCCGGATTTCATATACGGCATTTCAATCGTCCGGATTTCCGTGTTGTCAAACAGATGTCCTGAGACGCTGGGGCCGGCTGGGCGGTTCTTCGGGATGCGCTTGGTCACTGTCAGGCTCCGCGGGCAGCGGTGCATCGGAATATGGATGTTGCCGTTTTCGCAGTAAATCGTCGCCTCGTGATTGCGCTTATGCAGGCTGCAAACCAGATGCGCCGTCACTTCGTTGTCCAACTCCAGTAGCATATCCACATCGGAGTCTACGCCGGTATACTCGAAACGCATCGTGTTATAAATATGCTTCGGCATTTTCGTCAAGCCGCCGATTGCAACGGATGTAGCAGCTAATACATATATTCCCGCATCCAGCAGTGCGCCGCCGGCCAGGTTTGGATTCATGCGGCGGTCGTCCGCCGGCATACCGTTCACGCCGCGGGGCGCACCCCAGCACGTTGCCGCGTCAATGGACACCAGCTGACCAAGTTCGCCGGAATCCAGTACACGTCTGGCTTCTTTCCACACCGGAAAGAAACGAGACCACAATCCTTCCATAATAAACACGCCGGCATTTTCCGCAGCGGCGAACATACGCTCCGCCTGCGGGCGGTTTACGGCAAACGGCTTTTCACAAAGGATGCTTTTCCCGTATTTCGCCGCCATTTCCACATTTTCCTCATGCACCATGTGCGGTGTGGCAATATAGACCACATCCACGTCCGGATCCTGCATCATTTCCTCATAGCTGCCATACGGCCTGCCGCCGTATACATCCGTGAAGCGTTTGGCACTTTCTATGGAACGAGAACCTACGGCCGCAACGTAACCGTCATCCACCAGGGACAGACAATTTGCGAAATCCTTCGCAATACGGCCTGTTCCGACAAAGCCCCAACCAATTTTCTCTTTCGTTACCGGTTTCATACAGTACTCCCCCTCAACGTACAGCCGGCAGGCTGTATATTTCAAGACCTGCGAACCGGAGGGTCCGCAGGTCTTTTCGGTCATATAAGCAACGGAGTCTTTCTCGGGCAAAACTTACAGCCAGATGCGGTCGCGGCTCTGCCAGAAGTCCCACTCGTCGGTGTCCTGCCAAACCTTGCCATGAGCGGACGGAGAGAGGTGCTCTTCAAGCCACTCGTCGTTCAGTGCAAGGATGCCAATGCCCGGCTCCTCCGGAACATTGATGAAACCGTCGTGGACGATGGGGTTGTCGCGGGTGACGACCATATCGGACCAATCCGGGAAGTCATTGTGATGGAACTCCTGTGCGAAGAAGTTCTCCGTCGCAGCTGCAACGTTGGCGGCGGCCATACCGGCGATCGGCGTCTCGTTCATATGGATAACCATATTGATGCCGTAATCCTGTGCCATGTCGCCAACCTTCTTGCACTCGTAAATGCCACCGACGCTGATGACGTCCGGATGTACAAGACGGATTGCTCTCTTCTCAAAGAGATCCTTATAGTTTTCCTTCAGGTAAATATCTTCACCGGTGCACAGCTGAGCGGTGGTATTGCGCTGAATCTCAGCCATGTCATCAGCCTGCATCCACGGGACCATGTCCTCGAGCCATGCAAGGTTGTATTTTTCAAGGCGCTTGGCCAGCTGGATGCAAGAGCCAATGCTGATCGGGCCGAAGTGGTCGGTAGCGATCGGAATCTGCATACCAACAACGTCACGAACCTGCTTGACATACTCTTCCATGATGTCCAGGCCCTTCTCGGTCAGGTGAATGCCGCGCTGGTTGCCCGGGACGCACTCACGATAAACGATGTCGTTGCGAACCTTGATGATCTCGGCGCGTTCTTCCTTGGTCATCTCCTCGATGTTGGAGATGGCTCTCCACTGGAGGACACGCTTCTCAGCATCTTCTTCCATCTTCTTCAGAACGTCGGTCGGCATGGTGGTAGCGCCGGGAACCTCAAAGCACAGCTCGTCCGCAGAAAGATCCATCTTCACGATGTTATAGCCGCGGGTTTCGATACGCTCTTTCAGCACCTTACCCATCGTGGTGCCGTCATGCTTGCCATGAATATCGGTATCGCAGTAAATGCGGATCTTATCACGGAACTTACCGCCCAGCATCTGCCATACCGGCACGCCGTATGCCTTACCGGCCAGGTCCCACAGAGCCACTTCGATACCGCTGACGCCGCCGCCCTGATGGGAGTGCCAGCCGAACTGCTTGATTCTGCGGAAGAGTTTATCAACATTACAGGGATTCTCGCCAAGGAGCAGACGCTTCAGCATGACAGCATAAATGCGGCTGCAGCCCTCACGAACCTGACCATAACCCTCAAGGCCCTGGTTCGTCAGAATCTTAATAACAGCGGTACCGTACGGACGGCCGATGTCACAGATTTTAATGTCCGTGATCTTCAGTTCCGACGGTTTGGATGCGGTTTTGACATGGGCAAGAAGTTCTTCGAATTTGGCGTTGCTCATTGTTTGCACCTCGTCTTTATATTTTTTGATATCTGATGCGCGCTGCTATCTGTCAAATGCAGCGCACGCCTATCACTACACCGTATAGCTTAATGGCTGAATTGTATTTTGTCAATAGTTTCAGTTAAATTATTTGCCTGATTCACCCATCTATTTCCGTTTTTTGTATATCTTCAACAAGCTTTCCTAATTTTTTCTCACGCGGATCCCGGAACACATTGTGCATTTTAAACAAGAAAAGAGGGGGTATTCCGACATTTTAATGGTTGACATTTTGCCGGGCACAAGATACAATACTTACAATGTCAGAATAAGCGGTATTTCGGCCGCATAGATTTCGGGAGGATAGTATGAAATTAAACTGCAAAGAAGACATCATCCAGTTGACTCCCCTGTGGAAGGGCGAGCGTTTTGACGACGGACGTCCCAAGGTACCGGATGAGATCCTCGCGCGCATTAAAAAGACAACCATTGAAGAGATGTGGGCTCCGCTGGTTCGTCTGGGCTATAACTATCAGCATGAAACCAGTCTGAAGCGTTCCAATCCGAAGGTTCCGACCGTTGTGGGTCGTGCCGTTACCGCACATTACCTGCCGACCCGTCCCGATGTTGCCAATTATCTGCTGGATTATGGTCACAACGAGGAAGGCCGCAAGGGTTTCTTCAACCAGTGGCCGCTGGAAGACCTGCAGAAGGATGATTTCATCGTCATTGATATGTTTGGAAAGGTCCGCAACGGCTGCGCATGGGGCGGCAACCTGACCACCCTCATTTATACCAAAACCGGCGTCGGCGGCCTGACCTCGGGCGGCGTCCGCGACCTCGACCAGATTGTCGGCATTGAGGGGTCCCAGTTCTATTATAAGGGCTATGACCCCACGCCTTTCCGTGAGGCCATGCTGGTTGGCATTAACGTGCCGGTTCAGATCGGCGAAGCCGTCTGTATGCCTGGCGACGTGGTTCTCGGCACCGAGGCCGGCGTGATTTTTGTTCCGGCACATCTGGCCGAAACCTGCGTCATCGATGCAGAAAAGACGCACGTTCGTGATATCTTTGGTTTCCAGCGTCTGCACGAGGGCAAATATACCGCCGCGCAGATTGACACCGCCTGGGAGCTGTGTATGTGGGAAGACTTTGCCGAGTGGTTCCCGACGGCACCCGAAGCAGAAGAATACCGTCACCTCGACTTCACCAAGGAGCTTGAGGATGCACGCAATGGCATCATCCCCGGCCGTCCCCGTCCCCAGGGCGAAGGCGAATCCACCCGTTGGTAAGCATAAGACCCTTCCATAACGCCGAAAACCCCCGGCTGTGCAAACAGCCGGGGGTTCTTTTTTTACCTAAACCGCTCCGTACTCAGGAGCCGGCATTGTCTTTTTCCGCCAGGAGACTTTCAAACGTCGCTTCCGGCAGATTTTCAAACTCCGCCAGTTCATTTTCATACCAGCCGGACTTTCTGGCGTTGGCCAGCCACGTTTCGTATTGCCGTCTGGCCTCCGGATCGTCCGGCGGGTAGGCCAGCGTGATGAGAAAGCGCACAACATCCCACAGCCGCAGGTCAATAAAGTTGACGGCAAGCGGCCGCGTTGGTGCATTTTGCAATTCCCAGTGAAACCGATGCAGCAGGTTGTCAATCGCGCGCATTTTGGCGTAATAATCCCGTGCCGCACCGAATTCACGGATATATACTTCCACAAGCGGCGGGATGTTCTCGCCGATCAGCTGTTTTTTCTGATAAGTGGCATGATACTCACGCCAGGACAGGCTCCAACCGCAGTCGCAGCGCAATATGCGGTTGACATAACTTGCCGTTGCGCCACAAACGGGACATTTCACCACAGGATCGTAATGCGCACGGTTGGTCTGCACCAGACTGTCCGCACGGGCCAGAAAAGCATACCCCACCTCGTCCGCCAGATCCTCGTCGTAAATCCCCGCGGCGTTTTTCTCATATAGTTCCCGAAGCGGTCATGTCTCTCCATCCTGCTCACTCCCGATCCCGGCAATTTCCGGTACGTTACTGCGGATTTACCGGTTTTCCGCAGCGAAGTTTTGCAAAAACGCGCGTGCAGCCCGTTCCACAGCCTCGGCATCTGACCATTTGACGCAAGAGACAGGCGTATGCAGATAACGCGCAGGTGCAAAGATTGCCGCGGTGGGTATGCCGCTCCCGGATTGCGCAAAGAGTCTTGCGTCGGTCGCGCCGGGCAGCATCTGCGGTTCCTGGCAGCGCACACCGGCTCTTTCCGCGGCCATGCGCGCCGCACATACGAGCGCCGGATGATACAGCGTGCTGCTGTCGGCGTCTGGGATCACCGCACCGCCGCCGCAGGTGCAGGTACGCTGTACCTGCGGGACGAAGGGTTGATCCGCCGCTTCCGTGCAGGCAATCACAAGTCCTGCATCCGGTTGCAGCCGGTGGGCCGCCGTCATGGCGCCGGAGCCAATCACAGCCTGCACCGTGAACACATACCAGATGTCGCAGGGCATTTCCTCGCGCAGCAGGGTCAACAGGATTGCACAGCCCAGGCGACCGTCCAGCGCCTTTGCTTTCAGAAATCCCTCGCCGAAAGCAGCCGGTTCTCCCGCATAAGCCACGAAATCTCCCGGATACGTCCGTTTTTCCGCCGCTTCCCGGCTTTCCGCGCCGATATCAATCACCAAATCGCCGGGTTTGCTGATCTTGTCGCGTCCCATATGCGGCGGCGTCATGCTGATCACGCCCGGCAAGGCTTTTTCGCCCACCGCAACACGCGCGGCAGGCAGTACCCGGTCGGGCAGGCTGCCCACCGGCACAAATCGCAGCGTACCGTCGGCATGGATGCTTTTCACAAGGAAACCGGCCTCGTCCATATGGGCGCTGACCATCACCGTGCCCCGGTTTTCGGTCCCTTTTTTGAAAACCATCAGGTTTCCGGCGGGGTCCTCCTCCATCCGGTCGGCATAAGGCAGCGCCTCTGCGCGGATTGCATCGCGAACGGCATCCTCAAAGCCGGAAACACCGTTCAGACGGCAAAGATTCAGAAACAGTTCACGCACGGCGCTCACCTCCCGGAAATGAGGTCAGATAAGCCGTCAGCAAATTGGCTGCGGCTTCAATATTGGAGAGCTTGATCGTTTCGGCCGGCGAATGCATATAGCGCATGGGCAGACCCAGAAGCGCCGCTGCCACGCCGTTTCCCGCGGCACGGATCGACGAAGCGTTCGTGCCGGTATTGCCAGGCTCCACCTCGACGCCGTGCGGGATATGCTGCTCCTCCGCCAGGCGGAACAGTGTTTCGGTCAGGCGGCGGTTGAGATGCGGGCCGCGCGTGATGGTCACGCCGCAGTCCTCCGGCACACCGTCCGGCGCGTCAACCCCGCGCTGTATGCCAAACGTAACGTCCAGCGCCACGGCGTAATCCGGTGACAGGCCATAGGCCGCCGTCAGCGCACCCGGACCACCGATTTCTTCGCGGGAACTGGCCACAGCCGCAATATCCACGCAGAGTTCACGACCTGCCGTCTGCTCCAGCGCCAGCAGGATGGCTACAACCGCCGCGCGGTCATCCACGGAAGGAGATGCGATATGGCCGCAGTCCAGCTCGTCAAAATGCGGCAGATAAACCACCGCGTCACCCGGCGCAGCCAGCTCACACGCCCGCTCCTGCGAACAGCCGATGTCCACGACAAACTGTTCGTAGTCGTCCGGCTGGTCGGGATTCTTCCGCAAGTGCGGCGGCAGCACCGCCGCAATTCCATACACGCGCTCCCGTCCAAGCACCAGCATTTCCTTTCCGGGCAGAGGCGTGCGGTCATATCCCGGCACGAGATGCAGGAAGCCGTCCTCGATGCGGCTGACCATATAGCCAATCTGGTCCAGATGCGCGTCCAGCAGGACAAGCGGCGCCTGTTCCAGTCCGCAGCGCCGGATGCCGACCGCACTGCCCATCGGCGTCACATAAGTTTCGCCGCAGGTCTCGGCAAACAGGCGGCAAACCTCCTGCGCCGCCTCAAATTCCCGGCCGGAGCGCGCGCTCATGGCGCACAGGCGTTCTAAAAGTTCTTTCGTATGCAAGATAATCCCTCCCGCCTATTCGGGCAGTGAGTTTACATAATCTTTGTAGGTCTTCCCGCGCACCATAAAGTTCGGGAATTTGTCAAAAGCCGCGCAGGCCGGACAGAGAATCACCACGTCGCCGGGCGCAGCATTTGCGCGCGCCAATTCAATGGCCTGTGAAAAGTCGTCCGTTTCCAGAATCGGCAGCTTTTCCTGCGAAAATCCCTCTGCCGATTCCACAGCCGCGCGGATCATGCCGGCGGTTGCTCCGCAGAGTACCAGCGTTTTGACGTGAGAAAGAATCTCCGGTGCGAGCGGTGCAAAGCTCAGATGTTTGTCATAGCCGCCCGCAATCATAATCACCTTTTCGGGGAACGAACGGAGTCCGGCGATCGCACGCGTCGGCGAAGTTGCAATGGAGTCGTTATAATACCGCACGCCGTGCAGCTCCCGCACGAACTCAATACGGTGCTCCACGCCATGGAACTCCCGCGCCGTCCGGCGGATTGCCTCCGTCGGGACGCGTCCCCACACGGCGGCAATCGCCGCCATATAATTTTCCACGTTGTGCAGGCCGGGCAGGAAAATATCCGCTGTTTCCAGCACTTTTTCCGCTTTTCCGCCTGCGTTTACCCAGATTGCACCGTCTTTCAGATACACGCCGTCCCCCGAAAGCGGCTGCTTGGAAAACGGCATCACACGGCCCTTTGCCCCTGCCGCAAAGCCGCACGTAATCTCGTTGTCAAAGTTCAGTACAACGCGGTTTTCCGGGGTCTGGCCGGCAAAAACACGGCGTTTTGCGTCCACATATTCCGCCATGTCCCGATGGATATCCAAATGGTTCGGCGCAACGTTCGTCACCACCGCGACGGACGCACTTTTTTTCATCGTCATAAGCTGGAAAGAGGAGAGTTCCACCACGGCGGCATCGTCCGGTGCAATCTCGTCTGTAATGTCCAGCAGCGGACGGCCGATGTTCCCGCCCAGATGGCAGCGGACGCCCGCTCGGGTCAGCATTTCCGCAATCAGCGTGGAGGTTGTCGTTTTTCCGTCGGAGCCGGTGATGGCAAGAATCGGACAGGGGCAAACCTCGAAAAATGCCTCCATTTCGCTTGTCAATACAGCGCCGGCGGCCACCGCATCTACCACCTGCGGCACATCGGGACGCATACCCGGCGTGCGGAAAATCACGTCCGCCTCAAGGCTTTCCAGATACCCGTCTCCGCAGGAAAGTGCGATGCCAAGCGCCGTCAGTTCGTCGGCAGCCTCGCCCAGCGCCGCGCGGTCACGGCGGTCATATGCCGTAACACAGGCCCCGCTTCCGGCCAGGAGCCGCAGGAGCGGGCGGTTACTGACGCCCACTCCCAAAACGGCAACTTTTTTCCCGGAAAGTGAATCAAGATACGCACGAAGCGTCATAAGATTCCTCCTAAGTTTATTCTTCCATTGCGCAGAATGCGCTCATGGCACGAATCGCCATGTAAAGATCAAGCTTTGCAATCACTTCATATGGTGCGTGCATGGAGAGCACGGGGATGCCGATGTCAATCGTGCTGATGTTGCGGTTACCCATATAGCACGCAACCGTGCCGCCGCCGCCCTGGTCCACCTTGCCGAGCTCGCCCATCTGCCATACCACGTTTTTGCTGTCGAGCGCAGCGCGCAGCGCGCCGATCAGCTCGGCGTTTGCATCATTGGAGCCGGATTTGCCGCGTGCACCGGTATATTTCATCAGGCCGACGCCATAGTTGGCGTAAGCGGAGTTGCGCGGATCGGAAACTTCCGCATAAATCGGGTCGAAAGCGTTGCAGACGTCTGCCGAAAGGCAGGTGGAATTGGCATAGCATTCGCGCATAAAGCAGTCGCCGCCGCAGAGATTGGACATGAAAGTATCGAAGAACTGGCTCTGCATGCCGGTCACGCCCACAGAACCGATTTCTTCCTTATCAGCCAGCACGCACACAGCCGTCTTAGCCGGAACACCGCCAATGTCAAACAACGCACGGATGGCGGAATACGCGCAGCAGCGGTCATCATGACCGTAACCGCCGATCAGGCTGCGGTCCAGGCCGACGTCGCTGACCGGGAAATTCGGAATAATGGAAAGCTCTGCCGAGAGGAAATCCTCCTCGCGGATACCGTACTGTTCGTAAAGATAGGAGAGAATCGCCAGCTTTGCGCGGTCGGCGCCCTCGTCGTCCGCCATGGGGATGCTGCCGATCAGCACATTCAGCGCTTCGCCGGAAATGCCTTCCGCCAGCGTTTTGGCGCTCTGGTCCTTGCCCAGATGCGGCAGAAGGTCCGTGATGGTGAACACCGGATCGCCCGGCTTTGCACCGATTTCCACGTTCACCACTCCACCATCCGTCAACGCGACCACGCCGCGCAGCTCCAGCGGAATTGCCGCCCACTGATACTTTTTAATGCCGCCATAGTAGTGCGTTTTGAGGTAGACCAGTTCCTTTCTGTCCTCGTACATGGGCATGGGCTTCAAATCCAGGCGCGGAGAATCGATATGCGCCGCCAGAATATGTGCGCCTTCCTGCAGATTATCGCGGCCGATCACAGCCAGGATAACGGACTTGCCGTGGTTCACCGTATAAACGCGGTCGCCGGGGGTCAGCTTCATGCCGCGGCTGTACGGGACAAATCCCTCTGCCTCTGCCAGTTCCACAGCAGTCATCACCGCGTCGCGTTCCGTCTTTGCACGGGAAAGGAAGGTTTTATACCCTTCCGCAGCCTTGAATACGTTGCGGCGTTCCTCCTCACTGATACGATCGTACCCATTCTTCGGGGTGTAAAGTAGTTTTTCACGCAATTCTTTATGTTCCATACCGGATTCCTCCTATTGTAAAATGACTTTTTTTAAAACAGCCCGCGCCGCACATTCCGCGTCCTCCGGCGCGCCGTTGTTTTCAATCATAAAATCACATTTGGCGCTGTAATACCCGTCCGGCTTCCCGGCCCGGATACGAAGCGCCGCATAGTCTGCGTCCAGACCGTCGCGCGCCATAATGCGCGCGACGCGCACGTCCGGATCTGCGGTCACGCCAAGCGTGAAATCGCAGGTCTGATCTGCACCGCTTTCAAAAAGCGTCGGCGCATCCAGCACGGCAAGCGCCGTTCCCTGTGTTTCCAGTTCGTCCAGCAGTGCCGCAATGTGCCGCCGGATGTGCGGATGCACCACGGCGTTCAGCCGTTCCAGCTTTGCACTGTCCCGGAAAACAATGCGTCCCAGCGCCTTGCGGTCCAGCCTGCCCTCCTCGAAAGCAGCGGGAAATTCCGCCTGCAAATCCGCAAGCATTGCGGCATCGTGCGCCAGCATCTCGTGGTATACCGCGTCGCAGTCGATAATCTTCGCGCCCGCATCCGCCAGTGCGTGCGATACCACGCCCTTGCCCGCGCCGGTGGAGCCGGTCAGGCCCAGCACCGTCAGATGCCGCGCATTGACCACATGAAAGCCCGCCGCGCGCTTCAAACGGTTTGCAACAGCCAGTCCTACGCCGCGGTCATCCGGACATTGGGCATAAATGATCTCCACATCCGGCCTGTCCAGTTCGCGCAGCGCATCAAAAAGACGGTGCGCCTGCGCCGCATAGTCGCCATAGCGGCCCACGCGGAGGGTTTCGCACGGGATCAAATCCACATATTCGTCACAGACGATGGCCGCTGCGCCCGTATGCCCACGCACGCCGCGCCGTATCTCCCGCGCACAGTCCCCGTTTGCACCCAAAACGGCAATTACCGGCGCCGACGGCGCGTAATGCCGGTATTTCATGCCCGGGGAACGCGGATGCTCATTTTCCGACAGGCCCCGCAGTACGGCGCCATCGATTTCTACGTTTTCCGCGCCCACAACCTCTGCCAGATCCTCCGGCGTGATATAGCCCGGGCGCAGGATGCGTACTTTTCCGTTTACAAACTCAATGAAGGTGGACTCCACGCCCACTTCCGCATTGCCGCCGTCGATGATACCGTCAATCCGGCCGTTCATATCCGCAAACACGTGTGCAAACGTCGTGGGACTGGGCTTTCCCGAGCGGTTCGCCGAGGGCGCGGCAATCGGTACGCCCGCCGCGCGGATCAGGGCCTGTGCAACCGGGTGCGACGGGAAGCGGATGCCGACGGTTTGCAGCCCAGCCGTGACAGTATCGGGTACGACAGCGCGTTTCGGCAGCGCCATCGTCAGCGGGCCGGGCCAGAAACGCTCCGCAATGCGGCGCGCCGTGTCCGGA
Organism: Clostridiaceae bacterium; assembly: GCA_018384365.1. Classification (GTDB taxonomy): domain Bacteria; phylum Bacillota; class Clostridia; order Oscillospirales; family QAMX01; genus Allobutyricicoccus. The sequence goes on from JAHAYX010000028.1 coordinate 22,140, forward strand.
ATGTCGTGGCAGAGCTCGTCGAGCATGGCAAGGTCTGCAATGTGCGCAATCAGCGGATTGTCCTGCGGGCGGCCCTTCGCCGCAAAAATGCGGCGTGCCGCGTCCGCATCCAGGGCATTTGCGCCCAGGCCGTAAACCGTTTCCGTCGGAAATGCGACCAGTCCGCCCGCGCGGATCACGGCTCCCGCTTGTTCTATTTCATCCATGGAATAAATGATCGTTTTCATTTGTGCAAAACGCTTTCTTCTGTTGTGTATCCTATTCTATCCCAGCGCCACGGATATGACAATACCAAATATCACGCCCAGCACGCCGGAGAGCTTGGTAAAGGTCCCTTCCGTCATGCGGTGTGCCTCCGGCATCATCTCGCCCAGCACCAGATACAGCATGGCGCCTCCTGCCGAGGACAGGCAGGCCGCCGTGACGGCGTCCGATATCCCCCCGGCCAGTGCGCCCGCAAGCGCGCCGGCCCCTGTCGGAAGTCCCGCAAGGAGCGAAAGCGCCGCTGCCTTCCAAAAGGATTTTCCGCGGATACGCAGCGGCAGGCCGATGCCGAGTCCCTCCGGAATGTCGTGTAAAAACATGGTGACCGCGAGAGAAGCTCCCAAATGCCGATTTTCCATCAGCCCGGCGCCGATGGCAAGTCCCTCCGGCACATTATGCACCGCGATACCGACTGCAACCGTTACGGCGGTGAGTGCAAGCCCGTCGAGATGCTTTCCACCCCGTTCGAGCAGCCACTGCACCACCATGACAAACGCGATTCCGCCCGCAACACCGGCCATAACCTCCGCAAACGACGCCAGTTCAAAGGCGTGCGGCAGCAGGTCAAAGCAAACGACCGCCAGCATCAGGCCCGCAGCAAAGTCCAGCACCACGCCGAGGATGCTTTGATTTTTCGTTTTGAAAAGATAGGCCGCCATGCCGCCGCCCGTGGTTCCGAGCACGCCGCAGGCCGTGCCGATCAAAGTATAAAGCGTAATCCGGTTCAACACACGCACCGCCTTTCCCAGCCGGTACATGTATATTCAGGCACTGCGCCGCGAATACCCCGCCTTTACAGCTCAAACTCTGCAAACTGCGCATCGCCGCCGTCCGCCGTCTCCGTCTGACCGGAGCTGCCGATGTCCAGCTTTGCCGCCAGCGATTCAAACGAAGCCTCCGGGTTCTGGCGCAGGATATTTAACAGCCCCGTAAAGTCACGCACGACCTCGCGCGGCGTGAGCAGCACATCCGCGCCCATGCGCCCGGCAAGATTCTGCACCAGCGCGACGATCTGTTCATCCGTTACGCCGGGGTCCCAGTCGTAATGCTTCGCGTGGATATACAAAATGCGCTTCAAAAGCGCCAGAATTTCCTCCGGTGTCAGCGGCTGGAGCTTGATAACGGGCTCTGACATATCCACAATGCCCGCCTGCGCGAAACGGCTGCCGGACAGGCGCGAACGCAGCGCTTCATAGCTGTAAAGCCCCCTGCGGCGATCCTCCACACACTGCGGCGTCGCGCCAAAGATGAACGCCATATGCGAAAGCTTGCCCTGTGTGCAGTCATTGAAAATATTCAGCAGTTTTTCGTAGTTTGCCTCGCGCGAGATGGACTGCGTGATTTTATACAGGTTCACCGTCTCGTCAATAAAGATGATAAAGCCGCGGTGCCCCGCCGCAACCAGCAGCGCGCCGACCAGTTTCAAATAGTCATACCAGCTGCTGTCCTCGATAATGCCGGACACCGGCAGATACGCGCGCGCCTCCGTTTTGGTTGCGAATTCGCCGCGTATCCAGCGCAGCGCAGCCTGGCGCAGTTCGTCGTCGCCGGAGACTGCGCCGCGGTAAAAGCAGCGCACCGCCGTTGCGAAATCGAAGCCGTGCACCAGCACCTCCAGCCCGCTGATCACTTCCATAATGGCAAGCTCCACGGCGTCGGCCAGTTCCGGGCTGCCGGGCGCAAATCCGCGTTCTTTCGCGATGGTCAGCTGCATTTTGGAAATCCAGCGCGTCAGGATCACAGCCAGTGCGCCGCCGTCGGGCGCTGCACGGGTGGAGAGATTGCGCAGAAGTTCCCGATAGGTCGCAAGGCCCTGCCCCTTGGAACCGGCAAGCCGGCGTTCCGGAGAGAGATCCGCGTCCGCGACGGCAAAACCGCGTTCCATCGCGTGCGAACGCATGAGCTGGATCAGAAAGCTCTTGCCGGAGCCGTACCGGCCGGAGATCATGCGGAACGTACTGCCGCCGGATTCCACAACCTCCAAATCGCTGAGCAGCGCGGCAATCTCATTCGTTCTGCCAATTGCGATGTATTCCAGCCCCGTGCGCGGAACAACGCCCGCAGCCAATGAATTCAATATGGCTCCCGAAATCCGTTTCGGGATGTCCTGTGTTTTGCGAACGTCTGCCATAGTCCTCCCCCTGTTCTATATCACCGATGCCAGCCCGGCGCGGTGTTCTTCATAAATTTCGCCGTTTTCCGCATCAATCAGGATGTCGCCGAGCATATCGGCGGCTAATTCGTTGATATCGTCATAAAGCGCCTCCGGGAAAGAGAACGCCTGCGCCGCAATGCCGGAAAGCGCCGCCGCATCCGCGCCGGCCAGCATGGCCTGCAGCAGGGTGCGGTGTACCGGTTCCAGTGCATCCGCAAAGGCCTGCCATCCGCCCGCGTCCGCCGCGGCGGAGGTCTCGGGTTCCTCATCCTGCAGCGGCGGCAGGGTCTCCGGCCCGCCGGCAAACGGTTCCGCCGGGATTTCCTCCTGCGGCTGTTCCTCCTCCGGCTGCGCATCCTGCACCGCTTCGATCAGACGGCGCGTATTGTCCCACGAATCGCGCTCCAGTTCCGCAGCACGGGACAGGTCGATCACCACACCCGGTTGATTGGCATCCTCTGCCGTTTTGGCCGTGAGCGAGCGGTCAATCGCCCGCAAAACCGCCTCGGACAGTTCGATGCCGCGCAGGCGTCCGGCATATTTTTCCCGTTTGCGCAGCGCATTTTCCACATAGCGCATCACGCCGCCCACGAATGCGCGGATTCCTGCGCTTTTGGAGTATGGGATATACTCCGCCTCCATGCGCTTAGCCGACGCCCGGCCGCACACGGCGCCCTGATAGGAATCCCACACCTCGCGCTTCGGACGCGGTGCAAGGTACTCGAGCAGGCCGACCTGCTTTGCCGCGCGCAGGCTGCGGTCAATTTCCGCCAGCGCCGCGCGTACGGCGGTCCGGCACAGATCCTCGTGCCCCTTATAGAAGCGGCTGTTTTGTATATGATACTCTGAAAATTCGCACAAAATGTCAAAGGGCAGTGCGTGCAGACCGGTTTTCAGCGCGTCATTGACATAAAACTCCAAAAACGGCCGCATATTCACCACCGTCAACGGAATACGCCGCAGAATCTCCGAAAAATCAAAGGAGATTTCATTGGCAATGACGTAATCCACGCACCACTGCGACATATAATAATCCAGACGCGGAAACGCCTCGCGGTATGTCTCCCAGAGGGAGAGCATCCGTTCCAGTGATTCCCGCCCGGCCGGATACGCGCGGTTAATGATTTCATACACCGCGACGAAAATATAGGACAGATCTGTTTTCAGCGCATTTCCGCGGTAAAAAGCATCCCGCCAGTAAAAATACCAGGCGCGCTGTTCGCGCGACATATTCGCATAGGTCGGCCAATAACAGGTAAACGGCACAAACTCCGCCGGACGGGCAGGTGCATTCACCAGGCGTTTTGCCTCTACGACAAAATGGACGAAACGCGAGGTGCCGGGCCTGTTCTGCGGCGTCACCGCCGTGCGGAGCACCGCCGGGCCTTCCCACTCGCGCACCTTGCGCCGCGGCGCGGCGTCCTCCTGGATACGACCAATCGTTTCTGCCACCGGATTGCTCTTTTTGCTGATGAAATTCGTATCCCGCACGTCAAAAAGATACGGCGCCGTGCCATACAGTTCGCGCAGCGCACCCAGTTCGGCTCCGCGCGCCGTGTAGGCGCCGTCCGAAACATGCGGAATCGCGCGCAGTTCCCGCAAAAGGCCGCGGTAGATCCGGTTTCCCGCTATCACATAACCGTCGAAACCGGAAAGTGCGCGGAGCGTATCCCGCGCGGCATACCAGCGCAGATCATATTCGGCATAATCTTCCCCGCTCGCGCGTATGGTAAACAGTACGGCCGGTTTTTCCGCAAGCTGCAGGTCGCAATGGACCTGGATGCCGATGGAAAGCAGCTTCGGCAGCTGGGCACGAAAGAAAATCTTGA
>JAHAYX010000029.1 GCA_018384365.1 Clostridiaceae bacterium
ACAAGCAGGTGGAGGTAGCCAGACAGCTTGACGGCATTATGCCGTGAGCCTCTGGCTACAAAAATCGCTGCAAATGTAGCCAATTTGTAGCCGCTAAAAAAGAAAAATCCTGAAAAACGCTGTATTATCAACGCTTTTCAGGATTCAGAAAACACTAAATATTTATTCCCACTCGATGGTTGCGGGAGGTTTTCCCGTGATATCATACACGACACGCGAAACGCCGCCGCCGATTTTCACTTCATTTACAATGCGCGTGGCGACCCGGGACAAAAATGCATGGGAAAACGGCACATAAACGCCTGTCATAAAGTCCGTTGTGCGGATGGCGCGCAGTGCAACCACGTTGCTGTATGCGCGGAAATCGCCGACAACGCCAACGCTCTTGGTATCCGTCAGTACGGCAAAGTACTGATCCGGTTTACGCCCGCGATAGCGTCGCACTTCCTCCCGGAAGATGGCGTCCGCCTCGCGCAGAACATCAAGCCGCTCCCTGGTCAGCTCGCCGATGACGCGGACGGCCAGGCCGGGGCCAGGGAAGGGCTGGCGCTCAATAAATGCCTTCGGCAGCTTTAACTGACGGCCGAGCGCCCGAACTTCGTCCTTGAAAAGCCCGCGCAGCGGCTCTACCAGATCCGTGAATTCCATATTTTTCGGCAATCCGCCGACGTTGTGATGGCTCTTGATATTGGCCGAATTGTTTGCGCCTGATTCAATCACGTCCGGATAAATGGTGCCCTGCGCAAGGAAGCGAATCCGTCCGTATTGTTCCTTCAATCGTTTGGCCTGATCCTCAAAAACGCGGATGAACTCTTCGCCGATGATCTTGCGCTTACGCTCCGGCTCTGTCACGCCCGCCAGTTTTGTCAGGAAACGGTCTTCGGCATTCACACGAATGAAATCGAGGTCGCGGTTTGCAAATGCCGCTTCCACTTCGTCGCCTTCGTTTTTCCGCATCAGGCCGTGATCCACGAAAATCGCATGAAGCTGCCCCGGAATTGCTTTGGCCAGCAGCGCAGCACAAACGGAGGAGTCCACGCCGCCGGAAAGTCCCAATATGACGTGCTCTTTGCCAACCTGTGCGCGGATTTGCGCCAGCAGCCGCTGCTCTACATCCCGCATATCATAGTCGCCGCGTGCGCCGCAGACCTGATAGAGGAAATTCCGGATCATTTGTGTGCCGTTCGGCGTATTTTCCACTTCCGGATGGAACTGGGTGCCGAAAAGACGCTTTTCCGGATTCCAGATGGCTGCATTCGGGCAATTCTCCGTCTGTGCAATCGAGACAAATCCCTCCGGCAGGACGCTGATCTGGTCGGTATGGCTCATCAGGCCAATCTGCTGGGCGGTCAGCCCGCTGAAAATCGGGGAATCGGTATTGACAGTGACAGCCGTGCGTCCGTATTCGCTGACGGAGCAGGGAGAAACCGTGCCGCCCGTTGAAAAAGCCATCAGCTGGATCCCGTAACAGATACCAAGTATCGGAATGCCGAGATCGAAAAGCGCGGGATTGCAGCGCGGCGCACCATCGCGGTATACACTGTCCGGACCACCGGTCAGAATAATGCCAATGGGGGAGAGCGCACGGATTTCCTCAAGCGGCAGATTGCCGGGCTTGATCTGAGAAAGAACCTTACATTCACGAACGCGGCGCGCAATCAGCTCTTTGTACTGCCCGCCGAAATCCAAAACCAATACCAGTTGGTTTTCCATTTTCTTTGCCTCCGACACAGAAACGGTCCGGGTAAATTTCGGCCCGTTTGAAATATTAAGTGCACGAAACACTGGAAAAACTGTAAAACAGATGGAAAAACGACACTTTTCATCTATGCTGTATCTTAGCATTGCCCACGCTCCGTGTCAATAGAAGTGGGAAAAGAGAAGGGGCGATTAAACCTTTTTTAGAAATTTTTCTAAAAAAAGGGACTTTGGAGCAGCCGTCATTTGTCAGATACCATGAAGATCGGCCGGCCGCCGAATTTTGGTTGACAAAAAAGCGGTGCGTGCAGTATAATACTTGCAGCAAGAGCAATGGTGCTCCGCTTTTCGGCGGGCGGCGTTTGCTCTTTTTTCTTTTTCGAGTGGGGAGGGCGAGTATGAAGTTTACAAAGATGCAGGGTCTGGGGAATGACTATGTCTATGTGGACTGTACAGACAGATTGCTGAAGGATCCTGCGGCCCTGGCTGTTCGTGTGTCAGACCGCCACTTCGGCGTCGGTTCTGACGGCCTGATTTGCATTGCTGCCTCAGACTGCGCAGATTTCCGCATGGATATGTACAACAGTGATGGCTCCCAGGCGGAAATGTGCGGCAATGGCATCCGCTGCGTGGGGAAGTTTGTTTACGATAAAGGTCTGACCCGAAAAACACAGATCACTGTGGAAACGCTTGCAGGCATCAAGACGCTGCAGCTGCACGTGAAGGACGGCTGCGTGGATACGGTGACGGTGGATATGGGAAAACCGGAGCTGCGGCCGGAGAAAATCCCGGTTGCGGCAGAGGGCGAAACCTTCCTGGCGCAGCCGCTGCGCGCCGCGGGACAGGACTGGACGGTCACCTGCGTTTCCATGGGCAATCCGCACTGCATAACTTATGTGGATGATCCTTATGCTCTGGATATTGAGACGATTGGCCCGGCGTTTGAGCACCATCCGCTGTTCCCGGCGCGGATCAATACGGAATTTGTGCGTGTAGTGGATCGCAAAACGCTGCAAATGCGCGTGTGGGAGCGGGGCTCCGGTGAGACGATGGCCTGCGGAACCGGTGCGTGCGCAACGCTTGCTGCCACCGTGCTGAACGGGCTTTGCGAGCGGGAAGCCGTGGTGCGGCTTTCCGGCGGCGATCTGCAAATCCGCTGGGACGAACAGGACGGACATATTTACATGACAGGCCCCGCCGTGATATCCTTTGACGGCGAGCTTTACGGGGAGGAAGAATCACTATGGTGCGACTGAATGACAATTTTCAAAAGCTGCCGGGCAGCTATCTCTTTTCGGAGACAGCCAGACGCAAAAACGCCTATCTTGCCGCCCATCCGGGTGTGCGCGTGATCAATATGGGGATCGGCGACGTCACGCGGCCGCTGGCTCCGTCCGTGGTGCGTGCCATGCACGAGGCCGTGGACGAGATGGGCGCTGCGGCGTCCTTCCATGGCTACGGCCCGGAGCAGGGGTATGAATTCCTGCGCGAAGTGATCGCCAAAGAGGACTATGCCGCGCGCGGCGTATCCGTCAGCGCAGAGGAAATCTTCGTCAGCGACGGTGCGAAGAGCGACTGCGGCAATATCGGCGACCTGTTTGCCGTGGATAACGTGGTTGCGGTGTGCGATCCGGTCTATCCGGCCTATGTGGATACAAACGCCATGGCGGGACGCGCAGGAGAATACGGCCCGGATGGTCACTGGAGCCGCCTGGTCTATTTAAACTGCACGGCGGAAACCGGCTTTGTGCCGGAACTGCCCAAAACGCGCGCGGATATGATTTATCTCTGCTTCCCGAATAACCCGACCGGCGCAACGGCAACGCGCGATCAGCTTGCGGCCTGGGTGGACTATGCGCGCGAAAACGGTTCGGTGATTTTGTTTGACGCCGCCTATGAGGCCTTCATCCGGACGCCGGACATTCCGCATACGATTTATGAAATCGAGGGCGCGGACGAATGCGCGATTGAATTCCGCTCCTTCTCCAAAACGGCAGGCTTTACCGGAAACCGCTGTGCCTACACCGTTGTACCGCGGAAACTGATGCGTGGAGGCGTCAGCCTACGTGAGATGTGGAACCGCCGTCAATGTACCAAATTCAACGGCGTTCCGTATGTCGTTCAGCGCGGCGCGGCGGCCATCTATACGCCCGAGGGTGCGCGCGAAGTGCGCGAAACCATAGATTTTTATCTTCGCAATGCCGCAACGATCCTGAATGGCCTACGCAGCGCGGGAATTCAGGCTTCCGGCGGCGAAAATTCGCCATACATCTGGATGAAAGCGCCGGACGGTATGGGATCGTGGGAGCTGTTTGACCGCCTGCTTCAGGAGGCAAATATCGTCTGCACGCCCGGTGTCGGCTTCGGACCATGCGGAGAGGGATATATCCGCCTGACGGCCTTTGGAACGGCCGAGGACAGCGCGGAAGGCGTGCGCCGTATTGCGGCCGTCCTTTGAGAACCGAAAAATGAGAAAGTGCCCGGCGTTAGAAAACGCCAGGCACTTTTTTTAATCGAAAAAGGAGAGCTGTTCTTTTCGGCAGGAACGGATCTGCCGCAGCCTGACCGTTTCACCCGGTTGTACGCTGCCAAAGAGCAGCTCCGAAGCGGGATCATGCTGGGCATAGCGGCGGCAGGCAGCCGCAGCGCTGCGGTTTGCGTAACAATATACGCAGCCATTCGGGCAGGTGTCATATGCGCCGATGTCCATGCTTGCGGCACAGCCGCAGCCGGAACGCTGGTTGGTATCCTTCGGGAGGTCCACCGGACAGCCGCAGAGCGATTCCACCAATTCCCGGTCGATGCAGGCAGCCGGCCGGATGCCCAAAGGACGCAGGTCGGCAGCTTCGCAGCAGGCGCGGATATCCAGTCCACAGGCCTTTGCGGTTTCCGCCAGAAAACCGGAGAGCTCCGTGATCTCGGAAGAGGAGATTGGGCGGATCAGGCTGCTGTGCAGTTTGGGATACAGATCCACGAAGCTGACGGTGACGCGCCGCGTCCAGCGCGCGAGACTGTCGCACATCCGGGCAAACTGTTCCCGGTGCCAGCCCGTGTCCAGCGTTTCGTTCAGAATAATGGGATCATAGCGCCAGAGCACGCGGGAAGGCCCGATTTCGGCGGAAAGTGTGCGGAAGGTATCCAGAATTTCCTGTTTGCTGCGCAGTCCCGGTTCCAGATCGCGGCCGTACGGCGTCAGCGTGAACTGGAAGTAATAACGGTAGCCGAGCCGGTCGAGAAGCGGGAGATGGGGCAGCATATTCTGCGCATCCTTTGTCCAAAAGACGATGCAGTCGATCAGGTCCGGCGAGAGGGGAATGCGGAAAAGCTGCGCCGGATTCATGGGATTGCGCGTCAGGACAGTTCCGGCACGTATTCTGCCGGCAAACCAGGGCGCAAAATGGCAGGGAATGTCTGTCCGGCGGGAGGCGGAAAGAATCATTGGGATATCCTTTCTCGGAAACGGCCGTCAGCGGAAAAAGAGGAAGAAAAGCGGCGTGTTGTAAACGAAAAAGACGATGCAAGCGCCCAGCACAAAGACCAGCGCGATTGCGCGCAGGATCAAAGCGGCGGCCGCAAAGTGACGGCGGTTCACATTTGTGGAGCGGCTGGCGGCCCAGACGATCATGACGATCAAACCGGCCAGCGGGATGCAATTTAAAAGGAACATACCAATATACTGGGCGATGGAGAGCGGCTCATTCCGCGAACGCTCCGTATACGCGGCATAATTGGGCTGATAAGACGGCTGATAAGCGGGGGGCGGGGTCTGCACAGTGGTACGCGGCGTATATCCGGGCGCCTGCGCAGGCTCGGCTGCGGGAGCGTGATTTTCAAAAGCAGGACCTGCGAAGGGTGCGGCGGCATAGGGTGCCGTACCGCCGTCCTGGTTTTGCCTGGGCGTTTGAAAGGTGAAGCCGCAGTAATCGCATACGGACTGGTCGCCCGGCATCTCACGCGAACATTTCGGACATATCATCATGAACCCTCCCTGTCATGCAAAGTGCGTTTTTTAACGGTTGAAAAATCGAAAATTATGTTTTTAGTATAACACAGTGTGCGTTTTGTGACAACAGTTTCTCTGTCGGCTGCTGTTGAAAAAGCCGGGTTTCTGTGATATCATAAGGCATCGAATGGAGGTTTTGAATGAAACAGTCAAATCACAAGGTTTTTTGGGGCTTTGAGCCCTTTGATTATCGGGCAAGCGAAACGTATCTGGAGCGGATGTCGCTGCGCGGCCGAAAACTTGCAAGCGTATCCGGGTACATTGCCGAACTTTCCGACTGCGAGCCGGCGCAGCGTGTTTACCGCGCGGATGTGTTTGCAGAGGAGTTTTCGGACAACGGAAAAAAGAAACGCGAGGCGTATCTGAACCGCTGGCGGAAGGCCGGATGGGAATTCTGTGCGCAAAGCGACTATCTGTACTATTTCTGTCGGGAGGGGACAGATAAGTCCCTGCCCGCAGGCGTACATCCGCAGGAAGACAAGCTTTTGCGGGTGGCCGTCTGGCGCCGGGAGTTTTACGCGGTACTGGTCATGCTGCTGGTACTGGCGTTTGGTCTGATCTGTCAAACCCGCATGACCTACCGCAGCTTTCTGACTTATACGGATTTCTGCAAGACATCCCTGTTTGTGGTGTTTGTTGTGCCGTGCTGCGCGATTTTGCTTTATCATCTGGTGTATTTCCTGTTGGGAAGAAGCAAAATCCGCCGCGGTGTGCCGCTGCCGGTGTCATCGCTGATGGCTTCCCGTGTGCGGAGTGTGTTGATTTACAGCATTACGGTGCTTTTTGTATGCTATGTCGCCGCATCCTTTCTGGCGGATGCTCTTTCGGGATATCCCCGGGTCATGCTGACGGTTGCGCCGCTGCTGCTGGCGGCGGGCGTGGTGTGGATCGTCAAAAAAATCCGGACAAAACACAAAAAAGGCTCCATTCTGATCGGACTTTTGATCATTTTGGCGGTCAGCATCAGCATTACGTTCCTTTCTGCGGTGAATCTGGGCAATGCCTCCGGCGAATTGCCGGAGGGAAGCTATGCCCTGCATCTTTCCGACCTGGACCCGGAGCTGACGCCGCAGCGCATCTCTTACACGCACACGCAGAGTCCGCTGGTGCGCCGGCACTACATTTACGTGGAAACGGCGTCGGACGGTACGACCGTCAGCACGGAATATCTGTGCTGCGCGGGGAAGTGGAGCGCGGATCTTCTGTATGATCTGGTTCAAAAAGCGCTTGACGGCGCCGAAACCATGGATTACACTCTGCTGCGCGAAGGAAACGAGATTATCTACTGCGAACCGGCGGCATAAAAGGCGGTGAACTGTTTTTCGCTGCCCTGTGCGGCGCTTTTGCAGGATGAAAAACCCCCGGACAGACGCCTGTCCGGGGGTTTTTGCGAAAAATGAACGTTATTTTCCGTGCTTGCCGCGTCCACGGGAGATCAGACGTCTGCGCCTCCTGCGGCGGATATTCACTTCGCGCAGGATAATGGCGGTGGCGAGGAAAAGAAGGAACAGGCCGGCTAAAACAATGGCAATGATTGTGCCGACGGAAGTTTTTTGACCGGACGGCGTTTCCTTTTCCGGCAATACAAGCGGTTCCTCCTCCTCCTCCTCCGGCTGCGGCTCTTCTTCCGGAGGGGGCGGCAGGGGTGCTTCCTCCTCGCGGTAAAACGTGATGGGATTTCCCTGCGCGTCAATCACGGTGAAAACGCCGTTACTGCCGGTAACGGCATAATTGTCGTGGAAATCCGAGGCAAACTCATAGGCGCAGGGGACGATTTCGGAGCCCAGCGCATCAACATAGCCCCACAGGCCGTCACGGCAGACGGCGGCTCTGCCGCCGGAAAAGGATTTCGCGCTGTCATATTCGCAGGCAACCACCTGTTCGCCCACGGAATTGATAAATCCATACTGATCGACGGCATAGCCATCGGAAGAAACGGCGACCATGGCCATCCCGTCGGAAAACGGCCAGACAAAGTCCCAGGCAAAGTCGATCACGATTTCACCATCAAGGTTGATAAAGCCCCATTTGCCGCCGCTGCGGACGCCGATCAGGCCCTCGGAGGGCAGATCCACGTCCTCCCAGACGCAATCTACGGCAATTTTGCCAAGAGCATCCACGAAGCCCCAGCCGGTTTCGGCCTGCGTAACCGCCAGGCCGTCGATCAGGCCGGAATAGACGTTTTCATAGATCACATCGCCCTCCATGTTGATCAGCATGCCGGTCTGCCCGTTTTGCACGTAAGCCGCACCGCCGGAAAACTCTGCCGCCACTTCATACTGCGGCGTGATAAACACGCTGCCGGAATAGTCGATGTATCCGTAACCGTTTTCGTCGGCAACGGAGATAAAACCTTCCGCGGCATATCCGGCGTCAAGCCATACAGGTTTGACGACGACATTGCCGTTCAGGTCCACAAATCCATACAGATCGTCCTGCCGGAACTTGGCAAGTCCGTTGCTGTATGGAAATGCCTGCTGGCAGGGCAGCGTAAAGAGCAGATTTCCTTCCGTATCAATACAGGAAATGCCGTCCGGGGTCCCAACGAAGGCGCGTCCTTCGGAAAAGCTGCCCGCACTGGAATACGCAAGGTCGATGGCAACGAATCCGTTCCTGTCGACATAGCCCCACAGGCCGTTTAAGCAGACCGGTGCAAGCCCGTCGCAGAAGAGGGGAGGATCGCTTCCATAGGCGTCAATATCGTAATTGCTGTCAAATTCGGCATAATACGACGAGCCGGTGTACACGTTGCAGCCGGCGCTGTCAAAAGCGCCGATACCGGCCGCAAGCGCGACGGACGTCAGAAGAAAAGCAGATGCAAGCAGACAAATCAGTTGTTTTTTCACATCACAGCCCTCCATTTCCTGATAATATTGTAACCGGGCAGAAGAATCTTGTCAATGTAACAGAAAAAGTTTGAATAAAGAATGAAAATGGTATATAATATGATTTCAAAGACCGCTGTGACGTTTTTGAGAGATACGGCAGAGAAATGTCACGGAATTCTGACTTGAAGGACGCTTGGAATGAAGTTGATTGAGAAAATCAGAAAAAACCTGGTTTACAGGTCTGTCCGGGAATTTATCATGCGCTTTTTTACGGATGGCGTTGGCAGAGCCGGGGCAGAGCTGGCCTATTTCTTTTTGCTGTCGTTTTTCCCGCTGATGATTTTCACCAGCCTCCTGATCGGTACCTTTCACATCAATGTGGACTCCGTCCAGGAGCTTTTAAAGGGCGTAATCCCGGCCGACGTGCTGAATATTGCGCTGAACTATATTGAATATTTCACCAATCTGCAAATGGACGGCCTGATGTACATCGGACTTTTTGCGGCGTTATGGTCCGCGTCCCGCGCAGTAAGCAGCTTGTCTGTTGCAGTCAACCGCGCCTATCGGATTGAGAATGGCCGAAATGCTATCGTGCAATTCCTCATTAATATCGGGTTTTCCGCCGCCATGCTGGTTTCCATTGTCCTGACGATTGTAATTCTGATTCTGGGGCGCAGCGCCTTACAATATATTTCTCAGATCATCAACATCGGCACCATGGAAATCAATATGTGGCACGTCCTGCGATTCGTGCCGATTACGCTGCTGTTTTTCTGCATTTTGCTGTTTTTATATTCCATTGTGCCGAACAAACGAATTGCCTTCCGTCAGGTTATTCCGGGCGCCGTGGCGGCTGCGATCAGCTGGCTGGTTGCTTCCATCGGCTTTTCATTCTATGTGGAAAACATGGCGCGGTATTCGCTGCTTTATGGCTCCATCGGTGCGATTATTGTGCTGATGCTGTGGCTGTACCTGACCGGCGTGATTCTGATTATGGGCGCGGAACTCAATCATGTGCTCTATATTGTCAGAGAACAGCAGGACAGCGCCGTCCTTTTTGACTCCACGCAGCCGCTGCCCAGACTGGCGGAGGAGGAACGCCGCAGAAAACCGGAGGAGGGCCAGCATCTCCTGCAAATCGGCCGGCATGAAAAACGGTCGGAACACGCAAAAACCAGGTGCCGAAAGGGTGTTTCGGGGAAAAAGTGAAATTCAGCCGCGCGGCGCCTTTGGCACAGCGCGGTTTTTTCCGTCCATGCGGTACCAGATGCGCTCCAAAACGCTGGAATAGCCCCTGCCGCGCATGACGGAGATCAGGGACAGCGCGTCGTCGAGAAACAGGAACCAGAACAGCGGAAAAATGAGCAGAATCAGCGGATTGAAAGAAATGGCGCGTGAAAAGGCAAAATGCATGGCGTTTGAAAACGCACGTGTCATGCCGCACATGGGACAACGATATCCAGTAATATGGTAAATTATACAAAGAGATCCCAGTTCCACAATGCGTGTGGGAATGACGGAAAACAGGAAAGCTGCCAGCGAATACAGCAGTAAACGCCAGAGCAGCGCGGCTTTTCGGTTCATAAAACACCTCTTTTCCATCATATTACCATCAGTTTTTGAAAAAATCAAGGAATATCCCGGATTCCCTGTCACACATTTATTGACAAATATCAAATAGAGGTGTATGATTATTAGAGCAATAGTGTTTTAAACCGGTAAAGTACCGGCGCTGTCTATACCGAAAGGAGCAAAAGGAAATGGAATTCAAAAACACCTATTTGCAGGGCGTATATGACGCCGTTGCAAAACGTAATGCAAACGAGCCTGAATTTTTACAGGCTGTCGGCGAGGTTCTTGAGTCGCTGACGCCTGTTGTCGAGCGTCGCCCGGACATCGTGGCCGCCGGCGTGATCGACCGCATTGTCGAGCCGGAGCGTATGATTATGTTCCGCGTACCGTGGGTGGACGACCAGGGTAAAGTACAGGTCAACCGCGGCTACCGTGTGCAGTTCAACTCCGCTATCGGACCGTATAAGGGCGGCCTGCGTTTCCATCCGTCCGTCAACGCCTCCATTCTGAAATTCCTCGGCTTTGAGCAGATCTTCAAAAACTCCCTCACCGGCCTTCCCATGGGCGGCGGTAAGGGCGGCTGCGATTTCGACCCAAAAGGCAAGTCGGACGCAGAAGTCATGCGTTTCTGCCAGAGCTTTATGACGGAGCTCTTTAAGTATATCGGACCGGATACCGACGTTCCCGCCGGTGATATCGGCGTTGGCGCACGTGAGATCGGTTATATGTTTGGCCAGTACAAGCGCCTGACCGACACGCATACCGGTGTTCTGACCGGTAAGGGCCTGACCTACGGCGGTTCTCTCGCCCGTAAGGAAGCTACCGGCTATGGCCTTTGCTATTTCACCCGCGAAATGCTGGCAGGCGCCGGCAACTCCTTCGAGGGTAAGCGCGTTGTCATCTCCGGTTCCGGCAACGTTGCCATCTATGCAACGCAGAAGGCCACCCAACTGGGTGCAACCGTCATCGCGCTGAGCGACTCCAACGGTTATGTGTATGATCCGGACGGCATCAAGCTGGATATCGTCAAGGAAATCAAGGAAGTCCGCCGTGGCCGTATCAAGGAGTATGTCGAGGCTGTCCCGACCGCAACATATACCGAGGGCTGCCGTGGGATCTGGACGATCCCGTGCGACGTCGCGCTTCCCTGCGCAACGCAGAACGAACTGGATCTCGACGGCGCCAAGGCGCTGATCGCAAACGGCTGTATCGCCGTGGCAGAGGGTGCGAATATGCCGTCTACTCCGGAAGCTGTCGAGGCCTTTAAGGCAGCCGGCATCCTCTTTGGACCGGCAAAGGCCGCAAATGCCGGCGGTGTTGCTACCTCCGGTCTGGAAATGTCCCAGAACTCCATGCGCCTGAGCTGGAGCTTTGAAGAAGTGGATTCAAAGCTCGACGGCATCATGGTCAACATTTATAAGAACGCATATGCCGCTTCCGTGGAATACGGCGATCCGGGCAACCTTGTGATGGGTGCCAATATTGCCGGTTTCCTGAAGGTTGCCGAGTCCATGCTGGCATATGGTATTTCCTTCTAAACGAACACTGCAAAAAAGAGCCTGCCGGAACAGTTTGTTCCAGGCAGGCTTTTTATATGCCGAAATGAATGACAAAACAGCCCATTTGCTCCGCGCGGCGGGCAAGCGCCTCAAGCGCTGTCAGCCCGTGCCGCACCGCCGCGTCACGCAGGCGGGGCAGGGATTCGGGCGGTATGAGCGTGATCCCACACTCATCAAATCCCTGTGTGGGGCGGGAAATCCGCTGGATGTATGTGGGGAGCTCCCGCAGCTCGGAAAAGAGGCCGCAGGCATCAATCACATTCATGTCCACCCGGATGCACCCGAACTTCTCCGGCGTGTAGGGGAAATAAGCATCGCTCTGCTCTTCGTGTGCGGCCAGAATACCGAAATCGTGATGTGCCATATCAGGTGAAGATCAGAAACATCAGGGGGATGGTGAGGATGGAGAGCACGTGGGAAATCAGCGCGATTCCGGCGCCGAGTTTGGTATCTCCGCCGTATGAGGACGGAATGATGACGGTGTTCAGACCCATCGGCATACAATAGGCGCAGAGCGCACAAATGAGAATGCTGCCGGAAAAGCCAAGCAGCTTCATGGCGCCTGCAAGGAGGAACGGAATCACAATCAGCCGGAAAAAGGCCGCGAGATAAAGCCGTCGGCTGGTGACAAGCGCCTTGAGATCAAAGGTACCGATGATAAATCCGGTCAAAAGCATGGCGACGGGGGACATACAGGCGGCTGCTGAGGACAGCGCCGTTGAAACAAACGCGGGCATTTTCAGACCGCTGAGTCCCAGAATTGCACCGATGAAAAGCGAGATGAACATCGGCGAACAGACCGTTTTCAGCGTCAGTTTGCCGGATTTGCCGGGGATCAGCCACGCAACGCCGAAGGTATGGACAAAAGTTACCATGGGAAGCGTGAAAATGAGGTAGTCAAACAGCATTTCATCACCGAAAACACCCTGGATAATGGCGTTTCCCATAAATCCGAGGTTTGCAATGACGAAGGAATAGAGATAAATGCGGCGTGAATAACCATCCTGCGCAAAGCGGCGCGAAAGAAGGAAGGCTATGCCGATTGCCGCCAGCAGCAGCACGAGGCTGCAAAGGAGAGATTGCCAGCGTACGGCGATATTTTCCACGGTGAAGTGCGTCATGAAGCTGTTGATATTCAGTGCAGGGATGAAAAGATACGTTTCAAACTTGGAAAGTACAAGCCCTGCATTTTCCGGGGCCAGTTTCAGTTTACACAGGATAAAGCCGGCGAGCATGAATACAAACAGCACGGCCATCTGGTTGAGCATTGGTGTAAAAACTTCCATGATTCACAAATTCCTTATCTGTTCTCTCTTTTTTCGGGGACCAGAACTTAGCATAGCACAAAAACACCCCCATTTCAATAGAATCCGGCCTGGTTCGGCAAAGCCGTCCGGAAAAAATCTGCGGCTTGCGTGAATTTCGGTTGCATTGAAAGGATGGGTATTGTATACTGTTGTCACAGAAATAGAAACAGGGGAGGCATATCCAATGCAGCAAAATTTTACAATACCTGCACAGCAGGTTCCGGTCCAGATATTTGACGTAGCCGTGGTCGGCGGTGGCACGGGCGGTGTGATTGCCGCGATTGCCGCGGCGCGTACGGGCGCGAGAACAGTCCTTATTGAGTCGAAGGGCTATCTGGGCGGCACGGTAGTGGAGGGCGGCACGGCGCTGCACTCCTTCTTTAACAACTGGAAGACCTTCGGAAAGGAAAAGGTCCAGCTGGTGCGGGGCATTCCTTCCGAGCTGGTTGACCGCGTGACGGAACAGGGAGGCTGTACCGGCCACTGCGAAATGAGCGAATATTATCAGTACGACGCAGTCTGTACGGCGATTGATACGGAAATTTACAAGTATGTGGCACACAGCATGGTCGCAGAGGCGGGCGTGACGGTGTATGCCAACACCGTCATGATCGGCGCAGTGGTGAACGACGGCCGGATTGAAGCCATTACGATTTCCAACCACTCCGGCATTTCCGTGGTGCGTGCGGCGTGCTTTATTGACGCAACCGGCTACGGCGACCTGTGTGCGGCCGCCGGTGCGAAGTATACCGAGCCGAATGACAAGTGGATTTCCGGCCCGATCGGCGTTGCCGGCGTGGATATGGACAAATACGCGGAGTATGTCGCGGCGTGCGGCGCCCGCGCGGACGTTGCCCGCGGCCTGCGCGACGACGATCCCAATGGAATTGTCCGCGTCTGTGCTCACGTGGACAAAATGCCCGAGGACTTCAAAAAGGAATGCCGGGAAATCGGTATGTCCATGCAGATCACCACGACGCACAAGGGCTACTTTATGTTCGTCAAGCTGGATTATAAGCTGCCGGTCAGCCCGACCGACCGTGACGCCATGACGGCGGCTGAACTGGAACTGCGCCGCCGCCAGAGAAAGGCCATCGAGCTGTTGCGCAAATATGTGCCCGGCTGTGAAAACGCCTACATCGCGCGCTCTACACCGTCGGCCTGTATCCGCCGCGGCCGCTGCATCGTGTGCGACTATGACCTGACGAATGAGGAAGTTACTTCCGGACGTCACTTTGAGGACGATGTGTTTGAATATGGCTTCCACGACGAGGCGCCGCGCTATAACATTGCGGAGGGCGGTTCCTATGGCTTCCCGTACCGCGCCATGCTGCCGGTGGGGATTGACAACCTGTTTGCAACCGGCATGATGATTACTTCGGATCATCATGCGCATATGTCCACGCGCAATACGGTTTCCTGCATGGCGCAGGGACAGGCTGCCGGAACGGCTGCGGCCCTGTGCGCAATGAACCGGGAGACAACGCGCAGCCTTTCCTATCGCGTTCTGCGCCGGAAACTCGTGGAGGATGGCGTCTATCTTTCAGACGAGCCGAAGGTATAAGCCGGACGGCTGCTTCCGTGTACTGCTTTTCAGGAAAGTTCCCGTTTGAGGCACTTTATTTTTACAGGGAGTGTGAATTGTGATGAGAGCCTATGAGAGATTGATCCGCTATGCGGCGTACCCGACGGCGTCGGATGAAAACTGCCCGAATTGCCCGTCTACGCCCGCCCAGATGGAATTTGCCAGGGTACTGGTGGAAGAAATGAAGTCTCTGGGCATCCATGATGCCAATGTAGATGAAAACGGTTACGTATTCGGCACGATTCCGGCCAATATTCCGGAGTGGAGCGGGATCACGATCGGTTTCATTGCCCATATGGACGTTGTGGACGAGGTGCCGTTTGAAAATATCCGTCCCCGCGTGATCGAGCATTATGACGGCGACGATATTGTCCTGAATGATGCGCTGGACATTGTGATGTCCCCGTCTGCGTATCCCTCTCTGAAGAATAAAGTCGGGAAAACGCTGGTTGTGACGGATGGCACAACGCTGCTGGGCGCTGACGATAAAGCCGGTATTGCGGAAATTCTGACAATGGCGGAAATTCTGCAAAACGACCCCTCCATCCTGCACGGCGACATCAAGATTGGCTTCACGCCCGACGAAGAAATCGGACGCGGTGCGGATCTTTTTGATGTTGCGCGTTTTGGCGCTGACTTTGCCTATACGGCGGACGGCGGCGGGTTCGGAGAAGTGGAATATGAAACCTTCAATGCCGCGTCTCTCCGCGTGACGGTTCACGGACTCAGCACGCATCCGGGCGGAGCAAAGGGCGTTATGAAAAATGCTTCGCTGATCGCCATGGAATACGCCGCGCTTCTGCCGGAGGACGAGCGTCCCGAAAAAACGGAGGGATACGAAGGCTTTTTCCATCTGACCGGGATGCGCGGTCAGGCGGAAACGGCAGAGCTTGACTATATCCTGCGCGACCACGACGCGGCGATTTTAGAACGTCGCAAGGATGACGCCCGCCGCGCGGCGGACGAGATCAACCGCCGTTACGGCGCGGGAACCGTGGAAATTACGATCCGCGACAGCTACCGCAACATGGCGGAAATGGTGCGCCCGCACTGGCATCTGATCGAAACGGCATATGAAGCCGTGCGGGAACTGGGCGGAACGCCCACGAGCGTGCCGGTTCGCGGCGGCACGGACGGTTCGCGCCTTTCCTATATGGGCCTGCCGTGTCCGAATCTCTCAACCGGCGGCTATAACGGCCATGGACGCATGGAGTATGCCTGCGCGGAGGAAATGGACGACTGTGTACAGGTATTGCTGAAAATTGCGGAAAAATATGCCGCAATGAAGAAATAAACGGCCGTCGGGCATGCATTAAAAAGAATGGACGGGAGGGACCGGTATGTATCATTACACTGTACCAAAGGCAAAGCATCTGCGCGTAATCGTGGACACGGACTGCAAAAACGAGGCGGACGATCAGTTTGCGCTGACGCATCATCTCATGACGCCCCGTTTTGATATCATGGCGATCAACGCGGCCCATTTTGAGGTACGCCATCATGACGGAACCAGTATGGGGAAGAGCTATGATGAAATCATGAAGATCCTGAAGCTGACCGGCAACGAGGGAAAATACCGTGTACTGCACGGTTCGCAGTATCCGCTGCAGTACGATCCGGCAGAGCGCACGAACGATGACTACCTGATCAGTCACAGCAGCGCTTTTACGCCGAAGGTTTCCTGGCAGGAGAACGAAGCCTCCCGCTTCCTGATTGAAGAGGCACTGCGTGAGGATCCGCGTCCGCTGTTTGTCGTGTGTCTGGGTGCGCTGACCAATGTAGCCACGGCGTTATTGATGAATCCGGAAATTGCCGGGCGCTTCACCTGCGTCTGGATCGGCGGCGGCGCTTATCCGCGCGGCACATGGGAATTCAATCTTCTGCAGGATGTGCCGGCTGCCAATATCGTGTTCGGTTCCAAACTTGATCTCTGGCAGATCCCGGCCCCGGTGTACAGCCAGATCAAGATTTCCCTGGCAGAGCTGCAGGTGCGGGTCCGTCCGCATGGGGAGATCGGGCGCTATTTGTTCGAACAGCTGGTTGCCTTAAACGATGAATACGGTGAAAACCAGACCTGGCCGGCCGGCGAAATGTGGTGCCTGGGGGATCAGCCCACCGTGACGGTGCTTTTGGAGGCAAGTCAGTATGATTATGACGTGATACCGGCGCCGCTTTTCACCCGGGACCTGAACTACATTGCCTGCGAGACCAACCGGCCCATCCGGGTGTTCCATCGTGTGGATCCCCGTCTGACGCTGGAGGACTTCTTTGCCAAGCTGGAAATCAATTTCCCGGCAGAGAAAGCGTCCGACCGGGCTTGACAGCCTGACGCCGGACTGCTATACTGCAGATAAGTTGAACATGAAATGTGAGGTGTGAGGATGCGTTTTTGATCTGTGACAGTGGAATTCGGGCAGGGCTTTTTTGTCATGCCGAAATTTGCCGCCGTTTTCAGGTCAAAGATTCCTCATTAGCCGTGCCGCAGGATGCTTTCCTGCCGTAAATTGACGCGGAGCCTTATCTATGTGGAATTGGTGCGCCTGTTTCGTGCTGCGAAGCAGGCGCATTTTTATTTGTCCGGACAGCGGCCTTTTGAGGAGGAACTTATGCTGCAAATAAAAAATGTCTCCATTTCTGTCAAACGAAATCTGAGAACGCTGATCGAGAATTTCAGCTTTGCGCTGAATCCCGGCGACCGCGCCGTTTTTATCGGGGAAGAGGGCTGTGGGAAATCCACGCTGCTGAAGCTGATCTATGAGGAATCGCTGGTTTCGGACTATGCCGACTGGTCCGGCAGCATCGATCGCTCCGGCGTGCGAATGAGCTATCTCGCGCAGGAACTGACGCCCGCGGAAAAACAGCTTGGAATTTACGAGTATCTCTCGCACGGCGCGGATCCGGCGCAGGAGGCAGCCGTTTTGGCAGACGCTGCCGTGCAGTTTCAGCTGCCGCTTGAACTTTTGTATTCCGACAGGGCGATCGGAACGCTTTCCGGCGGCGAAAAGGTGAAATTGCAGCTGGTGCGTATTCTGTTGGAGCAGCCGGATGTGCTGCTGCTGGACGAACCGTCAAACGATATTGATCTGGAAACGATCAAACGCCTGGAAACTTTTATTTTGACGTGCAAAATGCCGGTGCTGTACGTTTCCCACGACGAAGAATTGATCGAGAAAACGGCAAATGTGATCATACATCTGGAACAGGTGCGGAAAAAATCCATGCCGCGCTATACGGTGGCGCGGATGCCGTACCGCGAGTATATTTCGCAGCGTGCCGATACCTTCCGGCATCAGGAACAGGTGGCGCGTAAGGAACGGGCGGAACAACGCGTACGCGAGGAACGCTGGCAGCAGATTTATAACCGCGTGGATCACGAACAGTCGTCTCTCACGCGTCAGGATCCGCACACCGGCAGACTTTTGAAGAAGAAAATGAAGGCCGTGAAGGCCCAGCAGCGCCGCTTTGAGCGGGAAGCGGAGAATAGGACGGAGATCCCGGACACGGAGGAGGCGATCTTCTTCGATTTCACGGCGGGCGCCGCTCTTCCGCGGGGGAAGTGTGTGCTGGACTTCTCTTTGCCGGAACTGCGCGTGGGGGAAAGAGTGCTTTCGCGGAATATCCGGTTTGCGGTATACGGCCCGGAGCACATCGGCATCATTGGGGCAAACGGCGCCGGCAAAACGACGCTGCTGCGCCTGATTGCGCAGGAACTGCTGCCGCGCCGCGACATGACAGTCGGATATATGCCGCAGGATTACACCGAACGGCTGGAACTGGCGGGAACGCCTATGGCTTTTGTATCAAGCGGACATTCCAAGGAGGAAATCACCCGCGCGCTGACCTATCTGGGCAGTATGCGCTATACACCCGAGGAAATGCAGGGACACATTTCGGAACTTTCCGGCGGGCAGAAAGCGAAGCTCTTCTTCCTGGACCTTGAAATCTCCGGCTGCAATGTGCTGCTGCTGGATGAACCGACGCGCAATTTCAGCCCGCTTTCCAACCCGGTGATCCGTGCCTCGCTGCAGAAATTCGGCGGCGCGATCATTTCCGTCAGCCACGACAGAAAATATCTGCGCGAAGTCTGCACAAAGCTCTATGAACTGACGCCGGACGGTCTGAAGGAAACGGCCGGCATCTGAAATTTTATTTTGTTTTCGTTGAAAGGCCGGATGTTTTCCTGTAAAATAAAAGAAGATTTGAAAAGGGGGCTTTTCCGTGAAATTTGGCATTTGTACCGGCTGTGAAAATGCACAGCTTTTGAAGGACGCAGGATATGACTACATCGAACTGAACCTCAGCGCGCTGGCAGCCATGAGCGAGGAGGAATTTGCTGCCTGCCGCGCGTCGCTGGAAGCGGCAGCGCTGCCCGCCGAGGCCGCAAACGTGTTTTTCCCCGGCGACATCCGTTTGACCGGCCCGGATGTGGACGAAGGCAGAATTGCGGCCTACACGGAGCACGCGCTGGCGCGCGCCGAAGCACTGGGCATCCGCGTGGTCGTGCTGGGCAGCAGCCGTTCCCGCAACATTCCGGAGGGCTTTGATCCGGACACGGCCTACCGGCAGTTTCTTCGCGCGCTGCGTCTGTGCGGCGATATTGCGGCGCGCTATGGCATCGTGGTGGCAATCGAACCGCTGCATTTCCCGGAATCGAACCTGATTAACCGCGTGGCGGACGGCCTGAAGGCCGCGCGCGATGCGGACCATCCCGCTGTACGCACGCTGGCTGATGTGTGGCATATGTACTGCGAAGCGGAGAATTTTGACGTAATCGCCGGATCGGCAGGGGAAATCGTGCATATGCACATTGCCTCACCGGAGCGGAAGTATCCCTGCGCGGAGGATGGCATGGATTATACAGCACTGCGTGCGGCACTGTCCGCCTGCTCCTATCACGCGCGCATTTCCATCGAAGGCGGCACAGACGATATGGCGGCCGACGCCCGCCGTTCGCTCGAACTGCTGAAATCCCTGATGTAAGACGGAGGTGACACGATGAAAACCAGACTTTCGATACAGGACCGGCGTTTTTTCATTAACGGTGCGCCGGTATACAGCGAGCTTTCCACCTGCCCGGAGGAATTCCGGGGACTTTTGCTCAACGCGCGCTTTATTCAGGGCGTATTTGACGACAACATGGCGCCGGAACGTTTCCGGCGCTTCGGCCGGACCTTTGATCCCGACCGGAACACGGATGCACTGATTGCGGCGCTCCCTGCATGGTACGGCAAAGGGCTGCGTGCGTTCACAGTCGGATTTCAGGGCGGCGGCCCCTGCTTCACGCTGGATAACGGCACGATCGGCAACAATCCGTACAGCCCGGACGGCAGTGAAATCGACCCGGCCTATCTTGGGCGTATGCAGAAAATCATTGAGGCGGCGGATGAATTGGGCATGGTGGTCATCGTCAGCCTGCTGTATGGCGCACAGTGCCGCTTTTTTGAAAATGACGGTGCGATACGCCGTGCTGTGGAAACAGCCTGCGGCTGGCTGCGGAAGCTGGCCCCGACAAATGTGATTCTGGAAGTGGCAAACGAATTCGATTATGCTTCGTTTGACGGTCATCCGGTGATACAGGACGAGAAAAGCATGGCCAGCCTGCTCGGTGAAGCGCGCAGACTTTCCGGCGGACTGCCTGTGGGATGCAGCGGCTCGGGCGGTTATTTTTCACAGGCGGTGGCCGAGGCCTCCGATGTGATTCTTGTCCACGGAAACGGACAGTCCCGGCAGCAGCTTGCGAACCTGCTGAAAAAAGCATTCGCCGTTCGTCCTGCCCGTCCGGTGCTCTGCAATGAGGATTCGCAGGCAATTGGCAATCTGGCTGTCGCTATGCGCGCCGGCGCCTCGTGGGGGTACTATAACAATATGACCAAGCAGGAACCTCCGACTGCCTGGGGGATAGAGCCCGGCGCCGATGACTTTTTTGCACGCCGTATGGCAATGGCACTCGGAATTGAACCCAAAGCCGCCGGCAACGAATTCCGGCTGGAAGGTTTTGAACCGGAGCGCTGCTATGAGGGCAAGCGTTGGATCGCGCTGTCCGCACTGTATCCGGAGCAGATTGAACGCGTGGAGTTCTACCGGGACGGCCGCCTGTACGATATCGCCTACGACGACCCCTTCACTGTGCATTTCCTGTCAAATTGGCAGCAGGCAGCGGTGACGGACTGCGTTCCGGGTGAACATTGGCGCGCGGAGGTCTATCTGGCAGATGGCACCATGGTTTCTCTCGAAGAAATCGTGCCATAATTTTATCTGCTGTGGGAAGCGGATTTTCCCTTTGGACTGCATAAAAAAAGGCTTTCAAACCGGAGAAACCCGGACTGAAAGCCTTTTTTTGATCCGTAATGCGGCGCTGTTAAGGCGAAAACTGCCGCGGCTTCACCGGACCAGATCTTCCCGGTAAATCAGAGTGGCCTGCATGTCGTTCTCTCCCGGATAATAACAGCAGGGGAGCGTCATGCCGTGGACTTCTATCGTGCCGAAGCGATCTGCCGGAGCACCGGCCAGAATGGTATCGCAGGCATCGATCAGCGCATCAATATAGGTGACGGGGTCCAGCGTGCGTCCGTGGCCGGTTGCAAGCTGGTCGAATCCGTCGCTGAATTCCTTGATATGGAGCAGGCTTTTCTTCATCTCGGAAACGCTGACGGAGTTTTGCATGAAAAGATAGACGGTGCGCCCAAGAATGGAGTCGCCGGTGTACAAAATACGTTCCTTCCGGTCCAGCAGGCACAGAGCGCCGGGCGTGTGACCGGCAAAGTGGATGACTTCGATTTTTCGGTCGCCAAGATCGATGGTATCGCCCTCGTGAAGAACCTCGGCGGGACAGGCAGCCGGAGCGCCGTCCGTACGAGCGCCCGGGCGGGTGGCATTTTCATATTGCGGAAGCTCTGCCTCACCGATGTAGGATTTCTCGAAATAGCCGTTTCCGCCGCAGTGGTCGCCGTGTGCGTGTGTATTGACGACAATGGTGGGCAGATCCGTAATGCTGGCAACCACTTCGGCGTAGTTCTCATAGCCGAAGCAGGTATCGACAACCAGCGCGCGCTGTGTGCCTGTAACAACATAAGCGGTGGCGTTTCGGTCGTCTTCAATCAGATAGGCGCTTTCCGTCACGCGGAGTATCGTGAGATGTTCGTCCTTTTCGTACCGTATTTTTTCGTTGATGTTCATAACAGTCCTCCCTTTCCAGTTTGTGAGTCACACTCTGTGCAGGCAATCTCTCTGCATTTATTATAGGACGGCACGCGGAGAAACGCAAGCCGACGCAGCAGAATATTCTGACGGGTAGATAGCATCCTGTACGGCAGGCGCCGAGGCCCGGAACCACGCCGCACTGACAAAATGCAGTTGCAAAAGCCGCTGGATTCCGGTATCATAAAGGTAATCAAGTTTACGGAGGAACAGATATGCGCACGGGGAACAGAGTCATCGCATTATGCCTGACGGCCGCGCTGTTTTTCGCCGGCCTTCCGGCGGCAAAAGCGGCAGTACCCAGGACATTTTATTGCGACGAGGTGAAATATACCGCGGCAGAATCGTCCGGTGTTTCAATCCGCCCGGATTTTTACAGCACGCTCAGCCCGGCCTCCCGGGCCGTGTATGACGTCCTGGTGGACAACCTGGTTTTGCTGCGCGATGGAAAATCGGAACTCGTATTCTACTTCCCGGACTCCGTTTCCTATGACGATCTTTCCACCACCATGTATCAGGACGCCATGAATGCCTTTAACCGCGACCACAGTGAGGCGTTCTGGCTGGATATGGCGGCTATGAAGCTGACGGTTTCCCAGATGAGCGACGGGCGTTTGAAAGGAACGATCGCGCCGGTTGAGGAGACTTATTATACCGCCGCGTATACTTCTGCAGAAGAGGTGGAGCGCGATGCTGCGCTGATGGAGGCGCGGATTGACGAGCTGGCTTCCGCGGCGGCGCGCTTTGCTACGATTTATGAGCGGGTCTTATACATTCACGACTGGCTGACGGAGCACAATGCCTGCAGCGAAGACGGAATTAACTCCCATATGCGCGCCTTTGAAGCGGTCAGTGCGCTGGAGGGCAATCTGACCGGAGCATACCGGCCGGTCTGCGAGGGCTATGCGCGCGCATTCAAGCTGCTGTGTGATGAATTGGGCGTTCCCTGTATGCTCATTACGGGCGAGGCTCTCAGCGGAGACAGGAAAGAGTCACATATGTGGAACTATGTCAGGCTGGACGGCGCATGGTACGCAGTGGACGTCACCTGGGATGATCCGATCTACCTGGAGGACGAGGGAAAGCCGCGGCATACCTATTTTTTGATCGGCTGCGGGACGCTCTGCGACGAGGGCATGGCCTTTGCGCAGAATCATGTGGAAATCAAAAAACTCAGCACGCACGGCAGCGATATCGCCTATCCTGCGCTGGCGAAGGATCTGTTTCAGCCGGTGCAGGAGGTGTCCTCCGGCAGTCTGAAGGCATTTTCTTATGCAAGGACCTATGAAAGCGGGCTTTTTACGGATGTGAAAAAGAATGAATGGTATGAAACCGGGGTTGCATCGGCTTACCGTCTGGGCCTGATGAGCGGCACCGGGGACGGCCGTTTCAACGTGACAGGGCTGGTAACGGCTGCGGAAGCGCTGACGATGGCTGTACGTATTAATGCCGCGTACTATGGTAACGAGATCGAGCCTCTGTGGGATGGCGGGCGTTGGTATGAACCCTATGTGGAGTATGCTTTTGCTCACAACATGCTAAGAAGGCAATATCCGGACTATACCGCGCCGCTGACGCGCGCGGAATTTTCCGTACTTTTTGCCCAGACCATGCCGGAAGAGGAATTTGCCGCAATCCGCACGATCCCGGATGACAGTGTGGCAGATATTCCCGCAGGCGCCGGCTATGCCGGGTCCGCCTATCTGCTTTACCGCGCGGGCGTTCTGTTCGGTGACGAACACGGCGAATTTCAGCCGGATAAAAACATCAGCCGCGCTGAGGTTGCACTGATTGTCACGCGGATTGTGGACAAAACCCTGCGCGCTGCGCAGTGAACGCAGGAAAAACGGAATCAGAACTGCCGCCGCCCGGCTGACTGCCGGACGGCGGTTTTTTGGAGAAATGCCCGGGAAGCAGCAGCGCAGGACTTGAAAAAACGCACTTTTTCGGGTATGATACAAATATGAAAGAGATGAATGTGAAAACCGTCACGGCGGCTGTCCTGCGCCGCGGCGATGAATATCTGATTTGCAGACGCACGAACGGCCTCTGGGAATTCCCGGGAGGCAAGGTGGAACCCGGCGAAACACCGGAGCAGTGCCTGGCGCGCGAGTGCCGGGAGGAGCTTGCTGTGGAAATCTCCGTCGGCGCATTTCTGGATGCGGTCCGCGTGCCGGGACGGGACGGTATTGTCCTTGAAATTCGGTTTTATGAGGCCCGGCTCTGCGCGGGAACACCGCAGACGCTGGTGCATACGGAAATCCGCCATGTATCTCGGGATGCGCTTTCGGATTTCAGCTTCTGCACGGCGGATCAAATTTTTATTGAACGTACTATTCTAAGAAAGGGACGTCCGGATCATGATTAAAATCAAATACAATGCCCCGGTTATCCTCTCGTTTTCCCTGATTGCTCTGGCGGCGCTTATCCTTGGCAATATCACGGGCGGTTCCACAACGTCCCTGCTTTTCTGCATCTATCGTGCACCGCTTTCGGATCCGCTTTTTTATCTCCGCCTGTTCACGCACGTGCTGGGGCACGCAAACTGGTCGCATTATTTCTCGAATATCATGTACATTCTGCTGTTGGGCCCGATTCTGGAGGAAAAATACGGCAGCCGTTCGCTGCTTTTCGGTATGCTTCTGACCGCGTTTGTCACAGGGCTTGCCCATCTGCTGCTCAATGGCTCCGCGGCGCTTCTGGGTGCGAGCGGGATCGTATTTATGCTGATTCTGCTGGCTTCCTTCGCCAGTTTCCGGCAGGGAACGATTCCCATGACGTTTTTGCTCATTGCAGGCATTTACATCGGCAATGAAATCATTACGGGAATTACAACAGCCGATAACATTTCACAGATGTCGCATATCATCGGCGGCGCATGCGGCGCATTTTTAGGGTGTTTTTTAAACCGTAAGGGCTTTAAGAGCAGATAACAGGCAGGGAGGATTACAAATATGGAATTCAAGCATCTGGACGTATTTCTGAAAAGAATCACGGAAACCACCATCCCCGGAGCGGACTGCGCCGTGTATTACCATCACGAGCCGGTTTTCCGGAAGTGTTATGGGTATGCGGATGTGGAGGCAAAACGTCCGCTGACGCCGGATACCATGTACTATCTCTATTCGGCCTCCAAGGTGATTACCTGCGCTGCCGCTTTGCAGCTGCACGAGCGCGGTGAGTTTGTCATGTTTCAGCCGGTCTCTGACTTTATTCCGGAGTTCCGGGAGATGAAGATTGCCCGCAGACTGTTAAACGGCAGCATGGAACTGGTGCCGGCCACGCGCCCGATCCGTATTCAGGATCTGTTTACCATGACGGGCGGCCTCTCCTATGACCTGGATTCACCTGCCATCCGCCGTGTGCGCCGCGAAACGGACGGACGCTGTCCGACACTGGAAACCGTGCGTGCCATTGCGGGAGAACCGCTGCTTTTCGAGCCGGGAACGCGCTGGAATTACAGCCTGTGCCATGATGTGATCGGTGCGCTGATTGAGGTGATCTCCGGAAAGAGCTTTGGAGAATATTTGCGGGAAAATATCTTCGAGCCGCTTGGCATGAAGGACACCTCCTTCCATCTGCCGGAGGAAAAGCGTGCGCGTATGGCGGCGCAGTATGCCTATAACAGCGCAGCGCGTACCTATGCGCCAAAAGCCGGCAACGACTATGTATTCGGCTCCGAATATGAAAGCGGCGGCGCCGGACTGATTTCCACGGTGGACGACTATATGCGCTTTGCGGAAACGCTCTGCCGCTTTGGCATTTCGGCGGAGGGCGAGCGTATCCTGAGTGAAAACTCCGTCAGACTGATGCGCATGAATCATCTCACATCCCAGACCCAGCCTGATTTTAACTGGACACACCTGGATGGCTATGGGTATGGCCTTGGCGTCCGCACTCTGGTGGACCCGACGCGCATTTCCACGCTTTCCCTCGGCGGAGAATTTGGCTGGTCCGGCGCTGCGGGTGCTTATGTGATTATGGATCCGGAAACCGAACTGACGGTTTACTATGCGCAGCATATGCTGAACAGCCAGGAAGAGTATGTCCATCCGCGTTTGAGGAATATCATTTATGCCGCGCTGCAGTGAGGTTATCGCATGAACTATAAATCGCTGCCGGAGGGGTATATCCTTCTGCGCTCTATCAATCCGCAGAAGGACCGGCGGCTGGCACACCTGGTGAACGGACTCTCCCTGGCAATAGCCGTTGGAATGGTGGCTGCTGCGCTGCCTTTTGTGCCGTTTTCCACGTTTCTTTCCATTCGCGCGCCTTCGCTTTTTGACGTTTTGCGGCCGCTGCTCCTTTTGCCTGCGCTGCTGCTGTACAGCGCCGCGCATGAGCTGATCCGCTGGCATTACCTGAAGCGCTATGGGAAAATGAAGCCCAATACCATGAAGGGCCGCTTTTTCTGCATGGGAAGCAATGCCTGTTTCGACCGGCGCTCCTATTTGATCATTTCTCTGGCACCGGTGATTCTTTTGGGCGCACTTCTGATGATTTTGAACTTTGCACTGCCGGTTTCCTGCTTCTGGTTCGTATATTTCGTGCAGGTTTTGAATTTGTCCGGCGCTGCGGGAGATTTTTATGTATCAGTATACCTCTCGCGCCTGCCGCGCACGGTTCTGACGCGGGATTGCGGCGCCAGCACGGAAATCTACGTGTTGGCTGCAAAAGCGGAATAACGGGAAAGAAAAAATCGCCGCCTGGTGGGGGATTATCCCCCGTACAGGCGGCGATGATATTTACGGACGTGCAGGAAAAACGGGAATCAATAGTTATGAAAGAGTGCATTGTCAAGCGCGGCGGTCAGCGCACAGTAAACCGGCGCATCCTGGATATTGGCGACCGAGAGAACATAGGTTTCCCCCCAACGCAGATTCCGCTTGCGGATGCGACCATGCAGCTCGTCGTTTTGCAGGATTTCAAAGTCACAGGCGCGAAGATTGCCGCGCAGTTCCAGCCGGTTCCCACCGATGGTGATCTGAAAAGAAGGGTGAATATCAAACTTTTGCTGCATGGTTGCCAGAATTTCTCCGTCGTTATCGGAGGATTCGGCAGTGTAATTGGAGAAAAACAGGTTGGAACCTTTTCGCAGGGTCAGCAGTTCCACGCCTGCTCTGTCGCGCATGACAAGATAGCCCTTGAAACGAATCAGCAGGCCGTCCGCCGTATAGGCAAGCCGTCCCGTATCGTCAAGAACGTCATATCTGTCGAGCAGGTTATAGGCTTTTTTTCGGATAAACAGATTCATGACTGCTCCCGTGCATCGAAATCGGTGTGAATCCGGCAAAAAATCCGGAACCTGGTTATAGTATAGCAAATCTTTTGGCTTTTTGGAAGTGTTTTTTGGAAGAACGTCGAAGTTTGGAAAAGGAAAATTCACCGGGAATGCTTTTAAAGAGGTTTTGAATATGGTAGAATCATAGTAAATCGAGACAGGAGGTACCATATGGGATTTCAGAATAAAATGAGACAGTGGCAGCTGAAATACAGCCGCTATGCGCCGCAGAACCTGATGATGTACATCGTCGGCGCCATGGCGCTGGTTTATATAGCAGATTATATTCTTGCACCGACGGTGGGATTCAGCCTTTCGCGGCTTTTCATGTTCACGAGAAGCGAGGTGCTGGCCGGACAGATCTGGCGTGTCTTTACTTTCACGTTCCTGCCGCCGAATTCCAGCCTGCTTTTCATTGTCTTTTCCCTGTATTTTTATTATTTGATCGGAACGGCTCTGGAGCGGGAGTGGGGGAGTTTCTGGTTTGATATTTACTATCTCTGCGGTGTCATCGGTACGATTGCCGCGGGTTTTATCACCGGCAGCGCCACCAACTACTATCTGAATATGAGCCTGTTCTTTGCTTTTGCCGCGCTGTATCCCAATTTCCAGGTCATGCTCTTTTTCTTCCTTCCGATTAAAATAAAATGGCTGGCCTATCTGGATGCAGCGTTCTTCCTGATCAATTTCCTTGTGGGATCCTGGCCGGTCCGTGCGGCCATTCTCGCCTCGCTTTTCAACTTCTTCCTGTTCTTCGGCCCGTCGTTCTTCCGGGGAATCCGGGACGAAATCCGCACGCGCCGCCGCCGCGCGCAGTTTAACCGGGAGTACCGCGGCGGTGTCGATGACAGAAACCGCTGGAATTAAGGAGGGGCAAGACGGAATGATGCAGGACTCGCTTTCCCATATTATTGCGGATCAGACGCGCCGGGCACTGTGGGAAGTCCGGAATGTGATCGCCTGTGTGCCGGAGGAGCTCTGGACCCGACCTTACTGCGAGGCGCCGCTCTGGCAGCATATGTATCATATGCTGCATTCGCTGGATGTATGGTATCAGAACCCGCGCGATCCGGCCTATACGGAACCGGATTTTCACACCGACCAGCTGAATAATCTGGACGTCCGGCCGGACATTACCCTGACGCGCGCACAGTTGGAGGCGTATTTTGAGGCGGTGCGCGAAAAAATTGAGGCCTACACCGCGTCGCTGACAGATGAAGTACTGCTGGAAAAACCGGAGAACTGCGAGTATGCACGCTTTACCTGCATTCTGGCGCAGTTTCGTCATCTGCACACGCATCTGGGAATGCTGATGGGCTTCCTCATCGGGGATACGGGGGAGTGGCCGTTTGTACTGGGGTTGGAACGTTCCATCCCGGATGACGGGTTCGGCACATTTTTTTGAGAAGAAAGCGGAAATTACCCCATTTTTGTCAGATATGTAACCATATTGCAACACTCCCAGTATTGACAACGCTTTGGTGTGTGTAGTAGAATGAGCACGTTGGCAGATTTTGCCGAGAAAAACAGAAAGGAGGCGCAGCAATGAATAATCGTGATGTTTTTGTGAGTGGTACGGTCTGTGCGGCCTTTTTGTCCCTGTACGAGGGTATCCGTGTGCAATCAGGCGTCTTTCTAAGTCGGTGATGTGAACTGGGATTCTGCTTACCGCCAAAAAGCCGTCTGGCTCAAGGCGGTATTTTTATTTTTTCGACCTGTTTGGTTTTTCTCTGCCTGAATTCCGGCAAAACACTGCACAATTGCCATCAATCCGTTATATTTAAATGAAAATATGGAGTGTAAATCATCATGGAAAAGAAACAAAGCAAGATAGGACTGATTACCCGCTTCATGCCGAGGGCATGGCCATGGTTCCTGGTCACGATTCTGGGCAGTGCAATGCTGACGCTCTGCGAAACGGTCATGCCGCAGATCGTCAGTGTCACGGTGGACTCGGTAATCGGCAACGCCCCCTTCTCGCTGCCGGAATGGATGACCGGCCTGTTGGGCGGCACACAGATTCTGGAGGGCCTGCGGGGCAAATTGGGACTCATGGCCGCCGTCGTAATTCTTGTGGCGGGACTGTCGTTCCTGTTCCGCTATCTGCAGCGCGTGGCAAGCGCCCGCGGGGCGGAGCGGTACGTCAAAAATATGCGCGACACACTCTTTGCGCATATCCAGCGCCTTCCATTCTCCTGGCATTCCGAAAACCGCACGGGTGACATTATCCAGCGCTGTACCTCTGATGTGGAAACGGTGCGTAACTTTGTGACCGGGCAGCTGCTGGAAGTATTCAGCGTGCTTTTCCACATTGTAATTTCCCTTTCGTTCATGTATTCCATGAATGGGAAGATCGCATTTGCCGCAACGCTGTTCATGCCGGTGGTCTTTTTGTATTCCGCGTACTTCCAGAAGAAAATCTCTGATCGTTTCACGGAAGCGGACGAAGCAGAGGGCGTCATGTCCACCGTGGCGCAGGAGAATCTGACCGGTGTTCGTGTTGTGCGCGCGTTTGGCCGGGAAAGATACGAAAAAGATAAATTTGAAGAAAAAAACACTAATTTTTCAAAGCTCTGGATCAAACTGGGATATCTGCTCAGCTGGTTCTGGGCGATGGGCGATGCCGTTTCCATGATCCAGGTTCTGACCGTCATCGTCCTGGGTGTGACGGAGTCGGTAAAGGGCGGTATCACAGCCGGACAATTTATTGCTTTCGTTTCCTATACTTCCATGCTGGCCTGGCGTGTGCGTTATCTGGGCCGTATGGTCAGCGAAATGAGCAAAGCCGGTGTTTCGCTCAGCCGTTTGAACTATATTTTGGGTTCCGAGGAAGAACATGACCGCCCTGTGACCAAAGCGGCGGATATGTCAGGGGACATTGTGTTCGATCATGTGTCCTTCGGCTACAACGCGGACACGGAAATCCTGCATGATGTGAGCTTCCGCATTCCCGGCGGCTCCACCTTTGCGATTCTGGGCGGCACCGGTTCCGGTAAATCAACGGTGATGCACCTGCTGAACCGCCTTTACGACATTCCGCAGGGCTGCGGACACATTTCGATCGGCGGTGTGGACATTGCCGATATGAAGGCGGACGAACTGAGAGAAGGGATTGGCATGGTTTTGCAGGAACCCTTCCTGTTCTCCCGCACGATCCGCGAAAACATTGCAATTGCCCGAGAGGATGCATCGCTGGACGATGTCCGTGCGGCGGCGGCAGACGCCTGTCTGGATGACAGCGTGAACGAATTTGCGGCAGGCTATGATACCATGGTCGGTGAGCGCGGCGTAACGCTTTCAGGCGGCCAGAAGCAGCGTGCGGCAATTGCGCGTATGTTGGTGAAAAAGACGCCGATCATGGTGTTTGACGATTCCCTTTCTGCCGTGGATACGGAAACGGACGCCAAGATTCGCGAGGCGCTTGCCCGTCACATGTCCGGTGCAACCGTCATCCTGATCGCGCACCGTGTCACCACGCTGATGAGCGCAGACTGCATCCTGGTGATGGATGACGGCCGTGTTGCGGAAATCGGCACACATGAGGAACTGATGAAGAAGAATGGCATCTATCGCCATGTCTATGATATTCAGATGGCCGGAGCCAAGGAGGCAATGGATGAATAATTGGAAACAGGAGGAGACCGCAGTCAAACTGAAATTCTTCGGTCTCGGGAAAATTCTCCCTTATATCAAACCGTATAAGCGTCTTGTCGCTTTCATGATCCTGTCGGTGTTGGGCGAAAGCGGACTTGCCATGTGCATCCCGCTTTTCCAGCGTTATGCGATCGACCACTTTATTGAGGCCGGGACTTTACAGGGCCTGACCTCGTATATCGTGGTATATGTCGCGGCGATTCTGGTGCAGGTAACCTGCGGCGCCCTGTGGACGCTGAACTCCATGAAAACAGAGATGTATGTCGGCCGCGACCTGCGCCGCGCAGCATTCAACCACCTGCAAACGCTTTCGTTTACATACTTTAACCAGAATGCAGTCGGCTATATTCATGCCCGTGTGGTGTCCGATACCAACCGTATCGCGGGCACGGCGTCCTGGGGTATTATGGACCTCTGCTGGTCGACGATTTATCTGATCGGCATCTGCGTTGTCATGCTCTGCCTTGACTGGAAGCTGGGCCTGATTATTATCGCCATCACGCCGGTCGTGATGTTCTTGGGCGGCGTGATCCGCCGCAAGGTCGTTGCGTCCAACCGGATCGTGCGTGAGATCAACTCCCGCATCACCGGCAACTTCAATGAAGGCATCACGGGCGCCAAGACCACGAAGACGCTTGTGATTGAAAACAAGATGGAGGGCGAATTCAACCGAACGACCGAGGAAATGCGCCGCACTGCCGTTCGCACGGCGCGCTATAACGCGCTTTTCATCTCCACAACGGCGTTTATCTGTTCGTTTGCCATCGCAATTACGCTGTATTACGGCGGACACCTCTCCATGGAGGGCGCCATGATGATCGGTACGCTCTCCGCCTTTACGACCTATGCAATCAGCTTGATTGACCCGGTACAGAACATAGCCCGCATTGTGACGGATCTGGTGACGGTGCAGGTCAATATTGAGCGTTTTACCCGCCTGATGGAAACCGAACCGGACGTGAAGGATACGCCGGAGGTTATGGAAAAGTACGGCGATGTTTTCGAGCCGAAGCGCGAAAACTGGGAGCCGATTCACGGCGATATTGAGTTCCGCGATGTCAGCTTCATGTATCCGGACGGGACAGAGTATGTGCTGGAGCATTTTAACCTGAAAATTCCGGCCGGAACCTGCGTCGCCATCGTTGGCGAGACAGGCGCGGGCAAAAGCACGCTGGTAAACCTGGTCTGCCGGTTCTATGAGCCAACGTCTGGTCAGATCCTGATTGACGGACGCGATTATCGGGAACGTTCACAGCTTTGGCTGCACTCGAATATCGGTTATGTGCTGCAGACGCCGCATCTGTTCTCCGGGTCCGTGATTGAAAACCTGCGCTATGGCAATCCGGATGCGACCATGGAGGAAATTGAAGCGGCCGTCAAAGCGGTTTCGGCAGACGGCATTATCGCAAAACTGGAAAACGGTTACGACAGCGATGTCGGCGAAAGCGGCGATCTGCTTTCGACGGGTGAAAAGCAGCTGCTCTCCTTCGCCCGTGCGATTTTGGCTGATCCGCATATTTTTGTGCTGGACGAGGCAACTTCCTCAGTCGATACGCTGACGGAACAGCTCATCCAGAATGCCATTGAAAAGCTGCTGGAGGGCAGAACTTCCTTCCTGATTGCGCACCGTCTGTCCACAATCCGCCATGCAGATCTGATTCTGGTTGTGCGTGCGGGCAAGATCATCGAACAGGGTACACATGAGGAACTTTTGAAGAAACACGGCTATTATTACTCGCTTTACACACGTCAGTACCAGGAAGAAGCGACAGAACGCATACTGGACAAAAACTGACCGTATTTTCCGAATGATTTTGTTTGACATGACCTATTATCAAAGGTATAATGTGTATAACACGTTATACCTTATTTTTTTACGAGGAAAGGATGGAGAACATGGCAGCATTGAAAGAAGCAAGTGCTCTGCTTCCGAATGGGCAGTATTTTGACAACTGGGAGACGGAGCAGGTTTACGACCGTGAACTTCACGTTGACTGTAATAACCCGGCAGCATGCGATCAG
Organism: Clostridiaceae bacterium; assembly: GCA_018384365.1. Lineage (GTDB taxonomy): Bacteria > Bacillota > Clostridia > Oscillospirales > QAMX01 > Allobutyricicoccus. Next base: position 32,707 of record JAHAYX010000029.1, read on the forward strand.
AATGACGGCTCGAAGGAGCATCCGTTTAAAACCATCAACGCGGCTGCGGCAATCGCAGAGCCCGGCACCCGCGTGTTGATTCACGCCGGTACTTATCGCGAGACAGTGCGTCCGCAGCGCGGCGGCGAAAGCCCGGAACGCATGATTTCCTATGAGGCCGCAGGGGATGGCGAGGCCATCATCAAGGCTTCCATCGTTGCAACGGAATTTGAACGCAGCACTGACTGGAATCTCTACCGTTTCCGTCTGCCGGCAAAGGGCGAGCCGGAAGCCGTGATCTGGCAGACTAAGCTGAATCCGGATGAATTCCGCGGCTACAATCCCTTCTGCGCGGTGAATATTCTGCACGACCGTCTGTTCATTGAATATGACAAGACGGATATGACGCCGTATCTGAACCGCCGCGGCATGGTGTTTGTGGATGGCAAGCCGCTTACGCAGGTTGCCCTGTACAATCAGATGTCCCAGATCCCCGGTTCCTATTGGGTCGAGGCAAACGGACAGATTGTCCACTTCCGCCTGGAAGACGACGGCGATCCGGCTGATCATGTGATCGAGCTGACCTGCCGTGAGCAGTGCTTCGCACCGGATATTCCCTTCCTGAGCTATATCAAGGTCTCCGGACTGACCTGTGCGCACGCGGCAATGGGCGCGCCTGTCCCGCAGCGCGGCGCGATCTCCTGTTTCCGCGGTCATCACTGGATTATCGAAGATTGTACGATTGACTGGGCAAACGCCGTTGGTATCGACTGCGGCTTTGAGTGCTGGCACCGTCCGCATTACGAGGATCAGATTTCCGGCTATACGATCATCCGCCGAAACAAGATTTATGATGTCGGCGTTTGCGGCATCGCTGGTATGTTTGCGGTCAATCTCCTCATTGAGGACAACCTGATTGAAGGCACCGGCTGGCAGAAGATGGAGCTCTCCTGGGAGGCCGGCGGTATTAAGGTACACAACTGTACGAACAGCCTGTACCGCCGCAATATCTTCACCAAGACAATCCGCTGCGATGCACTGTGGATGGACTGCGGCAACGAGAATAACCGCGTGACGCAGAACCTCTTCTTAGACGGCATCGAGGCGCGCGAAGCAATCTTCATGGAGTGCACGCGTGACGACGTGAACCTCTTTGATAACAACATCATCTGGAACGTGGAAGGCCGCTTCAACGAGGACGATGTGCCGCATGTCTCCGGTTCTGCTCCGTGGTATGCCATGAGCGAGGATGGCAGCATTGTCAATGGTTACGGTATCTACGGCGAGGGAACAGATTATCTGTGGATGTCGAATAACCTGATCGGTAAGTGCCGCAGTGCAGGTTATTTCCAGAAGCCGGTTGCCTTCCGTCTTGCGGGACGCGGCGGCACGGCGAGAGATGCAAAGTTCTTTAATAACATTTTCTATCAGTGCGGTGAAGCGGCGATCAAGATGCCGACAGATAAGAACGAGTCCGAAGGCAACGTCTTTATAAAGATGCCGTCCGGCTTCCTGCGCATCCTGTATCCGGCGCCGACGGAGTGCCTGGATCTGAAGGCATGGCGTGAGTTCCATGGCTTTGACCTGACGGGCGCCGAAGCCGATTTCGATATCGATATCGACACGGACAACTTCACTATGGAAATCCGTCCGTCCAGCAGCCCGGCATTCCCGTTCATGAGACGCCGCGGCAAGGGCGAAATGATCAGCGACCCGGCTGCACTTCCGAAGGTGAAGGCGGATCCGAAGGCCACGATCGACTTCTTTGGCAACGAAATGACGGACGCCGACCGCATTGCCGGCCCGTTCACTGCGCTTTCCGAGGGTCTGGTAATCAATATCGACCCGCGTAAACTGAAATAATCTCTTTTTCCGGAGCCGGGACTTTTCCCGGCTCCATTTCATTGCAAAGAACTTTTTGGACGGCAGAACGCAAAAACACGGCAGTCCCCGGTGGCTGCCGTGTTTTTTTGCTTGACATTGAAGAAAAATCCTTTATACTGAGAAAAAATCTCAGGGGAGGGGATTGGATGCATACAGAAGAACAGATCAGCCGGGAATATGCCGTCGGCGAGGTGCGGAACATGGCGTTTCAATTTGCGGATCTCTATTTTGCCTTTGCCGACTGTCTGCGGCTGGAATTCGGTGAGGAGAAAGCGCTGGAACTTGCGCAGCAGGTGATATTCCGCCGCGCCGCGGAACGCGCGCTTACTATGGTACGCCGCGCGCAGGAACAGGGCGTGGCGCGCGTGCCCGAAAACATTCTGAAAATGACGGACGTGCCTTTTTTGGGCTGGGATGATGCCTTTGGCCGCGATCAGTGTCCCTATGGCGCGGCCTGGAACCGCCGGATTGCGGAAAATCCGTGGTTCCGGCGCTTTGCCTGCCTGTACTGCGATGTGACGGACACAACGATTGCCGAAATTTTCACCGGGAATTGTTCCCACAAAATATACAAGAATGTTTTGCTGGGGAACGAAACCTGTGAACGGGAATATTTCCCGTCGGAGACGGTAAAGCTGGGCAAATATACCTACGGAACGCTGTGATAATGTGGAAACAAATGTGCAGGCGACCAAAAAGAGAGCGTCTGCACACTTTTTTGCAATTCCGGCTTGACGGAAGCCGATGGGTAGGGTATACTATAACCTGCAAATTCTGTCTGTCGAAAAAGGAAAAAATCCAGAGATTATCTGCTTTTTTTGACGGGAGGCAGAAAATACAAAAAACATGGGAGTAACAGTTGTATGTGGTTCTGGCTATCCCTCATTGCGCTCCTCTGCTGGAGCGGATCGGATCTTTTCTCAAAGATCGGCTGCAAGGAACAGGACGACCGGCTGAGTCACCTCAAGATGGTGACGGCGGTTGGCATCGTGATGGGTCTTCATGCGGCGTATGAAATCTTCATAGGCGGCGTGGAAATCAATCTGCATATCCTGCTCACGTATCTGCCGGTTTCTGCGTTGTATATTGGTTCTATGGCGATTGGCTATATCGGCCTGCGCTATATTGAACTTTCGATTTCGTCTCCGATTTGTAATTCCTCCGGTGCGTTGGTTGCAATACTGACCCTGATTACGGCCGGACGCGGCGAAGTGAACAACTTCCAGCTGATTGCAGTGGCGTTGGTTTGCGTCGGTGTGATTGCGCTTGGCATTGTCGAGGCCACCGAGGATGAAGAACTCCGCATGGAGCGGCAGAAGGAGGGCAACCGCATTTATGCAAAATCCTTCCTGGCGCTGGCGATCCCGATCATCTATTGCCTGCTGGATGCACTGGGCACCTTTGCAGACTCCATTGTGCTGGAAACGCTGGATGAAAACTCCGCAAACGTTGCCTATGAACTGACCTTCTTTGTGGTGGGTATTCTCAGCATGTGCTATGTCCTCTTTGTCAAGCGCGATAAGCCCAAGGCACGCCGCGAGATTCCGAAGTATATCGGCGCCTGCTTTGAAACGGCCGGTCAGTTTGCCTATATCTTTGCAATTGCGGACAGCGAGCACATCATGCTCTCTGCACCGATTATTTCCGCTTACTGCGTTGCATCGGTGTTGTGGGGCCGTCTGTTCCTGAAGGAAAAACTCTCCTGGAAGCATTATGCCTCTATTCTGATTGTGGTAATCGGCATTGTGATTATCGGTATCTTTGATATCTGACCTGAGAAAGGACCAAAAAGCGGCCGGGAGAGCGAAAACCGGTGTATGAAAACGGCGTGACCGAAGTCGCGCCGTTTTCCTTTCGCATATGGAACGTTTTTTTCTGCCCTCTGTGCAGGAAAGCACTGGATAATCACAGGAAAAGTAGTATAATGGTGATAATGCAAATTCTGACAGGACGCGTATCGGAACGTTTTCTGTGTTCTTGATGATAATCCTCAAGATCCTCTCGATTGAATTGAAACTCTGAGAAAGAATGATGCTATGGATTCCTGGCGCACTACATTTCTGCCCGGTGATACCTTGAAAGAGCGGCTGAAAAAAGCCGCCCACGTCAGTCCCAGCCCCGCGCAGCTGAAGTGGATGGAACGGGAGTATATTGCCTTCCTGCACTATTCTCCCAACACCTTCACCAACCGGCAGTGGGGCAATGGCACCGAAACCACAGATGATTTCTGCCCGGACCGGCAGTCACCGGCGCAGTGGGCGCGGGTGTGCCGTGAGGCCGGCATGCGGATGGTGATTCCCACGCTGAAGCACCACGATGGTTTCTGCCAATGGCACACGGATACCACAAATTTCAGCACGGCTGCCTGTACCGATGATACCGACATCGCCCGGGCGCTCAGCGAGGCCTGCGCAAAGGAAGGAATTGACTTTGGCGTGTACCTTTCCCCGTGGGACATGAACCTGCGCGAAAAAGGCATTTGGCCCACGGAAGCCTATCAGCAGATTTATCTGCGGCAGCTGCAGGAACTGATGACGCGTTACGGCAGCATTGGCGAACTGTGGCTGGACGGCGCCTGCGGCGATCTCCCCATCTGGCAGCCTGTGGAGGCATACCGCCCGGATGAGTGGTATGACCTGATGGAGCGGGAGCAGCCGAACTGTGTTGTGCGGCGCTACGACCCCTTCTGCTTTGCCACGGAGCAGGAATGGGAGGCATTGCAGCGCGGACAGGGTGAATTGCGCTGGCGGGGTAAGGCTGTCCGCTGGGTAGGCAATGAGGACGGCGTGGGCCGTGAGGATGAATGGTCCGTGCAGCCGGTATTCCACCGGGAGCTTGGCAGCGATGCGACGCTGCCCGATCTGGGAGAAGAGTCCTATTATCCGGAAGCCGTTGGTGCGGTGTGGTATCCCAACGAGGTGAATACGCACCTGCTGAACCAGTGGTTCTGGAACGAGGAAACCAGCTATGTCCGTTCCCTGGAGGACTTAGTGAACATTTTCTATCACTCCATCGGCAACAACGGCACGCTCCTGTTAAATGTGAGCCCTGACCGGCACGGTCTGATTCCCGAGGATCAGATCTGCCGTCTGAGGGAATTCCGGGAATTTATGGATGTCACCTTCGGCACCGATCTGGCACTGGGCGCGCAGGTGTGCGCTGATTCTGCCATGCCCGGCGCGCCGGCATCCGGCGTGCTGCTCTCCGATCCGGAGTCCTGGTGGTCGCCAGACTGTGAAGACTGGGACGTTGACCGGGATCATGCCTCACTGGAAATTGTTCTTCCGGAAAAACAGACCTTTGACAACCTTCTGATCCAGGAAAATATCCGCGAAGGGCAGCGCGTTGCCGGTTGGCAGGCCTTTGCGTGGGTAGACGGACAGTGGCAGAAGCTCGCCGGAAAGAAAACCATCGGGTATAAGACCATTGTCCGCTTCCCGGCCGTCACCACAGACCGGGTGCGGGTGGAAATCCTGCGCAGCTGGGATACGCCGCAGATCTTGCGAATCAGCCTGCACCAAACGCATATGCCGGAAACGGTGCAGTTACGCCCTTACGAGCCCAAAACCGTCCGTGCGCCGGAAAGTGAGCCCGCAGGGCTGGCAGCCGGCCTGCACTGCACGGTTTATCAGGGCGGAATGCAGTCCGCTGCCATGATTGGAACAGTGGAGCGTCCCGTACTGTGCGAAGGCATCGTCTCCATGCTGCATCTGCCGGACCTTGACAGGGATCAGGATTACAGCTTGCTGCTGGAAGGTTATCTGCGCGTGCCCTATGCCCATGAGGCGCTCTTTAAGCTGGGAAGCGCCGATGGCGCGGTGCTGTGGCTGAACGGCCAGCGGGTACTGGATAACGATGAACCCCATGCATATACCGAGAAAATCGCCGCCGTACAGCTTGAGAAGGGCTTGTATCCCATCAAGCTGCAGTATACCAGCTTCCGCCATCCCGGAAAGCTCCAGCTGCTTTGGACAAACCCCGCCTATGAATTCTGCCCGATACCTGCCAATGCATTGACCCATACGGCGGAATAACCCAATCAAAAAGAAGCGTTCCTTCCGGCACAGCCGTGGGAAACGCTTCTTTCTTTATGCATAGATTCCGAGAAAACGCAGCGTCGGCGCAACTCTCGCATCCAAAATGCGGATGCGCAGCGCGGTGGTATGAACGTCATCCAGCACGGCGATGCGCTTGTGGCCGATGATCGTACCCTCCGACACGGTTTTCCAGGTGTTGTCCTGCTCTGCGTCGATGGCAAAACGCTCCACGCGTTGACTGCACAAAAGCTGCTCCATCAGCACGACCCGGCGGATGGTTTGCGGCGACTCCCAGCGGAGGGCGATTTCCGCCGCGCCGTCCTCTGCCGCAGGGAGGTAGTACGTTTCGTCCTTCGTGCGGACGCAGGCAATTTCATGTTCCGGCGCGGCGGGCGAGGCCGTCAGCGCGGCACTGTCCAGCAGGTTTGCGCCGTAGCCGGTGCGGAGATAGTCGCCAAATTCCCGCAGGCGGGCCACATCGTTTTCGTGGAACAGTCCTTCCCGCGTAGGCGGAATGTTCAACAGGAAGGTGGCGTTGCCGCCCACCGACTTTTCGTAGATGTCAATCAGCTTGTTAAGCGGACGCACCTGGTCATTCTCGCTCTCGTGCCAGAACCAGCCCGGGCGAATGGAGGTATTTACCTCAGCCGGATACCAGATGAGCTCGGTTTCGTCCTTCAGTATGGCTCGGCTGCCCAAATCCTGGTCTCCTGCCCGGATCGTGCGCTGGCGGAAGGACACGTCATCTGTCTGCTGACTGGCGGAGGCCACCTTTTCGGTATCCGCCGTGCGCCGCGGCACGACGCTCCACTCGGATTCCCGGGTATCACCCGCCTCGTTGCCGCACCAGCGGATGTCCGGCCCGCAGACATGGATGCATGCGTCGGGCTGCAGATGGCGGATGGTTTCATAATAGCGCTCCCAGTCATAGTATTGCTTTTTGCCGTTGGGGCCTTCGCCGCATGCGCCGTCGAACCACACGGAGAAAACCTCGCCATACTGGGTGAGCAGCTCGGTCAGCTGGGCCACAAAGTAGTCGTCATAAGGCTTGCCGGTGCCGTACAGCGGCTGATTTCGGTCCCACGGGGACAAATATACGCCGAATCCGATACCGCCTCGGCGGCAGGCCGCCGCAACTTCGCCCACGATGTCGCCCTTGCCGCCTTTATAAGGGCTGGCGGCGATGGTGTGGTCGGTATAGTTACTGGGCCACAGGCAAAAACCATCGTGGTGCTTGCAGGTGAGGATAAGCCCCTTCATGCCTGCGCTCTCAATCGCCGAAACCCATTGCTCTGCGTCAAAATCCGTGGGGTTGAATATCTCTGGGCTTTCAGTGCCGTCGCCCCACTCCTTGTCGGTAAATGTGTTTACCGTGAAATGGACGAATGCATAGAACTCTGTCTGCTGAAAGCGTATCTGGCGTTCGTCGGGGATGATCTTAATAAGTCTCTCGTCAAGCGTCATATGACATACCTCCAATTGTATTATTAATATGATAAACCCGCTTGACAGAAAAGTCAATCAATGATATTATGATAATATAACGATATGAACATCGAGGTGTACAAAATGTATTTCTATGATTATCCCATTATCGGCGCGGAGGCGGCGCTTCCGCTGTATCTGATAAGCGTCGGCGTCAACGAGTGGCAGTATCACGTTGTGAACAAAGAAGGCGAGCAGTATGCCAAGATACTATATTGCAC
>JAHAYX010000036.1 GCA_018384365.1 Clostridiaceae bacterium
TTGATACGCAGTAGCATACCAAACGGCACATTTTTTAAAGACCAAATTTCTTCTTGAAGCGGTCTACGCGTCCGCCGGAATCCACGAGCTTCTGTTTGCCCGTGAAAAACGGATGGCACTTGGAACAAATTTCAACACGAATATCGCTCTTCGTGGAGCCCGTTTCAATAACCTCGCCGCAAGCACAACGTATCGTCGTCTTATTATACTGGGGATGGATACCTTCCTTCATCGTTTACACCTCTTTCCACGGGAAACTTGATAACACACTTTGATTATAATAGCACAGAGTATTTCAAAAATCAAGTGTTTTTTCAAAAAAAGCAACAGTTTTTTTCGGCGTCGAAAAAATGATACATTTTGAACAAATCGTAAAAACAGCAGCGGAGAAAGAAGGATTTTGCAGAAGGGCTGCGTATATATAATATGGGTGATGTTGATGAATATACGCGAAATCTATGAACAGACTGAGGAACAGCAGCTTTCTCGCTATGCGGTTCCTGCCTCAAAATCGCGCGGCAGACAGGTTTACGAGCCGCAGTGTGAACTCCGCACTGTTTTTCAGCGCGATGTTGGCCGGGTGATTCACTGCGCCAGTTTCCGGCGTCTCAAACATAAGACCCAGGTATTTCTCTCTCCGGACGGCGACCACTACCGCACGCGTCTGACCCACACACTGGAAGTTTCGCAGATTGCGCGCACCATTGCCCGCGCCCTGCGCCTGAACGAAGATCTCACCGAAGCAATTTCCGTCGGACATGATCTGGGGCATCCGCCTTTTGGCCACGCCGGGGAGCGGACTCTGAACCGTCTGTCACCTGTGGGCTTTGAGCACAATGTCCAGAGCCTGCGCGTAGTGGACGCCATCGAAAAAGGCGGGGAGGGACTGAATCTTTCCTGGGAAGTGCGGGACGGCATCCTGCACCACACGGGTTCTCCCGCAGCCACCCTGGAAGGGCAAATCGTTCATATTTCCGACCGGATTGCCTACATCAATCACGATATTGATGATGCAATTCATGCCGGCGTCCTCTGCGGCGAAGCCATTCCGCGCGAAATCCGCGCCGTTTTAGGGGACAGTTATACCGCGCGCATCAATACACTCGTAACCGACATTGTCACCCACAGCGTGGATTCCCCGGAGCTTTTGATGAGTGAAGACGTGGAAAACGCCATGAATGCACTCCGGGATTTTCTCTTTGCCAACGTATATACCAATCCGGTTGTAAAGGGCGAAGAAACCAAGGCGGACGGAATGATTGCCGCGCTGTATGAGTTCTATCGCTCCCACCCGGATATGATGCCCATGCAGTATATTGAAACTGCGTTCCGGGAAAATGTTGACCGCGCCGTATGCGATTATATTGCCGGTATGTCGGATACGTATGCCGTTGCGGTTTATCATGACAATTTCATTCCAAAAGGTTGGAATAAACCATAAAACTGTATTTTTTCTCCTCATTTTGGACATAAATAAACGCAGTTGCGTATTATCAGGAAGAAGAAGGAGGCAGCGGCCAAATGGCATTTTCGGACGCATTTCTGGACGAGCTGGCAGCCCGGTGCGATATCTATGACATCGTGTCCCGCTATGTCACATTAAAAAAATCCGGTTCCAACTGGTTTGGTCTCTGTCCGTTTCATACAGAGAAAACCGGCTCGTTTTCTGTCAACACGGAAAAACAGATTTATCACTGCTTTGGCTGCGGAGCGGGCGGAAGCGTTTATAACTTTATCATGCAGATAGAAAATCTGACGTTTCCGGAATCCGTGGAGTTTTTAGCAAACCTTGCCGGGGTTGCTTTGCCCGAACAGGACACAAGCTATCATGACAACCGCAAACGCTTGCAGGAGTTAAACCGTGACGCCGCACGTTTCTTCTATAACACGCTGCTCTCACCGGAGGGCAGGGCGGGATATGATTACTTAATCCGCCGCGGCCTGCAGCCGGGAACCATCAAACGCTATGGCCTGGGTTTTGCCCCTGATTCGTGGGACAGTCTGATGAACGCCATGACGGCAAAAGGGTATACCAAAGCGGAGCTGCGTGAGCTTGGGCTTGTCAAGCCCAATAACCATGGCGGATTTTACGATCAGTTCCGAAACCGCGTCATGTTCCCGATCATTGATATCCGCGGCAATGTCATAGCCTTCGGCGGCCGTGTGATGGACGACAGCAAACCAAAATACCTGAACTCCCCGGAAACCAAGCTCTTTTCCAAGAGCCGCAACCTTTTTTCCCTGAACTTTGCAAAAAAGAACACCTCACGACGTCTGATACTGGCAGAAGGATATATGGACGTCATTGCTCTGAACCAGGCCGGGTTCCGGGAGGCTGTCGCCTCGCTCGGTACGGCCTTAACGCAGGAGCAGGCCAAGCTGATCAAGCGGTTTGCCGACGAGGTCATCATTTCCTATGACGCTGACAGCGCCGGTCAGAATGCTGCGGCTCGTGCAGCGGATATTTTGAAGCCCGCCGACTTAAAAGTGCGCATATTAAAGATTCCGGGCGCAAAGGACCCGGATGAATTTATCCGGGAGCACGGACGCGAAGCCTTTGCCGCGCTTTTAGAGCGCAGCGAAGATCATATGGAATTCACGCTTGACCGTATCCGGGCAGGATTTGACCTGGAAACGGACGAAGGCCGGGTCGGTTTCTTAAAGGAGGCGGCAAAAACGCTTGCGCGTCTTTCCAGCCCGGTCGAGCGGGAGATTTATGCCTCCCGCGCTGCGGAATCCGGGAATGTCAGCAAGGAAGCACTGCTTTCCGAAATCGAACGGAATCGCAAGGCCTATGCAAAGCGCGCCAGAAGCGAGGAAACGCGGCGTTTGTTGTCGCCGGAAAAACAGGCGCAGCCGGTCAACCGTTCCCTTCATTATGCAGACATGCGTACTGCCCGGGCAGAAGAGGGCATTATTGCTCTTTTGTCACGTGAACCGTCCTTTGCACAGACTCTGCTCGCATCCGGGGTCGGGCCGGAGGATTTTACGTCGCCGTTTCTGAAAAAAATCTGCACCTTTATACTGGAGCAGTACCGGACAGGCAACAGTGTTTCATCCGGTGCCCTTTCGCAGTTTCTGGAGCCCGATGAAATGTCCGAGCTCGGGCGCATCCTTTCCGCGCCGGATACCGGCGATGCAGCGTCAGCAGGGAAGGATTACATCTACATCATCAAAGAAAGCCGTGCAAGGCACGCCGACGCAGACGGAGAAGATCCGCTGCTCGCCATGCGTGATTTACATAAAGAAAAAAAATCTTACGGAGGTTCGTTTTCATGACGATCGAAGAAAAAAAGCAGGGAATACGCGATCTTATCGAGTATGGTAAGAAGAAGGAAAAGCTCAATTACAAGGAATTGATGGATGTTCTGGAAGAGCTGGAGCTGGATTCCGACCAGATCGATAAGTTGTATGATACGTTTGAGAACCTGGGCATTGAAGTTTTCACGGACGAGTATACAAACGAGGCGCCGGCCGAGGAAGCACCGAATTTTTATGAAGACGTGGAGGAAGTTTCGCAGGAAGAGCTGGCAGAAACTGCCGCCATGGCGGACAACTATGCCCTCGATGATCCGGTCAGAATGTATTTGAAGGAAATCGGCAAGGTCGACCTGCTCGATCCGGATGAAGAGATTGAATTGGCTAAGCGCATGAAGGAAGGGGACGAAGGGGCTCGTATGCGTCTTGCCGACGCAAACCTCCGTCTGGTCGTCAGCATCGCCAAGCGCTATGTCGGCCGCGGTATGCAGTTCCTGGATCTGATTCAGGAGGGTAATTTCGGCCTTCTGAAAGCCGTTGAAAAGTTTGACTATACGAAGGGCTATAAATTCTCCACCTATGCAACCTGGTGGATCCGTCAGGCCATCACGCGCGCAATTGCCGACCAGGCCCGCACCATCCGTATCCCTGTGCATATGGTCGAAACTATCAACAAGGTTATGCGTGTTTCCCGTCAGCTTCTGCAGGAGCTCGGCCACGACCCGCAGCCGGAAGAGATTGCTGCTGAAATCAATATGCCCGTCGACAAGGTCCGCGAAATCATGAAGATCGCACAGGAGCCTGTATCGCTGGAAACGCCGATCGGTGAGGAAGAGGACAGCCATCTCGGAGACTTCATCTCGGACGATGATGTTCCGGAGCCCTCCGACGCCGCGTCCTTCACGCTGCTGAAGGAACAGCTCATGGACGTCCTGAAAACGCTTACGCCGAGAGAAGAAAAGGTCTTAAAGCTCCGTTTCGGTATTGAAGACGGCAGAACCCGTACATTGGAGGAGGTTGGCCGTGAGTTCAATGTCACACGTGAGCGTATTCGCCAGATCGAGGCAAAGGCTCTGAGAAAACTCCGCCACCCCAGTCGTTCCAAGCGCCTGAAGGATTTCATCAACTGACTTCTTGATAACGGAGAACATCTATGTCACTCAATGATGGGCACCGGGAACGGCTGCGCCGCCGTTTCCGCAGCGAAGGGCTTGACAATTTTGAGCCGCACGAAGTACTGGAACTGCTTTTGTTCTATGTCATTCCCAGAGGCAACGTCAATCACATCGGGCACAGGCTGATCAGCCGTTTTGGCTCGCTTTCCGGCGTTTTTAACGCCAAATACGAGGAACTGATGACGGTTGAGGGCGTCGGCGAACAGGCTGCACTGTATCTGAAGATGATACCGTCTGTCTGCCGCAGATTTCTGCTTTCCAGCGTACAGGATAAAGGCATCACGCCGCTTTCCAACAGCTCCCTTGCGCACGAATATGCAGCCCCATATTTTATCGGGCGAACTGTCGAAACCCTGTATGTGATCTGTCTCAATAATGCCGGTATACCCGTGGAATGCAGTTACATATCGGAAGGCACGATCAATGCAACACAGGTTGATATGCGTAAAATTGTGGAGGCCGTCGTCCGTAACAATGCTGTTGCGGCCATACTCTGCCATAACCATCCCGATGGCGTGGCGCGCCCCTCGCCGGAGGATATTGCCGTGACGAAAAAAGCAGGGGAGGTTCTGGAGTCCATCGGTGTTGTCCTTTTGGATCATCTGATCCTGGTAGATGGTGACTTTGTTTCTTTTCACGATACCGTTGACGGGGAAGCGCTTCATTCAGATAACGCATAACAGTCACCCGGTACCAGTTTTATCAAAGCCTGCGGGAAGCGAAAACCCGCAGGCTTTCCTTACCCGATCGCGTGAATGCCGCGTTTCCGGATTCGCCGGAACCGGTTGGTTTGGGCTCCGACAAAAAAATTCCTCCGGTTTTGAAAATAGGTGTTGACAAAACACATTCTTTCCTTTATAATGAGGAAGTCGTCCGGGGTGTGGCTCAGTTTGGTAGAGCGCTTGGTTCGGGACCAAGAGGCCGGAGGTTCAAGTCCTCTCACTCCGACCACGTCGTCGCAAGCTTTGTATCGCTTGCGACGACTTTTTTATGCGTTGCATCAAAAAGTCATCTCTCGCTCACGCCGCTGCTCCTCCTTTCCAAATCGAACCCACTTCGTTGGGCTTCGATTTGGTGAGCTATGACCGAAAAGCTCAGATCCTATAATTACACTTCGACCATAAATGTGGAGATTGCTTTTGCAGTCTCCGCATTTTTCTTATCATACCGGCCATCTTATCCGATCGCACGGTTGGCCGGACAGCAGTGGCAGGCAGATGACTGAGGCATATAATAGATTGTGCCGGAAAGCACAATCAAAAATTGAGAGGATGACCTTTCTATATGGAAACCCTTCAGACCTCAATATCCCGCCATGAAGACAGCCGCTGCAAAGCCATTGCCGAGCTCATTGAAGCCGTTTCAAAGCAGCAGGAGGCTTTGGCCCGCATTTTAGAGGCCGAGCATAGGAAAATTGAAAAAGTCACCGAACTGTGTCACACCGATACAGAGGATCTTCTGAGGATTGATTACAGCGTGGAGCGTGTTTTGGCTGCTGTCACCCGCCTGGAACTTGCTTTGCAACTGAAACTGGATCTGTTCCGTGACTGTCTCTGTCCGGATTCCCCCTGTGACTGCCACTCTCCCTGTCAGAAATGAACCGACTGCGGACCGGGATTTCCCCCGGTCCGTTCTGCAATAAGAAGGAGCAGTATTTCATGAGCAAGTTCATTTCAGAACATCCGGTTCCTGAAGGCAGGGAGGTTTTGCTTTGGCTTTGCTGTCAGAACTGCCGGCACCAAAAGACCTGTCCTTATGTATATGATCAAATGGTGCGCTGCGCCGCCTGTCAGGGACTTTTGTTGGCCCAGCAGCTGAACACGGAAGCCGATCGGCTGATGAAGGCAATCTCCTGCGCGGAGTGCGTCAGTCAGCTTTGGGACTGCAACAGGGCGTTGGAGCACGTACTGACCCGTGCGTTGTGTTCGGAAACGGCCCTGATGGATACCCTCTGCCGGCAGACTGCCGATATCTGCGAAAGCACGACCTGCTATCCGATCCACAAACCACTGACGGAATAAAGTGATCAAAAATATGGAAGCCGCTGCAAAAAGATCCGGTCACAAATCTATGGCCGGATCTTTTTTATGCTTTCCCGCTGCGTTTGCAGTATTTCACCCCGGCAAGTTGACATTCCGCAATTTGTGTGGTACAATGCATTCATAATTTCATAAAAAAAGAACCGTCGATGCGTAGAGTATGCACAGAAGGGCTTTTTTAGTATTTTTACTGTGAGGTAACCGTATGAAGAAAGCCACTTCTATTTTTTTATGCGAAGACATTTACCAGAGGACGTCAACAGAATGGCATTGTGGCTGCAAAACCATCATGTCACACGCTTTTTGAATGAAGACCGGCAAATTGTATCCGAGCTGCACCAGCTCATAACCGACGTACCGCCGCATATGCTCCGGTATCATTTCAACCGATACGGATACTTTTTCTGGCATGTACCGAGGAACGGGGCTCCATTGGGTTTGTGAAATTGCAGGAGCGGCAGCCCGGCTGCTATGAAATCATTTTCGTCATTGGGGATGAATCGCTCTGGGGGAACGGCTACGGATATCAGCTTGTTCGTCTGGCAGAGTTGCAGGCGTTTTTGAAATGGCAGGCTAAGGAATTGACTGCCAAGATTTATCATGGCAATGGGCGTTCTGTCCGGGTCGTATGTAATTGCGGCTTCCGGGAGGTACGGCGTCTGGAACATCTGAGTTGTTACAGCATAACCTCCGAAGAATATTTGGAGCTGCTGACACAAAAGTCCTCAGCATTGAAACGATACTACTGATTTGAGGGAGGATGCCATGGCTCAGGATATTCTGTTCAAAACAGATAATTATCTGTTCAGCTATCGGGTGGCCGGCATTCTAATCCGGAATGGCCGGGTATTGCTCCAGAAACCTTCGAATGATCCGGGCTATGCATTCCCCGGCGGGCATGTTTCATTTGACGAAACGAATGCACAGACCCTGGAGCGGGAATTCCGCGAGGAAATCGGAGCAGAGATCAAAACCGGCGCGCTGGCATGGGTAGGGGAGTTGTTCTTCCCCTGGAAAGACCGGACTTGTCATCAGATTTGCCTTTATTATCTGGTATCCTTGTCCGAGGAAAGCAGCATCCCGCTCAGCGGAACGTTTCAGGGCGTGGAAACGCTGGAAGGCCGGAATTTCCAAATGAATTACTCCTGGGTCGATCTCAGCTGTACCGCAGAGCTGGAACTGTATCCACCGCAGGCAAAAGACCTTCTTTTACAGGGATTTGACCGTACACACCATTTTATTTATCGGGAAACCGGGGAAGTATTATGAAAGAGATCACCTATTTCTATTTAAAAACCTGCCCTTACTGCCGTCAGGCGGACAGGCTTATTCAGGAACTGATTGAAAAAGAACCGCAGTTTGCCGCGGTACCTGTCCGAAAGATCGAAGAGCGCGAACATGCCGAAATTGCGGATCAGTACAATTATTATTTCGTGCCGTGTTTTTATATCGGTAAAGAGAAGATGATGGAAGGCGTTCCGAGCCTCGAACAGGTGCAAAAGACTTTTCAGGCAGCACTGGAATAAATTCCAGATGCGCCGCAATTTTTTTGATTTTCTTAGAAAAAAACTCTTGACAAAACTGTCAATCCTGTGTATACTATAAAAGCTGACTCCGAACGGAGCCGCTCAGAAAAAGGGAGCATAGCTCAGCTGGGAGAGCACTTGCCTTACAAGCAAGGGGTCACAGGTTCGAGCCCTGTTGTTCCCACCATGAATTTGGCCGAGTAGTTCAGTTGGTTAAAACGCTAGCCTGTCACGCTAGAGGTCGAGGGTTCGAGCCCCTTCTCGGTCGCCAATATGCCTCTGTAGCTCAGTTGGTAGAGCAGGGGACTGAAAATCCCCGTGTCGGTGGTTCAATTCCGCCCGGAGGCACCAATTTTGCGGGTTTAGCTCATTTGGTAGAGCGCCACCTTGCCAAGGTGGAGGTAGCGAGTTCGAATCTCGTAACCCGCTCCATAATTTCATAAGTGCCTTTTGGAAACAAAAGGCCAGATGCGGGTTTAGCTCATTTGGTAGAGCGCCACCTTGCCAAGGTGGAGGTAGCGAGTCCGAATCTCGTAACCCGCTCCAAAACCGGACATTTCTGAGATGTCCGGTTTTTTGTTGCCGAACGAAATTTATCCGATTCGCAGAAAGGGGAGTCATGATTTTTTCAATAGAAAAGTTAACCCAACGCAATCAGGAGCTTTTACCGCATATGGAGCAAGCCTTTGATGTGATTGGCAAGGTTATACCAAACTATAACGGCCGTGAATGGACATTGACAGAAGTATTAGCGGACTTTACTGTCAGTAAAACCTACCCGGATGATATCTATGATTCAGCTGAATATGTAGAGAATGAGAATCAGGCAGCTTATGTTGCGATTGTGGATGAAAAATGTGTCGGCAGCATCCGCGTCTGTCGTCGCTGGAATGGCAACGCCTTCATAGAGGACCTGTCAGTCGACAGAGCGTATCGGCATTGTGGAATTGGCAAAGCGCTGATGGATGCCGCGTTTGAATGGTCAAGAGAAAAAGGATTGCAGGGCGTATCTTTGGAAACGCAGGATAATAATGTCTTGGCAATCCGATTCTATCTGAAATATGGGTTTCATTTGGGTGGAATTGATACAAACGTGTACACAGATCCAAATTGTGTCGGAGAAACCGCATTCTATTTTTATGCGGATAACAAGCTGTAAGTAAAACGAAGCAAACCCCTACAAGACAGTGTACAAATGTCTTGCAGGGGTTTAATTTGTTAATCCACTATTGGAATAGTCGTCACCCTGATTATCGCCGCGTGGAAAACTCATAGGCAGCAGAAAAACGGAAAGCCATCAATCCGCCTTACTGCGTGATCCGGCTCTCTCAGGCGCGCAGAAAGCCCAGGAACGTAGGAAAACCGAAAACCTCCACGCCGTAAAAGACTTGGTATATCCGATCTCACAGGTTTCTGGAAAGCGCTGTGCGGTAAGGTTTCTTTATTATAAATCGCCCCGCATGATTTCTTATCAAATATTCTGCGCACAAGACGAGGTCCTTGATCTGTGACCGGCTCTTGCATCGGCCGCCAGGCTACCAATTCTTGTGGCAAGACCGATTCTCACGCACAAAATCTGGCCTTTTCAGAACAAAAGGGCTTCAAAATTATGTAAACAAATTTATTTTTCATTTTCGGGCGGTTTTATATTGCTGAGAGGATTCGATTGCACGGCATCCTTGATAGCAACATTTTCAATATGGGTATAGATCATCGTCGTGTTGACCTGCTCGTGACCAAGGAATTCCTGCAAAGTGCGAATGTCCACGCCATTCTGATACATCAGTGTGGCGGCTGTATGGCGCAGCTTATGGGCGGAGCATTCTTTGTAAGACAGACCCGCGCGGTCGAGATATTTATTGACAATCATCTTCACGGTCTGCACGCTGATCCGGTTGCGATTCCGGCTGGTAAACAGTGCGTTCTGATCGCGGATACTCTCAGGTTCAATCCGATGGGGCAGATAGGCCTGAATTGCGTTGATTACCGCGTCGTTCATATAAATCATGCGCTGTTTATTGCCCTTGCCGGTGACACGCATAACCGTATCCATGATATCGTTCAGATTCAGGCCGGCCAATTCCGAAACACGCAGTCCACAGTTCAAAAAAATGGTCAAAATACAATAATCGCGTGCCTGATACGGGCCGTCAACTGCGGAAAGCAGCTGCATGCACTCATCCAGCGTCAGATATTTCGGGAGCTGTTTTTTGGCTTTCGGCACCTCCAATTCGGCGGCCAGATTCTCATCAATCAAATGCTCACGGCTGTACAGATACTTAAAAAATGCGCGCAGAGCCGCAATTTTGCGGGCACGCGCCGCCGCCTCATCGCCGTACTCGGTCGTGGGGCTTTTGTGATATTTCGGACGGTCTTCACGCAGGAAAACCAGAAAATCGTATAAATCAGATAGTGTTACCGTCCGGATCAGCTCAATGGAAACGTCCGATATTCCAATATCTTCAAAAGCAGCGTTGGGATCTGCCAGCCCGCGCTTCACCTTCAAGAACCGAAAAAATGTTCTTAAATCCAGATAATACTCATGGATCGTCGTGGAAGACAAGCCGCGCACCGCATTCAAATAGGTGAAAAAGGAGGAAAGGATCTGGGGTACATCCTGAGGGTTGTTCATAAGAAAAGCCTCTTTTCTAAAAGGAATTCGCCGTCTGAAACCGTCGTGGTTCATATCAGCGTATGTTTTCCGCAGACTTGCACGGAACACGGAGATAAAGAATAAAAATTTGATCACATTTTGCAAGAAGAGAATCACAATTCAGCGTTAAAAAAAAGGAATACAGGAACAATTATAGCGTAAAACTCGTAAAAGCACAAGTCTGACACAAAACCGGAAGCATTTGCCGGAATACCGTCAAACTCATCTACCGAACCGATTAACCTCCTCCGAACTATACAAAATCTTTATTTTGTATAGTTCATTATATGCTCTTTTTTCCCGTATGTCAAGTGTAAATCAGTCGAATTATCGCCGCATTCCCCATGTGGTTATCACAAAACGGCGTCCTTCTGCCTTTATACTTCCTCTATTATTGGTATCGCCGAACCGATATCAAAAACCGGTTTGCTGCTGAGAATACAGGAATGCATTTGATGTTTTTTCAGAAATGCCAGAATCTGATCATAATCTGGATGCGCATTCAACCGACCAGTAAAAGCCACTGTATCGTTTGAAATCTTAAACGATGCTCCGCCGATAAATCCGGTGTCATAGCCCGGTAACTCAATATATCCGGGACGTATCAGCAAAACGTCCACGCCGCAGTCACGCAGTGCTTTGGCTATTCCGGTATCTGATGTAATGACCGCATTTTGACTGATTACACAAACAGAACATCTGGAAAAGCCTTGTTTCACGAAAACCGGCTGATATTCCAGAGAAATTATTGCCTTTTTCAGAGCATTATCCAGGCATTTTGGGTTGAAAACAGCCAATTTTCCAAATAAAAGCACATTGTAAGCAGCACACGCCGGATAGTCCGGAGAAAGCACCGATTCTCCTCTCCGGACTGATATGCCAAGTTCGACAAGTTTTCCCGCTTTACACCATGTGTTGTCAATTTTCTGTTTGTAAGGCTCTTTTCCTTTACAGGATTCGACAGGAGCTTCTACAAAAATATCCCTGTAAAGGTGCACAACTTGCATATCTGCATGAGAGGCAACCGGGGCATCCAGACACGGTGAACTGCTTACCCCCACTGCCTCAATTCCCAGCCTGTCAAGCCGCAGTGTATCCAGATAAATCTCCCCTGCCAGGACCATTTTCACCTTGCCTTCCGGCAAATTCGGTTTTTCAACAAATCGGTACATAGAAAACTCTTTTCCTTCAGAATTACCGGCAAACGCTAAAAAAAGCGAAGATACATTGTTGTTATCATAACACACTGTATCTTCGCTTTTCAACCTATTCCCGATTCAAGGCATTGATTGGATCCAAATGGGCTGCTTTGATTGCAGGAACCGTTCCAGATACAATTCCGCAGAGGCAGGAAATGCACAGCGCCAGAGCGATCTCCCCCGCCCCTGCTGCGCAGGAAACACCAATTCTGTTCCCGATTACCGCAGCGCCCCACACTCCCAGTATGCAGCCGGAAAGACCGCCCAGCAAACAGGTCAGAATCGCTTCCAGCAGCACATTCCGCACGATATCTCCCGGAATGGCGCCTACGGCCAGGTAGATTCCAATTTCCCGCCGCCGCTCCTCAATTCCGGCCAGCATGGCATTCATAACGCCGACACCTGCCACAATCAGAGAAATCCCGCCGATAGCCGTCACAAGAAGTTTGATCAGACGCACAATACCCTTCACACGCTCCAGGTATCCGGTGATGTTTTCGGCGACAAACGTTCCTTCTCCCGCGTGAATTCGCGACAGATACTGTTCAGAAGCGCTCGCAACTACTCCCGGGTCAGCATCCTCCCGGCAACGGATGGCGATCTGATCTACGCCGTATTCGTCGATATTTTCATTCATTGTCGTATAGGGAATGTAGAGAAACGTTCCGATTTTCCCGCCTGCAAGGGCATTCAGGGCCTCTGTCTGTGAAGCAATTACGCCAATAATTTCGTAGTTTTCCCAGCTGTCCGCCAGACAGATCCGAACAGTTTTGCCAACAACATTGGTACGCCGGTATGTTGAAAAGGCATATTTGTCATCAACGATTGCCACCCGTGCATTTGACGCAATATCGGATCCGGTGATTTCTCTGCCATGCAGCAGTCTGACGCCCATCGTTTCAATCATGTGTTCTCCGATACCCCAAATAACCGCATCACTGCTGTTTTTCAGCAGTCTGCCAGAACCGTATTTCAGTTTGAATGGCATTGTGCTGCTGACACCTGCCACATTTTTCTCTAAAAAATCCGTGTAATCCGGGTCCAGTACGGAGTCTTTGGTTTCCTCCAACCGTATACTGAGTCCATCGATCCCTAACTTGCCCAGTTCCGTTTCCGCAGCCGTATAGGCGCCGTTTCCAACAGCCGAAATTAACAGGAGCGATGCCACGCCGATTGCAACAGCTATGGAGGAAAGCAGCGTTTTTCTGCCATTTCTCCAGGTATTTTTCACAGAAATCAGCAAAATATCTCTTGTTTTCAATCTACCGCCGCCTTTACAGCTTCCCCGTCCAGCAAGGCACGGTCAGTTTTCAATACGACAAACTCCCCCTTTTGCAGACCCGAGGTAACCTCAACAGAGGACTCCAGTTCTGCTCCGGTTTCAATAAAACGCTGCTTTACCATGCCGTTTTCATAGACAAATACGTATTCCCGGTTTTTTGCGTCCTGATCAACCGACTCATAGGGAACCGTGACCGCGTCGTTGTGCCGCTGTGTATAAATCTCAATGCGCGCATTGAAGCCCGCGCGGAGGGCCTCATCCGGATCGTCAATGCCAATCAGGACATCAACAACCGTTTCGCCCTTCCCGTTCAACGTCTGCACCGTGGTGGCATAGGGCATGACAAGTTCCACCGTACCGGAATAACTCCTGTCCCGAAAGGCTTCCCCCGTGATCTTGCACGCCATACCCGTTTGGATATCCTGAATATAGATTTCCGGAACAGAAGCCCGGATTTTCAGATTTTCCGGATCGGATACAGAGGCACAAAGCGTTCCCGCTGCGTGCGATGTGTCAGATTTGACCGGCAAATCCGACACGACACCGTCAATCGGGCTCCGGATCTGAATCACGCCGTCTTCCGCGCGGCAATATACAGCCTGGGAACTGCTTTTTTCCATGCCGTAAAGCTCTTGAAACACTGCAATTGCGTCGTTTCCGAATTCCGGGAAAGAATTCTCTGCCGCCGTCTCCGCGCGCGCCGTCAGAAGCAGATCTCCGGCTTTTACATGGTTGCCAATTTCCGCATATACGCCGGTTACATAGGCCGGTTCTGCAAAATAGAACTCATGCAGGCTTTCATTGCACACAGATCCTTTAAAATAGACACTCAGCAAGATATCCGATGCCTCCGCCTTCGTCACCGTGACCGATGGACGCAGCATCTGCCGCCGGGCCGGACTCTTCCACCACATTCCCATAAGTATCAGCAAAACGCAAAACAACAGCAGGCAATATTTTCTCTTCTTGCGCATATCCCAAATCCTCCCGCATTTTCTGCTTCTATTTTTGTACTTTTTCCGCAGAATATACCGGGAAGGCTAAAAAATCAGGAACAGCAACGGTGTAAAGCTACTTTACCTTACACCGTTGCTGTCCCTGATTGTATGAAATTGTCATGTAAAGTAAGATTACTTTACGATATGTCAAAAGCAGTCAAAATGCGGCTTTACCTGGCAAGGCACAGTTCGATTGCCTCCGCCACCGTGCGCACCGGATACAGTTCCAGACCATCCGGAACCACGATCCCCTTCGCGCTTGCAAACGGGAGCATACATTTTTTGAAACCAATGCGCCTGATTTCATTGATTCGCTGCTGTGCGCTGTTAACGGCTCTCAATTCGCCTGTAAGACCCACTTCTCCAAAGCATACCAATTCCTCGTCTATGGCCCGGTCACGCATTCCTGAGGCAATAGAGAGGATTGCAGGCAAATCTGCTGCCGGTTCCGCAATGCGAAGCCCGCCCGTCACATTCATATATGAATCACAACCGCTCAGCATCAGCCCCGCACGTTTTTCCAGAACCGCCATCAACAGCATAGCCCGGTTATAGTCAAACCCGACCACCATGCGGCGGGGCGCGGAAAAGGTTGCCGTTGTGACAATGGATTGGATTTCCGCTAGAATGGGGCGTGAGCCCTCCATAATGCAGGAAATACAGCTCCCGGAAGATCCTCTGGGGCGTCCGGAAAGCAGCGCCTCGGAGGGATTCGGCACCTGACACAGCCCCGAATCGCGCATTTCAAACACGCCAATTTCATCGGTAGAGCCATAACGGTTTTTAACCGCACGCAGAATACGATAGCTCAAGTGACGTTCACCCTCAAAATACACGACGCAGTCCACCATGTGCTCCAGCATTTTGGGACCTGCCAGCGTCCCTTCTTTGGTAACATGGCCGACCAGGAAAATCGTCACGCCGCGCTCCTTCGCGCAGCGCATCAGGGTCTGTGCACTTTCCCGGATCTGTCCGACGCTGCCGGGCGCGCTGTCCACATTTCCGCAGAACACGGTCTGAATAGAGTCTATAATCACAAGTTCCGGCGAGATTTTGTCGATTGCTTCAACGATATCCTCCACTCTGGTCTGGGCATACATATAGAGATTCGGCTCATTCACACCCAACCGATTAGCGCGCAGCTTCAGCTGACGCGCGGATTCCTCACCGGAGACATACAGAACCGTATGTTCCCGGCTCATAGAGCCGCAGATCTGGAGCAGCAGCGTAGATTTACCAACGCCCGGTTCGCCGCCCACCAGGACAAAAGAGCCCAGGACGGCTCCCCCGCCCAGAACGCGGTCGAGTTCCTCCATGCCGGTCGAAAGCCGTTCTTCGTCATGGATATCGATCTCCGTGATGCGTTCGGGCTGCGTATCACTGCGTTTCAGACTGGGACGGGCGGGCTGCTTTTCCGGCTCCACCGGCGTAAACTCAGCAAAGGAGTTCCAGGTGCCGCAGTGCGGGCATTTCCCCATCCATTTGGGCGATTCATATCCACATTCCGAGCAGCAAAAAACGGTTTTTGACTTCATGTTTTCCTCCTCTATTCAGGCAGTGCAGTTCAGGAAATCAAGCGTTCCGGCACAGATTGCAACAGCCACAGCCTTTCGATAGTCCTCATTCCTCAGCTTTGCCTCCTCATCCGGATTGGAAAGGAAGCCGCATTCCACAATCACTGCCGGAATCGTCACATTTTTCAGCAAATAGATACTGTCTTCCGCGCGTTTTGTTTCGCGTGCATTCTCCGGGGCCAGAAATGTCCGGGCAGCAGCCTGCAATTTTTCTGCCAGATCCGCGCTTTTCGGGTTGTTTTTGGAATAAAAAGTTTGCGTTCCCCAGTATTGATCATCCGTAAAGGAATTCATATGGATACTGACAAGCGCATCCGCACCCGCATTTGCAAGGGCCACGCGGGCCTTGATATCCTCCGCCTTGCGGCGTGCAATGGTCGCGCCCGTACCATCATCAATGGAAACGTCCTCCCGGCGTGTCATCACAACATCCACGCCCAGAAGGCCCATGAAAAGCTCACATTTCAGTGCAATGTCCAAATTGAGATCCTTTTCCAGCGTGCCGGCACGACCAACAGCGCCTCCGTCTATGCCGCCGTGGCCGGCGTCGATCACTACGCGGCGACTGTACGGCGCCCAGGTGGAAACAGGAACTTCCGGCGGCAGCAGGCAAAGTACAGCGATTGCCGCACAGAGCACGCCTGAAAACAGCAGATACCAATAACGCTTTTTCATGACAACACCCCCATAGCATCATATGGGGGTGCAAACGTGCATATGCCCTTAGTTTTTCCGTTTACGCGGTCCGGTCTCCCGTTTTGCCCCGCGTCTCGGCTTTACGCCGTTTTTGTAAATGAGATGATCCCACACACGGTACAGGTTGTACCCATTCTGATAGCCCCACCACGAGGCAAGCGGGGAAAAAACAAGCAGAACCAGCAGGGCAAACGGCGCATATTCCAGCAACGGATTTACCAGAAGGAGAAACGGTGCCGTGCAGATCCGGTAAATGCCGATGACGTTTGCTCCGGTTCCCGCATAGGCAAGTACAATCGCGACCAGAGTAAATATCGCCAGTGGGATTACCGAAAACAGGCCGGAACGAAGGCCGCGGCTTTTGTCCTCTTTCATATGCCCATAGAGCACCATATTCCGTTCACGTTCCGCCGTTCCCCAGTAAAACGTGTAAATCATGGAGACGTATGCAGGGATAAAAATAGCGGAAGTAATGGCGCCGGCGGCAAGATCGCCCATAAAATTGGTCAACACCGCATATAAAATTGCGGCCAGGATCGTCACCATAACCTGCAGCGCCAGATTCCCCGTCACAAGTTTGTGAAAAGGGCTTGTTCTTCGATTTTCAGGAGCAGCTGATTCTTGCATGAATATTCCTCCAAACAGCAAAACGAACGGGTAAACTTTTGTTTATTATACTCCGAAGGCAAAAGAAAAGCAACAGCCTTCCCGCATCGGCGGACCGGTTCTGAAAATCCATGCAGAAGTTGACAACGGCACCCGAAAAGAGATACAATAGATTAACTTTACTTCGAGGTGCTTGTCTATGGATATGATTGCAATTGCTTCGACAAACGTGACTTTTATGTCGATTGTCGCTGCGGTATGTATTTTAGGGCCGATCATTGCCGCCATCATCGCGGCGGTGCGTTTTCGCTGCGGGCCGATGCCCATCCTGATCGGCGTTCTGGTGTATTTACTCTCCCAGCTTGTCATTCGCACGCCGCTGCTGAACTTCCTCTATGCAATTCCCGGCGTCGGCGGTTTTCTGAACGCACACGGTATTTTCAGTGATTTCATTTTTTCGCTTACAACGGCCGTGATTGAAGAATTTGCGCGCTGGGCAGCTTTTTTCTTTGTACTGAAAAGAAGAGTCAATGATTACAGCGCCATTACCTATGGCATTGGTCACGGCGGCGCCGAAGTGATTCTGGTGGCAGGCTTTGCCTACATCAACCATTACATCACGGCGCAGGCCATCAACCTGAGCTTTGAAAGTCCCTTTGAAGCGGACGTCATGGCTGATCTCGCCGCAGCCTCTCAGTCCCTTTCCGAGCTGACGCCCAGAGTGATGCTGCTGACCATTGTCATCGAAGCCGCAGCCATCTGTATGCACGTTATGTACACCTTCATCATTGCGCGCGGCGTCCGGTATGGCACGACGAAGATCTGCCTGCCGCTTTCCATGGCAATGCATTTTCTGTATGTGTTCCTCGGTTCCCTGATCGGCAGAATGCCGGACGGAGTCCTCTGGCAGGCTATTTTCTCGGTTATTGTTGCGGCAGCCTGTGTATACTATCTCCTGGAAGCACGTCGCCGTGCCGTTATGGCAGATTACGAAAAGAAAAGGAACAGTTAATCAGATCGAACCTTGAACCGGATTTGCCCCGCAGGGCAAATCCGGTTCTTTTAATGGACTTCCCTCTTCAAAAAGAAAAACCCGACACAGCTTGTGTCGGGTTTTTCTTTATTCATCTTTTTTATCAGGTTCAGACTTCACATCGTCTGAGAAGATCGGCTCGATGATCGTGATGCTGCCTTCCTCCTCCTGTTTTCTGCGAATCGGCTGGAGCATATACTGCTCAATCACCGGATAGCTGTTGAACACCGCAATGTAACGGCAGAAGGCCAACGTGAACAGTCCAAAGAAGGCCAGCATATATCCAACGCTCGTCGCAAGGCTGAGGACGATAAAAAATACGGAACACAGATTGCGGAAGAAGCCCAGAATAACAAAAATCCAGGCATTTTTGATAATCGCCTTAAAGCTCATATCAAAGGTGACAATCAACGTGTAAATATAGAAGCGCATGATAAAGTAAATCACAAATACAATCAGCGCAATATACTTGAACGCCACCAGATACCACTGTCCGCTGCCAAGCGCCGAGGTATCCATCGCCACATACATCGAACAGCTCAGAACCAGCGCAATATCTATCACGCCAGCAAGCAGACCCTGCTTAAAATTCTGCTTGGCCCTCTCAAAGAAGTCCGAAAACGTCCAGGCATGTTCTTGGCGCGTGTAATTGCGCAGAATATAGGTCAGACCGCAGGTTGCAGGACCATACAGTATCGCTGAAGCGCCAACCAGCAGCCACATGAAAAACGGCGGAAGATTCAGGATATATCCGAAGATCATAAACAGCGTGTTGCCTGCCAGATCAGATGCCTGAATACCAACCGACTGCATGATAAATACAATCACATAGGCCATTAAGGGCAAAACAATAATGAAATACAGAATATTCAGCCCGATGATCTGCCAGAGTTTCCGCCAGAGTATCTCAAAAAAGAGGATAAAGCGCTTTTTTTCCGGGGCGTCCTTGGCCACTCCTTTGCCGGAACGTGAAAAATTTCTGAAAAAACCTGCCATTGCCAATCTCCTTTTGCTTTGTTACGCCAACGGATGTTTGCTGTATGCATCCTTGAGCTTCCCACGAACGATGTTGACGTATACCTGCGTGGAAGAAATATCTGCGTGGCCCAGCATCTCCTGCAGAGAATGCAGATCTGCACCGTTTTCCAGAAGGTGTACTGCAAAAGAGTGTCTCAACGTTTGCGGGGTAATTTCCTTATTGATACGCGCTTCGTGCGTATAGTGCTTGATGATCTTCCAGAGCCCCTGTCGGGTCATGCGTTCGCCATATACATTGACAAACAGGGCCGTTTCCTGCGGATCTGTGACAAGCGCATTGCGTGCGCGCTTCTGGTAGAGCTTCAGCGCTTCCGCCGCCGCCGGATAAATCGGGATCATGCGTTCCCGGCCCTCACCCACACAGCGGATAAAGCCAAGATCAGCATTGACATCCGTTACGTTCAGCGAAATCAGCTCCGTCACGCGGATTCCGGTTGCATATAAAAGTTCCAGAATCGCCTTATCTCGGATACCCTTGGCATCCGTGCATTTCGGCTGGCTCAGCAGGAGGAAAATTTCCTGATTTGTCAGAATCTCCGGCACATGCTTTTCCTTGCGGCGCTTTACCTCCGATTTCACCGGTGTATTCTCAATATAACCGCACAAAATCATATAATTATAAAAGCATTTCAAAGCCGCCGTCGCGCGCAGGATCGTGGAATCAGACTTTCCGGCCTGGTCCAGCGCCTCGATATATGCCGCTACATCCTCCGGAGTCGCCTCCAGAATATTGGTCACGCCGGATGCCGTCAGGTGTGTTTCAAACTGCGTAATATCACGTATGTAAGATAAACATGTATTTACGGACGCCTTTTTCACATCTGTCAGATAAGTTGAAAACTCCTCGACATATTTATTCAAGACATCACCTTCTTTCGCAGTTTCAAACTTACTTGATCAGGAGTGCAGTCAGGTGCGGCGCGAGCAGAATGTTCAGCGCTGCCGCCGCTGCAATGGAAATCGCACAGAGAAAAAACCGAGCCAGATGAAGTGTGGGGAACGACGGCGTACCATACACCGTACGACGGTTTGTCATTCTGGCAAAAGCATTTCCCGCACTGCACAACCCGTGCGCCGCCAGAAAGAGCAGCGCTGCCAGAGAGACCATGCCGGTCAGGGAATGCTCGATCAGGACAGAGATCACTTCCCGTGACGGAGAATATTTGACCAGTAAAATGACAGCTGAGGAGGTGAGATACCCTCCGGCTGCCAGAATACACGGCTGCACAAGCAGTCCCAAAGCCGAATATCCGCAGACAAAAGAAACGAGCGGGTATTTCAGATACCGCCACAGGTATGCAAAATAACGACTACCCTGCAGCTGCTGTTCTCCGCCATGGAGAAATCCGGCAAAGTGATACGCCAGACAGGCAGCCGTAGCGCCTGCAGCATAGCAAAATGCCAAAAGGAGAAGGGCGGCACCAAAACCGCCTTTCAAAGAGAGGGGACGCTTTTCCCGGAATCCTTTCATGTAAACGCCTCCTTATACCCAGAATATCCATAGAGGAGTATATGCAGCACGTCCACGCGGAAAGACCCGAAAGACTATTATGGTAAACGACACTTATTATCATAATACATCCCGCCGTAAAATACAAGCAAAAATTGCCTCGGAAAGAAAAATTGTTACATTAGCCTAAAACTTATGTTTACTGTGTTATGTTAACACAGTATGTTGTTTTGTTTCAGGCCGCAAAAAGGGTATCTTGTGGTGCGAAAAAACCGCAATTTTCATTCCTGTGCACTTTTCTGAAAACAGCAAAACAAATGTTCTGTTTTAGTCTGTTCTCTCTTCCCATCCGCTCACGCCACCTGCATATTTACATAGCTGCAAATGACTTCCGATTTTTTCCTTCGAAACCCCGCAATGAAACGTACAAAAAAAGCAGCAGAACAGTACTCCCCTGTTCTGCTGCGCTTCTTCACTTTTCCTGTTCTTTCTTTTCGCTGTCGCTCATCAGTTTATTCAGTTCCGCCATGAACGAAGAGAGATCCTGAAAATGACGGTAGACCGAAGCAAAACGCACATAGGCGATATCGTCCAGTTTGCGCAGTCTTTCGATTACCAGTTCTCCGATCTGCCTCGACTCTACTTCCGTCATCAAGCGGTTTTGGAAATATTGCTCCACTTCGTCAACCAGCGTTTCCAGCTGCTTCAGTGAAACGGGACGTTTTTCGCAGGCCTTAAAAAGACCTTTGAGCAGCTTATTTCTGTCAAACGCTTCGCGTCCCCCATCTTTCTTAATGACAATGATCGGCAGACTCTCCACAGTTTCATAGGTTGTGAAGCGGCGCTGACAGCTATGACATTCGCGCCGACGACGGATGCTGCCACCCTCATCGGTTGGACGAGAATCCACAACTTTACTATCTGATTCACCGCAATATGGACATTTCACAGATCATCACTCCCCGTTGTTAGCTATTACTCTATTTCAGTTATTACAAAAGCCTAATCCTGCCGGCGTTTTGGATTTCAAAGCAGGATCCGGCGGATTTATTACTGTAAACCAGTATAGCACATTTTTTCCGATTTTGAAAGTCTTCTTCTTCCAAAAATTTTCTCTTTAGCGGTCCGCCCTGTTTAACATCGGACCCTGCTTTGCCCCAGTGTTTCCTGATATTGTGCGTTGCCTGGGGTCCGCGCCTTTGCTAAAATCAAAGCAGAACAAAGGAGGAAGACTATGAAGAAGTTTTTTGACTGTATCCGGCAGATCAATCCCTTAAGCGCGTTGATTCTGCGGTATGGTACGCGGATTTCCCTGATGATGCTTGCAATTGCGATCCTTTTTACATATTTACAGAAGCATATCCGCCAGATCAATACAATCCTTACTGCCTGCGCGAAGGTTTACCCGCTGCTGACGCTGATGGTTTTTGCCATCACGGTCACAGGAGCGCTGCTTATTGATGTATATGTGAAACGTCAGGATCGGAAATGACAATCTGCCGCTGCGCGCCAATCGGAAACGAAGGAAAGAGCAGCAAAATAAAAGCCCTGGAAAAATCCAGGGCTTATTCTTTCGTATCCCCCACTTTGGCCGTGGCGAACAGAATTAATAACCTACTTTCGTAGGGCGGGATGCTCTCTCCGGTTTCACTGCTTCCAACTTCCAGCCCAAAAGGCCGGGAGGCCTGCAAACCACCTTTGAATTCGCTTCCCTTTTGTCATTAATTGTGGGTTAATAACAAAATCCGCTCACGCACCAAGCAGGGTATTATTATTATACCACGCGGCGGCGAAAAAACAAGGGGAATTTCTGGCCGATCAGTCGTTATCTTCTTCCTCTTCGTCCTCGCCGTCCATTTCTTCCAGTTCATACACGTCGTCATCTTCGTAGAACTCGTCGTTCTGCAGACGTTCCAGGAAGATGCCAAAGACCGACTGCAGTTCATCTTCATCATCCACGGACGCCAGCATTTCGTCATCCGTACCCTCGTTGATCAATTTCAGAACGACCAGCTCTGCCTCGTCCTCGAGACTCATTTCCGCAGGGATGAACGCCATATATGTTTCACCGTTCTGCTCCAGTGTATCGAGATGTTCAAATTCATACTCGTTGCCCTCGTCATCCGTCAGGACAACAAAGTCATTGCCATAATCACTCATAGTATAAACCTCCAAAGTGTGTTTCACATGACATAGCATACCGTAGTTTATGCGAAAAATCAAGGGAAGTGCGGAATTATTCCTGAGAAATTGCGCCAAAGGCTGCCAATTCCGGAGTCCATGCCTGTTTTTCGCAGACCGCACGGCCCTGATAAACCCGGAAAGCCGCAAAAAGAAGTTCCTGCATCGAAGCCGTCAGCTTCAGCGGCTTCCTGACCAGGTACTGATTTTCTTCAAAAGCCGCAAGCCCTGTTTCATCTTCTATATGCAGCCAGACGCCGTCTGTATCCTCCTCATCCGCATCCATCAAATCGTCCGCCAGCTCATCCGACGCCATAATACGCTCGCCAAACGACATGCTGTCATCCAGCGGGAAAATCTCACGGTCACTCGCACAGACCCTCTCTGCATCACCGCAGGGAGGCTGTACAGCAATCTGTTTCAGTTCCCGCGCAAGCGCCGCAATATGCCGGTCGTCGGTGCCGCAGCAGCCGCCGAAAACCGCCACGCCGCACGCCGCAAAATCGCGCGTGTGCGACGCGAATTCTTCCGGTGTCAGGTGAAATACCGTACAGCCATTTTCCACGCATGGCAGGCCGGCGTTCGGCTTTACAATCAGCGGTATCTGTGCATAAGGTGCGATTTCCCGAAGTACCGGAACCATTGCATCCGGGCCAACCGAACAGTTCAGACCGAACGCATCCACACCCATGCCTTGCAGCACCACCAGCGCGGCAGCCGCCGACGTCCCGGACAACATTCGTCCGCGTTCATCACAGGTGACGGTAATCCATACTGGTTTTTCGCTGACACTGCGGATTGCCGTCACAGCGGCTCGCGCTTCAGCCAGCGACATGAGGGTTTCCACAATAAAAAAATCAACCCCCGCCGACTCCAATGCCTCTGCCTGCTCCCGGTAAACCTTCACGAAGTCCTCAAACGAAGCTTCTCCGAACGGTTTCAGGAATAATCCGAGGGACGTCATGTCGCCGCCGACCAGAATCTGCTCCCCTACGGCGTCTCGTGAAAGTGCCACCAGCGCGCGGTTCATTTCCGTCACGCGGTCAGCCAGTCCATACCCCGCAAGCTTTACACGGTTGGCGCAAAAAGTCGGGGCATAAACGGCCTGTGAGCCTGCCTGAACGTACTTCTGCTGTATCGCGCGAAGGATATCCGGGTGCTCCAGCACCCACTGTTCTGTACAAACCCCTTCCGGCATACCGGCGGCGGAAAGCATCACGCCGGTCGAGCCATCCAGTACAAGCGGTAATGGAAAAGGAAACGGTTTCATCATGGCACCTCTTTTCTTATGCAGCCGGCACTTCGGCTGCACGAATGATCTCATAGGCGGTTTCCAGCTGCGTATCCACAAAATATCGCGCCTCCGCCAGGCGGACAGTCATATTCTCCAGCAGCGCAAGCATTTCCGGCGCGGCGCCGTCGCATCCTGCCAGTTCCGCCACCCGCTCAACTGCAGTGGTAGTCACCTGATCCCACACGCCATCCGGCGTTTCAAAAAAATAGCCCAGGAGGAACAGGCGTTCCTCCATCGCTTCGATATCTGGCGCATCGCTTTCGGCTGTAATGCGGGACTTTGTTTGCAGCGGCAGCAGATCGGGCAGCTCCGCCGGGGCGTATGTTTCCTCGACTTCCATAGTCGGCGTAATGCCAATGCCGTTATAACGCCCGGTTTTTGGAAGCTGGATATCAATCGTGGCAATGACAAGCACGTCCCCATAAAAATCCAGGATGGACAAACCGGTCCCTTTTCCATATGTCACCGTGCCAACCACAGGGTAACCACAATCCTTCATGTACCCTGTGCAGACCTCTGCCGAACTACAGGTGTCTGCATTAGCAAGCACTACCACCTCGTCAAACGCCATGCCGACGCCGGTAGAAACGTGCTCAATCGTTTCATTCCGCTTATCCTCCGTGAACATCAGGACCCCTTCTTCCGGCGTCAGCGCATCCAGCAGATGCACCAGCAGGGTGATCGTGCCGCCGCGGTTATTCCGCATATCCAGGATCAGGCGGGAGGCGCCCGCTTCGCGGAAGTCCGCAAATGCCGCATCTACCAAGTCGTTGAAGTCGCTGCCGGAAAAAAGTGTGACATTCAGATAAGCAATTTCTCCGTCAACGTGCCAATCGACATTCGGAATCACAACTTCCGCGGGGGTTAAATCAAACGTTAAAAGCGAGGCTTTACCCTCCCGCAAAACGGTTATGCTTCCGCCCTCTGCCGAAACAGTCTTTAAAAGATCGGAGGCGGTGTCATACGGCAAAGGACGGATATCTGTACCGTTAATGCAGGCGATCAGATCGCCCGGACGCACACCTGCCGCGCCGGCTGCCGAGTCCTCGTAAACATTCACCACGCGGATAAAAGGCTCGTAGGCAGAAATGACCATGCCAAGCCCACCATAATTCTCATTTTCCGGATAAAGCCGGTCATACTGCTCCTGAGAAAGCAGTTTCGAATACTTATCATACTGCGAAAGCATGTAATTGGCCAACGTATAGTAAGCATCCGGATCTTCCCGAAGCAGGCTGAGAAAGGCAGTCCGTATTTCAGAGGAAGAAGGTTCCTCCTCCGTTTCAAAACAGGTCTGGTAGGCAAACAGCATGGGGTTATCGCCCTCTTCCCAGTAAATCTGCCGTTTTTCAATGGTGTCGGCAAGTACCGTCAAGCGGTAATACTGCACGATCGGCCATTTGGCAGCTGCCTGAATGAGAAAGGGCGCTGAAACAATAGCCGCGAGAAGAATCGCCGCGGCTACAAGGATTGAAATTTTCTGTTTCCGTGAAAATTTGCGCATCATAAGAAAACCATTTCAAAACGGCTTACATGCTTTCCGGAGCATTGACGCCAATCACGTCAAGCGCCATGGCAAGCACATCACGTGTTGCGGAAGCAAGTTTCAAGCGGGCAGCCATCAGCTCCGGCTCTGCGCCGCGGATGCGGCAGGCA
Source organism: Clostridiaceae bacterium (assembly GCA_018384365.1). Taxonomy (GTDB): domain Bacteria; phylum Bacillota; class Clostridia; order Oscillospirales; family QAMX01; genus Allobutyricicoccus. The sequence continues at coordinate 25,659 of JAHAYX010000036.1, forward strand.
TTATAGAAGCGATGGAAGTCACCCGCAGTCTCGATCAGATATTTATTGACGCGGGAAGGATCGCGGTCACGTGCCGCGCCGGCAATGTCGTCCGGCAGAGCCGCCAGCTTTTTAATGAGCGCCAGCTCCTCCGGAGCCGTCAGCAGCTCCAGCTTTGCATCCGCAGCAGCAGGTACCGCAACGCCGTCACCCGCAAGCATTTTGATCAGGCTGCAGATACGTGCATGGGCATACTGGACGTAATACACCGGGTTCTCGCTGTCCTGACGAACGGCCAGATCCAGATCAAAGTCAATCAGCGTATCCGGCTGACGCATATTAAAGAAGAAACGTGCCGCGTCAACGGAGATTTCATCCAGCAGGTCGGAAAGGCTGATCGTCTTGCCGGTACGTTTGGACATACGGACGATCTCGCCATTGCGCATCAGGTTGACAAACTGCATCAGAACAATTTCGAGACGGTCCGGATCCACGCCGATTGCGCTGCATCCGGCCTTCAGACGTGCGACATGGCCATGATGGTCCGCGCCCCATACATTGATGACCTTATCAAAGCCGCGGTCGATAAACTTATTGCGGTGATACGCAATGTCAACCGCAAAGTAGGTATAGAAACCATTCGCACGGCGCAGGACGTCGTCCTTTTCACAGCCGAACTGCGTAGTGCGCAGCCAAATGGCGCCATCCTTCTCATACGTATAGCCTTTTTCCGTCAGGTAATCCACCGTATCGCGCACCGCGCCGCTTTCATGCAGTGTGGTTTCGGAGAACCAGACATCGTACTGGATACCATACCGGGCCAGATCGCTCTTCATCTTCGGAATATTATTGCCCAGGCCGAACTGAATCAATGCATTGCGGCGTTCCTCCGATGGGGCGTTGTGATATTCCTCGCCGTGCGCCTCCTTGAATGCAGCCGCCAGTTCACGGATGTCATCGCCGTGATACCCGTCGTCCGGGAAAGGCGTATCGGCAGTTTCCGGATACAGCTGCAGGAAACGCGCCTCCAGAGAACGGCCGAAATTATCCACCTGGTTGCCTGCGTCGTTTATCAGGAACTCACGCGTGACTTCCGCGCCGGAAAGCTCCAGCACGCTGGCCAGACAGTCGCCCAGCACACCGCCGCGGGCATTGCCCATGTGCATCGGGCCGGTGGGGTTGGCGGAAACGAACTCCACCATGATCTTCTGTCCCGCATACCCGTTCGTCTTTGCAAAATCCCGGCCTTCCCCTTCAATCGCCGACAGCACCTCGCGATACCAGCGGGAACCAAGACGGAAATTGATAAAGCCTGCTCCGGCAATCTCAACTGAATCAAAGAATGTGCCCTCCAGCGAAAGAGCGGCGCAAACGGCCTCCGCAATCTTACGCGGTGCCATGTGCAGCTTCTTGGCCGCCGCCATGGCAAAGGTACAGGAATAATCGCCGTGCGCGGCGTCGCGCGGGATTTCAACCGGGAAAGTCAGATCTTCCGAAAAAGGCAGCGAGCCGGTTTCCACCGCCTGCTGATAAGCCGCTTCAGTCAATGCGGCAATCGTTTCTTTTGCCAGCTGTATATAATTCATACTTCCTCCGTATTACTCGTAATAGCCGGGATCCGGAATCCCGGCGGAATTTCATTCTCAGGATTTCAGTTCTCCGGCCTCTTTTACCTGGATTTTGAACAGGTTTTCGCCTGTCAATACATGGTCCACCTCGATCGAATAATCAATAAAAAGATCGCCGCCGGAGTCCGTCATGCTGTTGCGCACATCCCGGGCAGAAACCGCAATGGTCAAAGAGCCGAATTCGGTATTATAAATACCGAAATGCCGCTGGCCCTTTTCAAAGATCATCTGCGTGGGATACATCCCGTTGCGCATCAGTGTTACGCGCTTGTCCTCCACCTTGAGCGTGGTGGTAATCCCCTCCATCCCTGTCAGTTCGCTTTCCTTATACATGATATAATAACTGCCGTTTTTTCGATATAAGCGCCCGGCCGTTTTTAATTCTATGACCTCGCCGTCCGCGTCATCGTACTTTGGGCAGCCGTTGATCTGTATAATCACGTCCTTGCGCATACCGTACACCTGCCTTTGATATCGGATAATTCCGATAAGATGATAAGTCAGTATGAATTATACACTAATCTTGGCACGGATGCAACGTCCAACATTCCCTTTCCCGGCCTGTCACAGCGCTTTTTTTGTATATTTCGCACATTACTTGACATAAAACCTTAATTGGCATATAATCCGCTTGAGGTGTCGATCTATGACAGTTTTCATCAGTATCATTCTTTTTGTCATTTTGTTCTTTATCCTGTGGCTTCTGCTCATCTGCCCCTCCGATACGGCTGCCGATCAGACGGCGCCGTTTTCCGGCCATGCCTTCGCGCACCGCGGGCTGCACAGCCAGGCGGAACATGTCCCGGAAAATTCCCTTCCTGCATTCCGCCGGGCGGTGGAACACGGCTATGGCATTGAACTGGATATTGCGCTTTCCCGGGATCATCAGGTCGTCGTTTTCCACGATGACACTCTGTCGCGCGTTTGCGGCGTCTCGGGACGGGTTGACGAATATGACTATGCGGATCTGCAAAAGCTGTCCTTATCTGGCACGCAGGAGTACATTCCGCTCTTTTCCGAGGTATTGGCTCTGGTTGCGGGCCAGGTTCCGCTGATTGTGGAATTCAAACATACCGCGGACAATCCGACACTGGTGCGTCTGGCTTTGGAATTGCTGGATGCTTACGACGGGCCTTACTGTGTGGAGTCATTCAATCCGTTTCTGGTCAGCCGTGTGCGGCGCGCCCGTCCAAAGCTCTTCTGCGGGCAGCTGGCCTGCCATGCGCCAAAGGCCGCAAACCGTTTCTTGTCATTTCTGCTGCAGAATCTGCTGCTCAACTGCATATCCCGTCCGCATTTTATTGCGTATGACCATACACAGATGCAGAATCTTTCCTACCGTGCAGCCGTAAAGCTCCTGCACGCAGTGCCGGTTGCATGGACCGTCCGTTCCGAAGAGGAGTTTTACCGCAATTTTGATTCCGGCATTGACATTCAGATTTTTGAGGGGTTCCTGCCTCCGGCAATTCTGGAGGAAGGCGATCCGGACGACGGATCCGCTGGGAAATCGACGCAGGAAGAACCGGAAGCCGATGTACCTCCCCATTCCGAAAACACCGCATCCATCACGCCCCTTCACGGCGACAAAAAGTAAGGAGAACGCATGAAGAAAAAGCCCATTTCCCGTCAGGTCATCTTTTTTCTATGCTGCATTGTGCTCTGCCTGATTGTGGCAGTTTGCTTTGCGCTGAAGCCCCAGATGTAAACGCATCAAGGAAACATACAAAGCCCTGTCAGAACGATATCCGCTCTGACAGGGCTTTCTTGTGCAGAAATACGTGCGGCACCTGCCGCCTATGACACAATATCGGCGTTTTTTCGGGACACCATGTCTTCTCCCGCCGATTACGATCTGATTCTGACAGGCGATTTGGGCGAAGTTGGGCGCAATATCCTGATCGACGCCTTTGCAGATGACGGTATTGACATTGCAGGCGTCTACCGTGACTGTGGGTGCCTGATCTACAATCCGCAGGAACAGGATACGCACGCAGGCGGATCCGGCTGCGGATGCAGCGCCTCGGTGCTCTGCGGGCACATCCTGAATGGTATGCTTGCCGGCCGCTGGCACCGTATCCTTTTCTGTGCGACCGGTGCGCTGATGAGCCCGCTTGCCATCCAGCAGGGCGAAAGCATCCCCTCCGTCTGTCATCTGCTGGAAATCTGTTCGACACGCTGAGGTGTATGATGATTTATTTCAAAGCTTTTCTGGTCGGCGGCGCGCTGTGCGCCATCGGACAAGTTCTGATTGACAAAACAAAAATGACACCTGCCAGGATCCTGGTGATTTATGTTCTGGCAGGAATTTTTCTGACGGGTATCGGTGTGTACGAACCGCTCGTCAACTGGGCAGGAGCAGGCGCCACCGTTCCCATTATCGGGTTCGGCTATCTGCTTGCAAACGGCGTGCGTGAAGCGGTTGCCGCCCATGGGCTGCTTGGCGTTTTGATGGGAGGTGTGCGCGCGGCCGCAGTCGGGATCAGCGCATCGGTCTTTTTCGGTTACCTGATCGCGCTGGTGTTTAAGCCCGGCGACAAATCGTAATCATTTATGATACTGCGACCCGCTGTTTATCGAAAACGCGCGATAGATCTGTTCCAGCAGCATCACACGAAACAAATGGTGCGGAAACGTCATCTGCGAAAAGGATAAACGCAGTGCAGCCTCCCGTTTCAGGTTTTCATCCAGTCCGTGCGAGCCGCCAACCAGGAAACAAAGCTTATCCGTTGTTTGCGCGACTGCTTCCAGTTTTGCCGCAAAGGCTTCGCTCGTCATGCCCTTTCCTTCCACGCACAGCGCCACCGTACAGGCGCCGCGCGGAATCGCTGCGCGCACCGCGTCGGACTCGCGCCGCAGCGCTTCGGCGATCTGCGCCGCAGACGGGCGCTCCGGCAGCCGCTGTTCCTCCAGCTGTACAACCTCCGCCCGGCAAAAACGGGAAAGACGTTTCAGATATTCGCTGCAAAGCTCCGCATATTCACGTTCCTTCAGTTTTCCAACACAAATCACTTTAACAGTCAGCATTTTATTACAATATCCTCGGTAATGATGATGAAGAAGAAATGGATCTGCGCTCTTTCCGGTGCTCTCACCGGTATTGTCAACGGTTTGTTCGGCGCCGGCGGCGGGCTGATTCTTGTCCCGCTCCTGATCCGTGCCGCAAAGCTGGAGGCACGCCGTGCGCTTCCCACATCCGTATTTATCATTCTCCCCATGTGTGCGGTTTCGGCAGCACGTTATCTTGCGCGGGAGAATATCGGGCTTCAACCGCTGCTTCCCTACCTCGCGGGCGGACTTGCAGGCGGCATTCTTGCCGGCCTGACATTTGACAGGTTTCCCGTCACCTGGCTGCGGCGTATTTTGGGCGTATTCATTCTGTACGCCGGTGTAAAGATGGTGTTTCAACTGTAATGCCAAACATATCCTGGATCCTTGCTTTTCTGCTTTCCGCCGCAACGGGCGTTCTGTCCGGTTACGGTATCGGCGGCGGCACCTTACTCATCCTGGTGCTCGTTCTGTTCTGCGGCTCCTCACAGAGCGCAGCGCAGGCAATCAATCTGAGTTATTTTCTGCCCACGGCAGGCGCTTCGCTGTGTTTTCACGCGAAGGACAGCCGCATTGACTGGCAGGCGTTCTGGCCGGCAGTGACGGCAGGAATAATAACGGCGGCGCTTGCCTCCTGGCTCGCGCCGCACATCGATACCGGTATCATAAAAAGGCTTTTCGGCGGCATACTCTGCTATGTGGGCATCCGCGAAGTCTTTGCAAAAGCAAAACCGCACAAATCCCCTCAGCGGGAGGAAAAATCCAGGTAGCTCTGGAGTATCAGAGAAGCTGCCACAGCGTCCACCAGACGTTTTTGCTTCTTCCGCTTTTTCCCTGCGTCAGAGAGAATACGGTTCGCGTCAACAGAGGTCAGGCGCTCATCCCACAGCACAACCTCCACCTGGACACGCTCGCGCAGCAGGCCGGCAAACGCTTCCGCCTTTGCCACACGGTCACCGGCCGTACCATTCATATTGAGCGGGCGGCCCACCACAATGCGCCCGGCTTCGTGTTCGCGTGCCGCCGCCGCAACCAAATCCGCGCAGCGGACCGGATCGTGCATATCAATGACGCCTGTATACCCCGTAATAAACCCGGTCGGGTCCGACACAGCGATGCCGGTATGGGCATCGCCGTAGTCCACAGCCATAATTCTCATAAGCGCTCCGCGTAGTAATTGATCAGACAGCCTGCAAGCAGGATATCCCGCTCCTCCGCCGTAAACTCCGGCAGATTCAGGGTGACGGGTGTGGTGTCAGCACCGCTTATAATCAGCGCATCAATTGAAGTCAGGCCGTTTTGCAGGGCTTCCCGGATATGCGGTACATACACATACTGCCCCACTGCAAAGGTGGCCGGACCGTCGCCGGAGAATGTGAACGGCAGCATACCCCAGTTCATCAGATTTGCGCGATAGCGGCGGGTTGCATATTCATACGCGATGTTTGCGCAGCCGCCCAGCACACGCTGGCAGGAAGCCGCCTGCTCGCGCGCGGAACCATCGCCCGGACGCACCGCATAAATGCAGCTGCCGACACCGAAATTCTCGTCAGAAAGCGCTGCGGCACGCAAGACAGCCGCGGCATCTTCGTGATCCATGGCAGCCACTTCCTTCGCGCGGCCGACATAACCCGGATCCTTGCGGGAAAGCGTGAACTCCGCAAGACCGCGCGGGTTGGAGCGGTAAGACGAGGTTTCGCCGGAGGGAATCAGTTCATCCGTCGTGGTAACCGGGTCGGAAATGACCGAAACCATGCGCATCAGCAGATTTTCCGGAAGCGCCGGCTGTGCGGGCCAGTCTGTGATGTTCGGTCCAAGGATCAGTTCCGCAGAAGAATCCGGCTTTCCGTAGCCGTTATAAACTCTGGAACGGTAAGGAGAATCGTCGTAATGATAGGTTCCCTCGTACTCGCCTATGCCAAGTTCTGTTGCCGGCGTTACTGCGCCGCCAGCCAGTGCAGAAGCCGCTATAGAGCGCGCATCCATCAGCGCGACCGAGGCAATCTGCCCCGCGCCGGGCTTGGAGCCCTCGCGGTTCGGGAAGTTACGCGTCGTATGACGGAGGCTGAGGCCGTTGTTCGGCGGCGTGTCGCCTGCGCCGAAGCACGGGCCGCAGAACGCCGTCTTGCAGGCGGCTCCCGCCGCCATGATCTTCGACAGGGCGCCGTTATGGATCAGTTCCAGGAATACCGGCTGGCTTGCCGGATAGACACTCATATCAAAGTCGCCGCAGCCGATATTGTGCCCGTCAAGCGCTGCTGCCGTGTACATCAGATTTTCAAAGCCGCCGCCGGCACATCCGGCAATAATGCCCTGCTGTGCATACAGCCGTCCGCCGCGCACTTTGTCACGCAGCGTGAATCGCACACCCTCCGGCAGCATTTTTGCGCCGTCTGCTTCCACTTTGGCAAGAATATCCTCCAGATTCTCATTCAATTCTCGGATGGAATACACATTGGAAGGATGGAACGGAAGCGCAATCATGCTTTCCACCTTGGAAAGGTCAATTTCCACCGCACCGTCGTAAAGCGCACCCTCTTCCGGCGCAAGCCGTGCATACGCATCGCCGCGGCCGTGGATGGTCAGCCAGTCGTGCACCCGCTCATCCGTCATCCAGATGGAGGAAAGGCAGGCGGATTCCGTCGTCATCACATCAATACCGATGCGGTAATCCACAGAGAGGTTCGCAATTCCGTCACCGATGAACTCTACAATGCGATTTTTGACAAAGCCGGAGGCAAACACCTCGCCGATCAGCGTCAGCGCCACGTCCTGCGGACCAATGCCGGGACGGGGCTTGCCCGTCAGATGCACAGCAATGACTTCAGGGCAATCAATATCATACGTTTTCCCAAGGATCTGCTTCACCAGTTCCGGACCGCCCTCACCCACTGCAAGCGTACCCAGTGCGCCATAGCGCGTGTGGCTGTCGGAACCCAGGATCATTTTTCCGCAGCCAGCAAAGTTTTCGCGCATATACTGGTGGATTACGGACTGATGCGCAGGTACGAAGATTCCGCCGTAACGGCGCGCTGCAGAAAGGCCGTAACGGTGATCATCCTCGTTTATCGTGCCGCCAACAGCACAAAGGCTGTTATGGCAGTTTGTCAGAACATACGGAACTGGAAAGCTTTTCAGACCCGAAGCACGGGCCGTTTGAATAATGCCGACGTATGTAATATCATGAGACGCCAATGCGTCAAATTTGATACGAAGCTTTTCTTTTGTACCGCTGTTGTGCGCGGAGAGGATGCGGTACGCCATGGTACCCTCGCGCCCTGCCGTGCTGCCGGATTCCGTGGCCCGTACAAGCTTTCCGCCGGAATAGGCCACTTTTTCATTGATGATTCCCACTTGGTCCACCTCGCGTTTTACAGAATGTTATTATTATAACACGTTTTCACGCAAATTTACAGCATATTTTATGATAGATTTTTAGCGAAGCCTGTTATATAATAAACGCGGATGTGCGCCCGATTCTTCTTTTGCTTTGTACAAATCCCGCAAAAACCTTTTCTTTTTCCTGTCGGATACATAAAAAGGAGCTTTTCCTGCGCATCCGTCTTTCCAACAAACAGTTCGACCAATGCCGGAGGCATATCATGCAAAAACGCATCCTGTTGTTTTTCCTTGTTTTTTCCCTTTTACTATGCGGCTGTTCGCACAACGTTCACCCTGCGGACAGCGCTTCTGCCGCAGAAGAACCGCCCGTGCCGCAGAATGACGGCTATGCCGGAACTTTCATCGAGGTCCGCGAACCGGACGGAGATTTTCATGTCGGAGACAGCAATTCTTCCGCGCAAAGCAGTGCGAAAGAGACCGATTCTTCCGAAGATTCCCAGTCTGTTTCTTCTGACGGGTCCTCAAACTCCGCGCCAGCCGAGGAAGACCAAGAACAGACAGACGACGACCAGTCTGCACAGGTCCCGATCTATCCGGCTGATGAAGACCAGCATTACAGCAGCAATCACACGACTGCCGGGATTGAAGATCCAGCGGACAATACAGATGCAGGCGACGAACCGGAAGCGGCCGAAAATGACGCTGCACAGACCGAGTCGGAAAATCCCGGCGAACCGGCGGCGCTTCCGCCCTATTCTGTAACTGCCTACACCATGAATACCGTCTATTATGCGGAAACAGGCGACAAAATTCTGGAACTTTGCATCAATACGCCCGTGATTGACGGCGGAAACTCCGAAGCCGAACTGTTTTTCAACCGGTATTACAACGCACGCACGCTGGAATATGCGCTGTATATAAACGAAACTGTATATCCGGCATTGAAACAGACGCTGCCGGATGAAAACACAATTTATTACTTTGCAACAATGGCATATTCTATACTCTATAATACGGACGGATATCTCTGCATCGTGATCACCTATACGGAAGATCTGCCGGATCGCTGTGAGGAACGCACAGCGGCTGCGCTTTTTGATATGGAAAACGCTGTTTTGGCAGATGAATGGGATGTCAGCGAGGATACGGAGTCGCTTCCTGTCGCCGTAGGGCTGCGGATTGAGTCCATACTGGCCGCCGCAGCCGGAACAGAAGAACAGGCTCCCGCGGGATCGGAGGAATAAGCGCGGAAAAGGGCCAAAAATTCATCCAAATTTTATTTTTGTTTGACAGGGAACATTTTGCGCAGTATTTCGTCTGATCACATGGCAACACTATGATACGGCTTGCCAAAAATACTTTCAGACAGGAGAATTCCAATGTACAACACTCGTAAATTCTTTGCCATTCTGCTTGCGCTTCTGCTGCTGCTCTCTCTGGCGGCATGTTCCAATGAGAAAACCGAGCAGAATCCCGACGACAGCACCGTTTCCGACAACAACAACCTGCCGGACGAAGACGCCTCCTCCGGCAACGAACCGAACGACAGTGAGGACGGAGCGGCAGACGTACCGAATGAAGAAGACACCAACGAGTCCGAAAACGACGGCGAAAATCCGGCCGAAGGAACGGACGTCGATCTCTCCGCTTTCTTTGATACGCTGAGCGAGACATATGAAATGGCTGCCACAGAGAATCTGGACGCCGAAATGGCCGACGCTTTCCTGCCGGGATTGAATGACATCCCGCTGCGCCAGTCTGTTTTGAGAACGCCCATGATCACCGCGGCAGTCTGTGAAATTCTGATGGTCGAGTGCGAAAACAGCGAGGACGCTGCGGCTGTTGCGGAGATTTTCCGCGAGCGTATGCAGTCCCAGATTGACGGCGGTGCCTGGTATCCGGCTTCCATCGAAGTATGGGAAGGCGCACAGATCGTCACGGAAGGCAGTTTTGCAGCACTGTTTGCGCATTCGGATGCAGAATCCATGGCGCAGGACTTTAGCGCGCTGTTCACGAAGTAAGTTTTATACGGAGGAAGTATGGTTTTTTCCAGTATACCGTTTCTGTTCCTGTATCTGGTCGTCGTATTGGCGGTTTATTATGTTACACCTCTTCGCTGGCGGAACCTTTGCCTGTTTCTTGCGAACCTTGTGTTCTACGGCTGGGGGGAACCGGTATACATCCTCCTTATGCTCTTTTCCATCTGCATCAACTATGTAAGCGGCATACTCATTGAAAAGCACCGGGCCAACGATCGGCTGGCCCGGCGCTTTCTCATACTGAATACCGTTGTGAATCTGCTGCTTTTGATGTTCTTTAAATACTTTGACCTCTTCGCCGGAACACTCAGTCAGATACCGGGCGTCAGCATCCGCCCTCTCGGGCTGACTCTTCCGATCGGCATTTCTTTCTATACCTTCCAGACCATGTCCTATCCAATCGACGTCTATCGCGGAAGCACCTCTGTGCAGCGTAATTTTATCAGCTTCGGTTCCTTTGTCACGCTGTTTCCGCAGCTGATTGCCGGCCCCATCGTCCGCTATAAAGACATTGCCGATCAGCTGGACGAGCGTTCGCATACGATTGAAAAATTCGCCTCCGGCGTATCCCGCTTTCTGGTTGGTCTGGGCAAAAAAGTGCTGATCGCCAACAACATCGGGATGCTCTGGGATACCTACTCCGCCATGCCGGCCAACGAGCTGACCGTGATCGGCGCGTGGACGGGAATTCTGGCCTTTTCCCTCCAGATTTATTTCGATTTTTCCGGTTATTCGGATATGGCGATTGGTCTCGGCCGTATGTTCGGCTTTGAATTCCCGGAAAACTTCAATTACCCCTATATTTCCCGCAGTGTGACGGAATTCTGGCGCCGCTGGCACATTTCCCTCGGCACGTGGTTCCGCGATTACGTTTATATTCCGCTCGGCGGCAACCGCCGCGGAATGCCCCGGCAGATTTTCAACATTCTGGTCGTCTGGGCACTCACCGGATTCTGGCACGGCGCCAACTGGACTTTCCTGCTCTGGGGCCTTTATTACGCAATCTTCCTGATCCTCGAAAAACTGTTCCTGTTAAAATGGCTCGATCGTGCACCGCGCTTTGTCGGTCATGTTTATGCCCTTATCGTCGCAGTCTGCGGCTGGGTTCTCTTCCAGCTTGACACACTGCCCCAGGTATTTGCTTATTACAGCGCAATGTTCGGCGCGGGCAGCGCCGGAGTCCTTTCAGGCGCCGATTTGTATCACCTGGCAAGCTACGCGCTGATACTTTTCCTTGCAGCAGTCGCCTGTACCCCGCTCGGTGCAGCTCTGTATCGGAAGATTCCGGAAAAAGTGCGCGGCGCCGTGCTCTGCATCCTTGTTCTGGCAGGTATGATCCTTTCTACGGCATATCTGGTCGACGCGACGTACAATCCCTTCCTGTACTTCCGATTCTGAGGTGACACATGAGTAAGAAATCCTGTTTCGCCGTAAGCGCCGTGTTCCTGCTGTTTCTTGCATTCTTCTTTGTTGTCAACCTGATCACGCCGGACATTGAATTCTCCGAGCGGGAAAACCGCTTTCTTGAAACACGGCCGAAGTTCACACTTGCGGCACTCTTCTCCGGAGATTTTATTGCAAACTATGAAACCTATGCAACCGATCAATTCCCCTGGCGAGATACATGGATCACGATCAAGGCCGCTTCTGAGCTGGCTCTTGGAAAAAAGGAAAACAACGGCGTTGTACTCTGTGAAAATGACACGCTGATTGAGCCTTTTCACGCGCCCGACGCATCTGTCATTGAGAAAAACATGTCGGCAGTCAATGCGCTTCAGGAGAATGCCGGTGTTCCGGTCTATTTTGCGCTGATTCCGGGAAAATCGGCCGTTTGGTCCGGCCTTCTCCCCGCAAACACGCCAAACGACAGTCAGGCTGACCTGATTGAGACCTCCTATGCCCTGTCGGCAGTGCAAACTGTCGATATCTATACCGCGCTTGCCAATCATGCCGGCGAATCTATTTACTACCGCACCGATCATCACTGGACGACGCTCGGTGCCTATTACGGGTATGCCGCAATTTGCGAGGCCATGGGACTGGAGGCAGCTCCCCTCTCCTCTTTCCAGCCGGAAACCGTTTCTGACAAGTTTTATGGCACCACTTACTCCAGTTCCGGCTTCAGCTGGGTCGAACCTGACAGCATCCGTCTCTATGTGGAGGACCCCGGTACACTGACAATCCGGAATTATATGGACGGTTCTCCGGCAGAAGGCGTGCTGTATGACAGGAGTTATCTGGATAAAAAAGATAAATATTCTGTCTTTTACGGCGGAAATACGCCGCTTTTACAGATCAGCACAGAAAATTCCGAAGGTGAACGCATTCTGATCCTGCGCGATTCCTATGCTGACAGTCTGACGCCGTTTTTACTCCACGATTTTGTGGAGCTCCATATCATTGATTTGCGCTATTACAGAGCAAGTATTCAATCCTACCTGAAAGAACATGAAATCGACCGCGTCCTTGTCATGTACAGCGTGGATAATTTTTCAACAGACAATAATCTTTTCCTGATGGGCCGTTGAATGACGTTCCCGTAAGCAAAAGAGGCATCCGAGGGGATGCCTCTTTTTTATATTTCACTGCGTTTTCACTCAAACCTGATTTCCCGGGAGAAGAGTTTTGTGACCTATGTGGTACCGGATTTGGCCCTCGTACTGAATGACGTCTGCGGCAACCCGTGCCGCGTGCAGCGCGGCATGACGATCCTGCCCTCGTGCGCAGACAAAAAGCGCTCTGCGTCCCGCAGTTTTCAGTTTTCCTTCCTCCCGCCGGACCGAGCCAAAAAAAACGCCGGTGTTCTTTGCCACCCGGTCAAGACCCCGGATATGTACGTCTTCCTGCTGTGCGCCCAACATACAAACGGCCGTTGTCTGTTCATTCAGACGCACCATTTCACCGGACAGTCTTCCTCCGGCACAGGCTGTCAACAATTCCGCCAGATCAGCGCGCAAAAGCGGCAACAACGCCATGGCGTCCAGCTCACCAAATCCCTGGTAGACCGCCAGAAGCTCCGGCTCATTCCCGCAAAGCGCCATTTCAAACCGGACGATGCCGAAAAGCCGGGGCTGTTTACTGCCGGTACCGCGAATATACGGAATAAAGAAGCGATGATACGCCCGATGCGCCATGTCCTTTGTATATTCTCCGGCAGGTGCCTCCGCAGCCACTGTCCCGTCCGTTTTATCGGAATAAATACGCACGGCGGGCATCGGTACAATGG
>JAHAYX010000041.1 GCA_018384365.1 Clostridiaceae bacterium
GAATCGATTCCGTCACCGGCAGCGCTTATTTCCACCTCGCCACCTGTAATGCGGATAGATACGGAGGCATCAGCGGCAAACATGCCATGCCCCGGACGGCCGTCCAGCGCAGAACCGTCATTTCCGCCTGCGGCATTGAGCCCGTCATCACTGGAAACCAGTACAATCCTGCCGCCCGAAAGGGTAATACCGGCGCCCTCCAGGCCCTCATAGCTCTGCAAAACGTTCACTTCGCCGCCGGTCACAGCCAGCGCACTGTCTGCGTGCGCGCCGTCATCCCCGGACAAAATGTCGATTTTTCCCCCGGCAATCAGGATATCGCCATTGGCGTGAAGCGCATCATCCGAGGAATCAATTGTAAGCGTTCCGCCTTCGATATACAGGGACACGCCCGCTTTCAGACCCTTGGCGCTTTCCGTATCCTCTGTGGATGCTGAGGAAAAGCCCCAGAAACCCCGGTCATTTCCCTGCCTCACACTGGCATTGGCGCTGCCCCCGCCGGTTGTGAGCTCCAGCGTCCCGGCTGTCACCTGCAGACGGGTTTCCGCCTGCAGCCCATCACAGCCGGACGTGATGGAAAAGTCGCCGCCGTCTATGGAAATATAACCGCGCGCGGCGTCTTCTGTCTGATTGGACTGAATGCCATCGCCGCCGGCCTCAATGACAAAGCTGCCGCCGCAGATTTCCACGCAATCTTTGCCTTTCAGGCCGTCATTCACGGCGCTGACGGTAATTGTCCCATTTGTAACCACAAGATCGTCCTTGGAATACACGCCGTGGTTGTAATTACCGGTGATGGTGAGCCGGCCGCTGCCATTGATGCACAAATCCGCCTTGGAATAGATGCAGGCGTTTGGTTCGTCCTCTCCCGCGGCAAGCGTATAGCTTTCGCCGTCGCACAGGCTGTTTTCACTTCCCTCGGCGAGTGTGAGGAATACCTTATCCGCGCTGCGGATTTCTATGGCAGGTCCATCACTGTTCGTGACGGACACGCCGTTTAAGACCAGCTGCACTTTATCCGCACTGCCCGCTTCCACCAGGATCTGGCCGTCCGCAATCACACCCGTCAGGATATAGGTCCCGGCTTGCGTGATCCGTACGTCCTCTCCCATCAGCTCCAGTTCCGTCACGGAACTGTCGTAGGAACCACTCAGTTCCCGTTCCGTATACCCGGCGTCAATTTTTTCAAGACGCAGCGCGGCGGAATCAAATTCCGCCACGCTGTCCGTGCTCATATCCAGTGCCGGCCCGGATTCGGCTGCGTCCGGCGCCCCCGCGGCAGTCTTCTCCGCCGTGCAGCCATGCAGGCACAACGCCATTCCCGCCATCAGAAAACATATAGTCCTTCTGAACCGTATCTTTTTCATAATTCTTCCCTGCCCGATGTCATTCTGCCGCAGACAATATTCAAATTGCCGTTCCGGCAGCGGATTTCGTCAATCATTGCTTTCTCTGTTCTGCGGTCTTTCAATGTGATATGATAACTCAGTTCATATAAGCTGCCCATATTGCTGGTTTTCACACGTGTCAGCGCCGCACGACGCGTATGGGCGGCAAAAATATCGTCGAAAATCCCGGTATAGTCCAAATCCTCCGGTATGGTGATTTTTAACTCCCGTTCTTCGCTTCTGCACTCTCCAAACCGGGAAAACACGAAAACGAACTGCGCCAAATTCATAATCAGACATAAGAATACCGCAATTCCAATGTATCCAGTGCCTGTCGCCAGCCCCAGCGCCATGGACAAAAACAGGCTGCAAATCTCCCGGGCGCTGCCCGGCGCCGAACGAAAACGCACCAGGCTGAATGCACCCATCACGGCAACTCCTGTTCCCAGATTTCCATTCACCAGCATAATCACAGTCTGCACGATGGCCGGCAGCAGAGTCAGGGTTATGACAAAACTTTTGGTGTACGTATTGCGCAGCATAAAAACACCTGCGCAGGCAGCGCCGAGCACCAGCGATGCAGCCGTACAAATCAGCAGTGTTTTCAGTGTCATGCCGCCTGTCAGTATCGTATCAAGCACAAATAATCCCTCCATTTTTGGTCAGTATCTGCGTTTTGTAATAGGTTCCGTATTTGGAAAAGGACGCTGGGTAAATTTCGAACCGGGTCAGCAGCTCACAGAGCCACAAAGGCATTGCGCCCGGCACCTTCACCTCCATCAGCCGGACCGCAGGCGGGAGCAGAGGATTGCCCTGCCCCCGTGCCTCCAGCCGCAGCGCATCGTCCTGCCAGCGGAGGTTACTGTCAAACGTGATGCGCACGCCGTCCTCCCTGCGACCGGTAAACGCAATGCGGTCATAGGAAAGCATGACCGCCGGAGACGGCTTATAAAACGCAAGGAACCATTCAATTTCACGGTGGATCTGTGTCTTTTCAGGAGGCGCAAAAGCCCCGGACAGATATGCATAGGCATCGGAAAGCGGCATGGCAACGCGTCGTTTATAAACGATGCCGCGATATTTTTTCTTCAGCTCCACAAACGCCAGGCTTTCCGGCGTAACATTCCCATAGGCGCGCAGCCGCAGTTTTTCCTTATACACGGGCTTCTCAATGGAAGCACGGATCAGGCGGTAATCGTCTGTGTCATAATAAAGGCTGTGAACGGTTGTTTTTCCATAGTGATCCGGCTGCATATAGGGCTCCAGACCCTGAAGCAGCGCGGTGTATTGTTCGGCCTTCAGCAGATATTTGATTTCGCGGCGCTGAAACACCGTTTGATATTCCTGCATGGCAGCACCTCCCTGCACTGTGCCCCTACTATACACAGCAAATGTTAAATTTAGCTGAAAAAAAACTTTCAGTGTTTTTTCAGCCCGGTGTGTTATTCTATTCAGCAGGTGAAGTATCAAATAAAGAGGGATGCCCTGTGAACATTCTGATTGTGGAAGACGAAAAGCGCCTTGCCGATGTTCTGGTGCAGATCATGCGCGAGGCAAAATACAATGCGGAAGCGGTATACGACGGTCAGGACGGCATTGATTATGCGCTTGGCGGCGATTACGACGTGATTATTCTGGATGTCATGCTGCCGAAGAAGGACGGTTTTGCGGTTGTACGCGCTCTGCGGGAGGCCAAGCGGGCCACCCCGGTGCTGATGCTTACGGCGCGAAGCGAGGTTTCCGACCGGGTCACCGGTCTGGACTGCGGTGCAGACGATTACCTGACAAAGCCCTTTGCATCGGAGGAGCTGCTGGCACGCATCCGCGCGCTCTCCCGCCGCCAGGGGGAGGTCGTGCTGGATCTTCTGCGTTTTGGGGATCTGGAATTATCCGTGGAGTTGCACGACCTGAAATGCGGAACGCGCACCGTGCGGCTGAGCCTGAAGGAATTTGAAGTTCTGCGGATTCTGATGGCAAATCCCCATGCCATCGTGACAAAAGAGACGTTGATCGTCAAAGTATGGGGCTATGATTCAGACGCCGAAGCCAACAACGTCGAAGCCTATATTTCCTTTTTGCGCAAAAAGCTGCATTATCTGAATTCCCGTGTTTCCATCAACGCCATACGCAAAGTCGGATACCGTCTGGAGGAGGACAGTCCATGCTGAAAAAACTGCGCCGCCGTTTTGTCGCCGTTTCCATGGCGCTGATCACCGCCGTTTTGCTGTTGGTTTTTCTGGCGCTGTTTCTCTTCAATTATCAGCGGTCGTCCGACAACACCAGGCAGGCGCTGGAACGCGCCCTGAAGGCGCCATCCGGCGGCATATGGCACGGTCCGGAGATTGGATTGCCCGGCGGCAGGGAGCCCGGCGCCGATATTCTGACCTTTTCGGTTTTTCTGGATTCCGGGGAAAGCATTCTGGAGGTCCGAAAAGGCGGCGTCTCCCTGTCCGAAGAAATTCTGGAAGCTGCCGTCAGTCATGCTCTGGACACGGAAGCGGAGACCGGGCTGCTTCCCGGTCTTTCCCTGCGGTTTTTAAAGCAGTACGACGGTGCGGGCCTGAAAATTGCCTTCGCAGACACCTCACACGAGACGGAAAATCTACGCAGCCTGCTGCTCAGCTCCCTTGCCGTCGGCTTGACCGGCTGGGCGGCGCTTTTTGCCATTACACTCCTGCTCTCCCGGCAGATCATCCGGCCCGTCGAACGGGCCTGGGCGCAGCAGCGCCGTTTCATCGCCGATGCTTCGCACGAATTAAAGACGCCGCTGACTGTCATTCTGGCAAATATCGACCTGCTTTCTTCCCACAGAGAGGAACCGCTGCGCTGCAACGAGCAATGGCTTGTCAATACACGTGAGGAAGCAGAAAAAATGAAAGGTCTGGTCGAAGATATGCTGTTCCTCGCCCGTTCTGATGCCGGGCGCGAGCAGCCGGTTCTCTCAGACGTCAATCTCAGCGATATCACAACCAGCGCTCTGCTTTCTTTTGAGCCGGTGGCCTTTGAAAACGGCGTTGCATTGGATGCAGAAGTCCAGCCGGAGCTCCATATCGAGGGGGACCGCACCGGATTACAGCGTCTGCTTGCTATTCTATTAGACAATGCCATCAAATATGCAGGCAGCGGCGGCCGTGTTTTGGTCACGCTCTCCCGCTCCGGCGGGAAACCGCTTCTCCGGGTGCAAAACACCGGGGAAAGCATCCCGGCCGGGGAAACGGCCAATGTTTTCGACCGTTTTTATCGGGCTGACCGTGCCCGCAGCAGCGAACGCGGCGGCTATGGCCTGGGGCTTTCCATCGCAAAGGAGATTGCCGAGCAGCACAAGGCCCGGATAGAGTTGGTTTCCAGCCAAAACGGACTGACCGTTTTTCAGGTCCTGTTCTGATGCCTGCATCAACCATCCGCATACAAAAAAAGCGGCAGACGTTTCGTCTGCCGCTTTTTCTGCGTGTATTCAATGAATATCTTTTTTCGTATATTTCAGATAAGCAATCACGATTCCGCAGATTCCCACAACTGCACCGATACTGACTAAAACGCCGTCAAGGCTGCCGTTTGTGATGATATCGGCGCCTTCACAATACCCAAACGGGGTGATGTACTTCAAGAATCCGGCGGCATCTGAAATGTTTGCAATCAAGTTCAAAAAGTACATCATCACAGCAGCGCCAAGTCCGATACCCACGCTGCCTTTGCAAAGGAAAGCCGAAAGGCCAACGCAAATTCCCGCAAGTTCCAACTGGAGCAGCGTAAAAGCAAGATGCATGAGGCTGAGTTCTTTCCAGGGTATCGTCTCGCCGATGGCGGCTATGGAACCAACAGCAAGTGCATAAATGATGAGGTTCATAGCTGTGATCTGAATGAACACCGCGATCAGCTTTTCCGTGACAATTCTTCTTCTGCTGACAGGATGCGTCAATAGAAACTCCGCGGTTTTCTCCTTTTCTTCTTTGCTGAGAATCGCAATTGCACAAAGAGCGGCATAAAACGCGCCGCCAAGTCCTAAAATATTTCCGCACTCCACCGCATAAAATCCGGTCAGTGTTCCGAAGTTCAAACGGTCCATCCCGAATGCTTCGGTGAAGGAGCCCATGGAAGCAAACAGATCCGTGACGCCTTCCATCTGCCCCTTCATTTCAGGAAAGAGAAAAATACAGATTGCAAGAAGGAAGCCGACAGAAGCTGTCCAGATCAAAAAGGAAGTCTTGCCTTGTCTTAACTCGTGTTTTACAAGCGTCATACCGTTTCACCCTCCTTTGCATAGTAATGCAGGAAAATTTCATCCAGATCCGGTTCCGTAATCGTCAGATCCTCAACCCGGCCGGCAGACAGTGTGTTCAGTAAGCTGCCTATCTCTCCGCTGTACAGAAAACTGACGGAGTCTTTCGTTTCTTTTCGGTCACGAATCCCGCTTAACTGCGCCAGGTCCACTCTACCATGTACGGTGATCCGTTTCGCACTTGTTTTGGAAAGCGCCTCAACACGGTCACAGGCAATGATTCTGCCGTCACGGATAATCGCCGCACGGGTACAGTTGCGTTGGATTTCCGAAAGAATATGACTCGAGAGGAAGATAGTTGCTCCATCCCTGTTTCTTTCACACAAAATATCAAAAAATTCCTTTTGCATCAGCGGATCGAGACCGCTGGTCGGCTCATCCAGCACAAGCAAATCCGGCCGATGCTGGAATGCGCAGACAATTCCGACCTTTTTTCTGTTGCCAAAGGAGAGTTCCTCGATCTTCCGGGAGGAATCCAGCTGAAGACGTTCGCAGAGCAGTTTCGATTCCGCCGCGCAATCCTTCCTGCGCAGATCAGCAGAGAGTTTCAGCACATCACGCACCTTCATTCCCGGATAAAATACTGCTTCCGAGGGGAGATATCCGATATTTCGCAGGATAGCTTCCTTTTCTTTTGTGATATCTTTTCCGAATACCAATGCGCTGCCGGAGCTTGGGGCAATCAACCCGAGCAAGGTTCGGATTGTCGTGGATTTTCCCGCGCCGTTCGGGCCGATAAAGCCAAAAAACTCGCCCTGTGCTACCGCCAGGTCCAGATCCACGATGCCTCTTGCTTTCCCGTAGTATTTCGTCAGCTTTGCCGTTTTGATGATTTCCATATCCACTCACTCCTTTCGAAGATAAATACTCTTCCAGAAATTCATCAGCTTCGTGAAACCTCTCTCCATTTCATCCATATCCACATGGCCGCGCTGCACCATCTCCCAAAGGAACCCCTCAGAGGCCCAATACATATTGCGGTACATCATGGGAATATCCAGTCCGGGAATAAACTGTTCCGGATTTATGCCTGAAAGTGTCCTGTCTGCTTTCAGATTCAAATATTTGCGATAACTTTCCTGCACAGCGGTGGAAATCTCTGCATCCTTTTCGTAAAACGCCTTGATAGTGAAGTTTGCCATCTCGGGATAGCGGCGGATGATCTCCATTTTGGCTCTCATGCCTCGTTCCATCTGTTCAAACAGATTTTCCTGTTCATAACACTTGTACTTGGTCAGATATTCGATCGTGATTTCCGCACAGTTCTCCCACAAAAACAGATAGAACTCTTTTTTGTTATGAAAGTAATGAAACAGCAGGGATTTACTGATGCCGGCTGCATCTGCAATCTCACTCATAGGGCTGTTTTTATAGGAATTCTGCGAAAACACCCTGTATCCGGCATTTATGATTGCCTGCTGCTTCTCCGCCGGCAAAGAAAAGAACCGTTCGTTCATACCTCACCTCCGTTAACCGTTTCGGTCAATCACATTGTAAGTCCATTGACCGATTTTGAGAAGACCCTTTCACGAATTTCCGGACATGAAAATCGATCATTTCCGGATAGCGGAGGAAGAATGTGTTTTATTCTGAAAAAAGACAGCGTAAAAGGCACTTTGGCCTTCTGCGCTGTCTTTCCGCGTGATACTGTACTTTTAGAATTCCGTATTCGCTGCTATTTCGGAGCGCCCGCCTTTTACGGCTGGCTGGACTCCAGCTTCTCAACATACCCAATAATCTTCATTTTTTCCTGTAATTCATCCAACGCATAACTTTCCGGATACAAAGAGGCGCCGTTTGGCATAAAGGTGACGATGCTGCCATCGCAGCTCACTCTACGCAGCATGATCTTCCCGTCCGCCAAAAACAAGTTGATATATTTGTTTTTGATCTGATCGGAAACCACCACTGTCAGCTGATCGCCCGGCGCAATCCGGGGAATCAATTCCTCGGTCTCGACGCGCATCACAAACCTGCCGGAACGGCAAAGCTGGGCAAGCACCTTTTCCGTCAGTTCGGATTCCCGTCTGACACTGTGATAGGAAGCAGCGGGGGAGCGAAGAGTATCCTGCATCGCAGGCTCCGCCTGCTCTCCGGCATCGGCAACCCGCACAGGGCCCCTTCCGTAGCAGAGGTATTCACGGGTTGTGCCAAGCAGTTCTGCAATTTTTTCCAGTGTGGACAAGGTAATTTTTCCGGTCGTCCCCTTTTCATAACGGGAAATTGTGGAGCGGTCGATGCCAAGCTCTCTTGCAAGCCAGGCCTGGGAATAACCGCCTGCCTCCCGGCAGACTTTTATCCGCTTCCCAACATTGTTTTCCGGCATACTACTCCTCCCTGCTGATCTTTCTGCCTGTATTATAACGAAACGCCAGGGTATATGCAAGACGATTTGTCGAAAATTGTCGATTTTTTGTATCCCTATTGACAGAGCTGTAAATATGAGGTATACTATTGTTGCGTATCGCAACAATACTCGACCAAGGAGGTAAGTCACAGCATGAGTTTTCGGCAAAGCATCTCCGGCATTCCCTCTGAAAATCGCAGTTTTGCAAACATTACCATAGATTATACCCGGCACCAGACGCAGTATCCACCGCTATGCAAGGTTTTTTCCTGCGCCGCGTGTACAGAACAGTGAGGGACCCATGGATTACAGATTGATTGCCCAGGAGGAATTAAAGGCACTGCCCATGCTCGCCAGTGCGTCGGCCAACACGGCACTTGCTCTGGAGGAAGTCCGGCAGCAGCTTCGCAGCAGTAAAGATTCCGGCGATTCCCGGCCCGAAACCTGTGCGGAGTCCGGTTTGAACGAAGAACATTTGTTCGCATTGCAGTCGCAAATAAAGGAGCTGCAGCTGCGGCTCAGGGAAATGCGGCTGCGCATGAACCGCATCGACCGCGCAATGGACGTACTCTCTGACGAGGAGCGCCGGCTGCTGATTGAATGTTATGTCAGATGGGGAAACACTCCCGAAGATGTCATGGAGATCATCGGCGTGGAAAAAAGCTCCTTCTACCGTATGCGCGGCGAGGCGCTGGAGCGCTTCACGCGCGCCATGTTCGGCGTCGTGCTCACCTGATGAAACGCCGGACGGCCGGGAGTTCACACTCTGCAAAAAAGCCGGGACGGAAAAACGTCCCGCCCAGCATAAAAGAAACACTGCCCGCCATTGGACGGGCAGTGTTTCTTTTTCGTTTTGACTTACGGTTTTACTTATTCAGAAGAATCTCAGCCAGCGGGGAGTCCTTACCAAGGACGATGGTCTTTTCATCTCCGCGCAGCGACGCTTTCAGTGCATCCAGCGCCAGCGTGAACGCATAAAAGTCCTTTTTGTCGTCTGTGTCATAGGCTTCGGCCAGGATGCGCATATACTCCTGCTCACCCTCCGCCTCCAGCTTTGCAGCCTCTGCCTGGGCATTGGAAACGATGATGTTGACCTGCTTATCCACATCGTTGCGGATAATCGAAGCCTCATATTCACCGTCAGCGGTGTATTTCTCCGCGATCTGATTGCGTTCTGAGATCATGCGTGCATAAACCGCCTGTTCGTTGGCTTCCGGCAGGTCGAAACGCTTGATCTTGATATCCACGATGTTGATTCCGTAGGTGTCGGCCAATTCCGCAACGTTCGATGCGATGCCGGCATAAATGTCGTTGCGTTCCGTTGCATCGTCCTCATTGATGATGTCGCGCTGGGCCAGCGTGCCCATCACATTCTTCAGCGCATTGTACGTCAATGCGTCCAGGCGCTGCTCCGCCACAGAGGTCGTGCCCAGGGACTGGTAGAACTTCAGCGGATCGCTGATTTCCCACAGGACATAGCTGTCAACCGTCATATTCTGTTTGTCCGCAGTCAAAACCTCAGAGGGCGAAATGTCGTAAAGCATTACAGCCTTCGGGAAACGCTTGATTCCGTCGATAAACGGCACCTTGAAGTGCAGGCCGGGTTCCGCCGTCGTGGCAATGATTTTCTCAAAGCGCACGACACAGGCATATTCATTTTCCGCAACAGTATAAACGGAGGTGGAGACGCAAATCACAAGAGCCAGCAAAATCACGCCGGTGATAATCCATTTCACTGCTTTTTTCATCAGTTTTCGCCTCCTTCATTCTGATTCTGTTCCACAGAATTGGTCCTGGCGGAGTCGGTGTCCCCGCTGCCCATGAAATCCTCCAGCGGAAGGACTTTCATGACTTCGCCATCGGAGAGGTCAATATACAGCTTCACATCCGGCAGTGCCTCTGTGATGGCCTCATAATACATACGGGAACGGGTAATCGCCGGGTTCTGCGCGTATTCCTCATAGCGGGCCTCGAACATGGCAACCTGCTCAAGTGCCTCGTTGATACGTTTCTGCTTTAAGTATGCAGCATTCTGCAAAAGCTGGTCTGCCTGGGCCTCGGCGGCGGGCAGCTCGGCATTCTGATAGGCCTTTGCTTCGTTCACAACAGTCTCCGCGCCCTGCTTTGCCGTTTCCACGTTCTTAAAGGCGGCGGTGACTTCGTCCGTAGGCGGATCGCTGTCCTGAATCTTCACGTCGTTGAGCATCAGACCGATATCATACTGCTCCAGCGTCTGGATAATCAGGTCCTTCACCTGCATCTGGATGGCTTCCTTGCCGTCCGTCAGGACGGAATCCACGTTCGTGGAACCGACGACATTTCGGACCTGGCTCTGGATCAGGTTCCTCAGGATGTCCTCCGGCTCATAGGAGCTGAAGAGGTATTTCACCGGATCCGAAACTTTATATTCCACGAAAAATTCCACGTTTACGATGTTATAGTCGCCCGTGATCATCTTGCTTTCGCTTTCTATCACATCGTAGCCCAGATTGTTTGACTTATCCGTCCGGTAACCCAATTCAATTTTCTGATAAACGTTTACATCCACCTTCTGCACCTGCTGAATTCCCAGCGGGAGTTTAAAATGGATGCCGGCATCCGTGACATTTGTCACTTTGCCAAAGGTTGTGACAACCGCCTGCTGCTTTTCGTCAACCGTATACCAGCACGAGGTTCCGATTGCCGCAGCAAGGAGTACGACCACCGCGAGGATGACGATCCTTTTGATCTTTTTCCATTCCATCTTCGGTTTTTGATATCTCGGCGGCGTATAGGAGTATTCGTTTCTGTCCATTCTGCACTTCCTTTCCCTGTGTGCACTGCCGCGGACCGGCGGCAATTCTGAAACACCACATGATTCTATCACACCGCGCGGTGCCTGGCAAGTCATTGCCGATCCATGGTGTCTGAGGATACTATACAGGAGTTTTATGAACCCAATTTAAACTTTTCCCACAATCCAACCGGACAAAAAGAGCCATCTGGGGTATAACCAGATGGCTCCGGATTTACATAATATTTATAAGCTGGGGAAAAGCGGCGTCCGGGACAGTCACTTTGCCTGTTTGTTCAGAGAAGCGCGCACAAAGCCCAGGAAAAGCGGATGTGCCTTGTTGGGCCTGCTCTTGAATTCCGGATGGAACTGCACGCCGACAAAGAAGTCGTTTTCCGGGATCTCTACGGTTTCCACGATCCGGCAGTCCGGAGACATACCGCTGATTTTCAGGCCGCGTTCGGTCAGCAGATCGCGGTAATCGTTGTTGAATTCATAGCGGTGACGGTGGCGCTCGCTGATCATTTCGCGCTGATAGCACTCGTACATCCGCGTGCCCTCGATAATGTGACAGGGGTAAGCGCCCAGGCGCATCGTGCCGCCCTTTGCAATTTCCTCATTCTGATCCGGCATGAAGTCTATGACTTTATGCGGCGTATTCGGTGCAAATTCACCGGAATTGGCGTCCGCCATGCCGCAAACGTGCCGGGCGAACTCAATCACGGCAATCTGCATACCGAGGCAGATGCCGAAATACGGGATGTTCTGCGTTCTGGCGTATCCTGCAACCGTAATCATGCCTTCAATACCGCGATCGCCAAAGCCGCCGGGCAGGATGATTCCATCGCAGCCGGCAAGCGCCTCCGCCACGTTTTCCGGTGTGATCCCTTCGCTGTCGATCCACTTGATGTCCACATGGGCCGCACATTCATATCCGGCATGGCGCAGTGCCTCTGCCACGGAGAGATAGGCATCATGCAGCTTGACATATTTCCCGACCAGACCGATCGTCACGCGGCGCGTGCGGTTTTTGATCCGTTCCAGCATATCGGTCCAATCGTGCATATCGGGTTCCGGTGCATCCAGACCCAGTTCCCGGCAGACGATATCGGAGAAATGGTTCTGCTCCAGCATAACCGGCGCCTCATACAGTACCGGCAGCGTGATGTTTTCGATGACGCAGTCCGGCTTTACATTACAGAACAATGCAATCTTGCGGCGGATTTCCTCATCCACCGGCTCGTCGCAGCGCATGACGATAATATCCGGGGAAATACCCATAGATTGCAGTTCCTTGACGGAATGCTGCGTCGGCTTTGACTTATGCTCGCCGGAGCTTTTGATGTACGGCACCAGCGTCACATGAATGAACAGGCTGTTGCCGCGTCCTGCTTCCAGCGACACCTGGCGGATTGCCTCCAGGAAGGGCTGGCTTTCAATATCGCCCGTTGTGCCGCCGATTTCCGTGATGACGACATCGGCATTGGATTTCCGGCCGACACTGTATATGAATTCCTTGATTTCATTTGTGATGTGCGGGATGACCTGCACCGTCTGGCCCAGATATTCGCCGCGGCGCTCCTTATTCAAAACATTCCAATAGACTTTACCCGTTGTCAGGTTGGAAAACTTATTCAGATCTTCGTCGATAAAGCGTTCATAGTGGCCAAGATCCAAATCGGTTTCGGCGCCGTCATCCGTGACATACACCTCACCATGCTGATAGGGGCTCATGGTGCCGGGATCCACGTTGATATAGGGATCCAGTTTCTGTGCGGCAACTTTCAGTCCTCTTGCCTTCAAAAGACGGCCGAGCGACGCCGCCGTGATTCCTTTTCCGAGTCCGGATACCACGCCTCCGGTGACAAAAATAAATTTACTCATACAGTTCAGCCTCAGTTCTCATAAGTTTTCAGGATTCCCTCGGCTATTTCACCACGGGTCGTGCGTCTGTCCATCGCCTGTTTTTCAATGTACCGGTGCGCTTCCGCTTCGCTCATCTTCAGATATTCGACCAGCACCCATTTTGCGCGGTCGATCATCTTGAGTTCGTTCATCCGGGTTTCCAGCGTGCGCGCGCGATCCTCCACACTGCGCATTCTCTCGCGCATAGCCGCCAAAAGCCGCAGCGTTTGCAGAAACAGCGCACGGCTGAGCGGTTTTTGCAGCAGCATCACGCCATAGCGTTCCACACGCCGGGAAAATTCCTCATACTGCTCGCTTTTGGCAAGCAGCAGCACGCCCGCATATCCCATTTGCGTGATGTCGCACGCAAGCCGGACGCCGGATTCCCCCTGGACCGGTGAGCTGATAATGACAATGTCATGCTGTTCCGCGCCATAACGTTCTCTGGCCGTCGCCGCATCCGATGCAACGGAAGTCCTGGCAAACCCGGACTCCAAAAGCAGCCCGCGTATGCTCTCCGTGTCGCGCTCCGATGCGGAAACAATTAAGACGCTGTGCGGCATTGGTCTTGTCAGCATGCGCACCTCCTGGCACATTGCGCTGCCGTCCGTCTGCGGACGGCACACGGCCAATAAAAACGGATGTTCGCCGTAAAAAATGAAAAAACGGCGAACATGATACAGATAGGGACGTTTTGCCCGTCTATACAATGAACGCCGTTGTCCATACGGATACTATACACCTGATAAAATCCGTTTGTCAATATTGCATTATGACGAAATCGGAGTTATCTGGCCTTTTTTGTTTCGTTTCTTTCAAAAGTCAGCAGACTGACCGCGTGCACCGGCATTTCGAAATGCAGGCTTGCGCTGTTTCCCGTGACCTCCACCGTTTCAGGCGCCGTCAGCAGTTCCAGTCCGTCGCGCGCTTTGATCGCGGCATACTGTCCCTCATTCGGGTAATTGGGCTTACCCTGGCGCAGCCATTCCGCATAGGCGTTGGAATGTTCCGCATCAATGCGGTAGTGCCGCACCGTCATGCTGCCCTCCGGCAGTCCGGCAAGCGTCAGTTCCACATCATAGGTTTTTTCCACATCCCAGTCGTCGTGATGACAGTACAGCAGCACCTGCACGCTGTCGCCGGCGCCAACCGTTGCCCAGCCGTCGATTTCCGGACCCTCGGCTGTACCGTTATAGTCGGCAAACCTCATCGGATCCAGATCGCGTGAGCTTTCCAGCGCCACTCGCTGCGTGCCCAATTTGGCATAGAGCTTGAAGAGGTTGAAAATTGCCTTATCAATGCCCTGCGTTGTAAAGGTGCGCGTGCCTTCAAAGCAGCGCTCCCCCTCAAACATAAAGGCCCAGGCCAGCGGGCGCAGATCCATTCCCATCTGCTCCGCCAGGTCATACAGATTCTTATAGCCGGAGGCCACATAGGAGGCATAATACTCCGTATTGCGGAAATTCAGGTTGAAGTTGTCAAACCGTCCGCCGGCAGCCCAGGCATCCGGGTCCGTTTCGCTCATCACGCACTCCAGCGCGCCGTATCCGGCATCGCGGATGACGGTCGCCTGCGTTTTCGCGTTGTTTACCAGACGGCGCACGGAGGGAATCTGCTTCTTCGCCAGCAGATTCATGTCGTAAAGGCCGCCTTTCGTATGGAACGAGGTGAAATCAATCCGCGTGCCGCGTGCGCCGCTGAAATAGTTCACGCCGTCCCGGATATGGGCCAGGAAATTCTTTAGAAACAGCGCGCCGCCGGCTTCGAAATCCTCGTTTCCCGTCGTGGCCGGACCGCCGAAGCGCGCCGAGGGCATGACGGAATGAATCGCCGCCTCGGTATAGTCATACAGCTTCTGGTATTCCTCCGGTGTTCCGCGCCAATAGAAGATGTCCGGCTCGTTCCAGAGCTCAAAGTACCAGGTTTCCAGTTCCGCCTCGCCGTAACGGTCCTTCAGATGCGTGATCAGGTTCACGATCAGCTCATACCAGCGGTCATAATCCTTCGGCGGCATGGACCAGCCGATGCGGCGGTAGCTGTCCATCGTATAACCGCGGGCAGGGTCGTCCGCCAGACGGGTATCGGCCAGATCCTTCGGCATAAATCCGATCTCAAAAAACGGTTTGCAGCGGTTTTTGAGCCAGATGTCCATCATTTCGTCAATGCAGTCGTAAGAATAGACCGGGTTGCCGTTTTCGTCCTCGGTGTAGACATTTGTCGAGCCCCATTTGTAAAAGCCGTGCATGATACCGGTGCACAGCATATGGTGCGCGCGCATATAGTAGGGTTTCTCCAGCTTTCCGAACTTTTCAATGAGCGCCATACCGCCCGGAGAATGGGTATAATTGCACTCGTCGTAGCCGACATAGTTCCAGGTGTGGTCAAGCGTCCCGAGCCAATGCCCGGTGTCCACGCGGACTTCCACTTTTTCGTTCATATGCACATCCTCAGTCCATGGCAAGCAGCATCTCGCGTACACGCTGGAAGCTCGTGCGGCCGCTGTTGTAAACCGGCACGCGCGTGTTTGTCAGTTCCTTTTCCAGCACGGACATGGATACCTGCGCCATGACGATAGCATCCACTTCCTTTGAAAGGCGGTCGATTTCTTCCAGGAGCATTTCGTTGTGCCGGGCGGGGTTATTCTCCTCACGCAGAACGCGGAAGGCCTCTGCGCACAGCACGGGCTTGACTTCGATCTCACGTCCCGCGTCGGCGGCGGCCTCGCGCAGCAGGCGTTCGGACGCCGGCATGGTGGACGGCAGCGTGCCCAGCAGGCCGATGCGCCGGCCGTCCTGCACGGCAAGATCCATCATGGGGCGGTCGATGTTCAGCATCGGAATGTCAATCATCGGACGCGCAACGGCCACGGCCTGGTTAAAGGTCGAGCAGCCCAGCATAATCATATCACAGCCCGCTTCCTGCAGGAAACGCGCATACGTTGTAAACTTGAAGAAATTCACTTTCGGAATCGTTCCAACCTCTGCTTTCAGATTGTCCCGCTGAATCGTATCATCGCCGAGGTGCATGATCGTTACTTCCGGGATAATCTCCTTTGCATAGGGTTCCACGGCGGACGCGGTAAACACCGCCGCGTGAATGATGCCAAGTGTACGGTCTTTCAGTGCCATAATATGCCTCCCCAGGTTTTTCTTTTTTCGATAGTCCCTTACTTTCACTGTATCACAGAAAGCGTTTTCTGTAAAGGGCAAAACCCATTTGACAAAGCAGACTTTTCACGGTAAGATGAAGAAAAAAACCGAGGTGAGAATCATGCGCTTTGGATATTGTGTCAATATGATTGCCGCCGATGCATACGGCATCGGATATGACTGGATTCCCCGGCTGGCAGAGCTGGGCTTTGATTATGTCGATCTGCCCATGGCCCAGATGATGACCCTGGACGACGCGGATTTTCAGGAGCTTGTCCTTGCTCCCCTGCGCGCCAGCGGCCTGCCGTGCGTCTGTGTCAACAACCTGTTTCCCGCCAGCATTCGGCTGACCGGACCGGACGCCGCGCCGGAGACTGCGCTGGACTATTGCCGCCGCGCCTTTGCCCGTGCCGAAGCACTGGGGGCCACTCGCGCCGTTTTTGGCTCCTCCGGCGCCCGAAATGTGCCGGCGGGCTGGCCCCGGGAAGCGGCTTTTCACCAGCTGGCCGACCTTCTGCGCGAGCTGGCGCCGCTTGCCGCCGCGCACGGCATCACGCTGGTCATAGAGCCGCTTAACCGCGGCGAATCCAACATCCTGTCCGGCATTGCAGAGAGCATCCGCCTGTGCAGCACCGTTTCCCATGAAAATGTACGGATGCTGGTCGATTTCTATCACATGGCGCTGTCCGGTGAAAGCCCCGCGGATGCGGCTGCCGCCGGCGATACGCTGCGGCACTTGCATCTTGCCCGGCCGCTCGGCAGAGGTCTGCCGTATGATGGCGACGGCGAGGACTACGCCGCATTTTTTGCCGCACTGCACAGCATTGGCTACGACGGAGAGGTTTCCATCGAGGCATATGTCCCCGACAGGGATGAGCAGGCTATACAAAACGCGCTTCGTTATCTGCGTTCGTTCTCCTGCGCACAGGAAGAACGAACCAGGATCACCGGTTTGATGCACATTGCCATCCACGCAACAGATATACGCCGCAGCGCGGATTTTTACTGCCGTGTGCTCGGCGGCGAGCAGGTTTTCACCGTAAATGCTGAGGACGGAGAACCTTCTATGATGTATATCCGTCTCGCGCCCGGACAGTATATCGAAATGTTCCGCGCCGTTCCCGGCGCAGAGGCCGTTTCCTCCCCCGTCGGGTTTACGCACCTGTGCCTGACTGTTCCGGATATCCAGGCCGCTGCGGAAGAGCTGCGACGCCATAACTGGCCCATCCGCGTGGAGCCCAAGGCCGGGAAATATGGTAATTACCAGCTCTGGATCCGCGATCCGGACGGTATGGATATCGAACTGATGCAGACGCTGCCGGATTTTCTGGGCGGTAACGCCTGATTTGCATTGTGTCTGTCAAAAATGAAAACTGCCGCAGAGTGACTGATACACTCTGCGGCAGTTTTTACTGCGATTCAATCACGCGGATCATATCCGCCGAAACGCCGGTTTCCTGAATCACGATGTCCTTCACTTTTGCCACGTCAGATGCCTGTAACCCGGCAATCTCCGGCAGAACCACAACGCTCACGCCTGCGTCGCTGATCATCGCCACACATTCGAGGAAGCCTTTCGCCGTGACCAGGCTCTCGATCCGCGATTCCGTGACGGAATTTGCCGCGATTGCCGCGATCTGTGCCTCCGCGCTGGCCTTTGCCTCCTCGCTCACGTCTTCCCGTGCGGCAGTTTCCTTCAGCAGAGAAAGCTCCTGATCCCGCGAAGTCTGACGTTCCAGCCGCGTCTGGTCAAAATAGGCGCCGAGTTCCTCCAGACGGTCGTTTGCCGCATCTGCGGAGGCCGGTGTGCCGTTCTCCTGCGCCAGTTCAATCACCCATTGTCCCTCTTCCAGCCGGTCCTGGTCGCTTGCAAGCCTTGCCGCGTCCTGCACGCCCGTCTGCTCTCCGTTCACTGCGGCGTCCTCGCCCTCGCTGCGCGAATAACTCCAGTTTAAGTATACCGCAACGCACAGGAGCAGCACGATGACTGAAATAACGGCTCCGTTCTTTTTGATATGCATACCCTTCCTCCTTGACACTGTCATTTCATTTTCATCACTGTGATGCGGTCCGACGAGAGCCCCGTCAGCGCGCTCACCGCGTTGATGACCTTTAACCGCACACCCGCATGATCTGCACCGTCGCAGACAACCACGGCTCCCTTGTACTCGGGATACACGCGTTTCAGCACAACCAGCGCTTCGCTGCCATCCTCCAGACGCACGGAGGCATACTTCGTGCTTTCCTCTAAGGACGCGGAGGATGTGCCGCCGTCCGCGCTGCTTTCGTCCAGCGAGCGCGACTGTTCACTGGCATAAACGTACTCCATATCACTTGCAAGGCTCAGCATCACCTCCACCCGGCCAACGCCCTCCGCCTGCTTCAGAAGCGTAACGAGCTTTTCTTCCAGCGCCGTGACATCCGTTTCAAGCGCCTGTGCGCCGGCGACCGGCTCAGCCTCGTTTTTTTCCTCCTCCCGGCCAAACGGCCAGGCCATCAGGAACAGTCCCACGGCTGCCACAAGCATCACGTACTTGTACTTCACAAAGATATTCGCAAGACGTTCCAGATATGCACGCGCGTCCTTCAAAATACTCACCTTCCCCTCACGGATACATTTCCCGTCCCCAGCACGGCGATAATCTCCGCGCGCAGCTCTTCCGCTTCGGCGGAACTGATTTCCCTCTCCGGCGTAAGCGTGCAGGCGGACGGCAGCGGTCCATCCCCGGTTTGTGCCACCTCCACGTGCACTGAACAGGGGATATTCCGCGCTGACGCAAGCCCGGTCACATATTCCGCCAGAGATTCCTCCGCCAGTTCACAAAGCAGCTGCTCCGAAGCAGTGGCAGCGTCCTGCGCACTGTGTGCATACGCGCGTTCATATTGCGCAAAAGATGTCCTGAAAACCGCCATATCCACGCGCTGCAATGGCAGCGCCACTGTCAGGAAAAGCGCGAAGGCAGAAATCAGCCCGATCACACGTTTGGCGGAGGCTGCGCCCGCCAGCGTCTGCGCGCAGGCAGACAACAGAGAAACGGCGACGATACCGAGTATCCATTCCCGCAGCAGCGCCGTCATGCCGTCACCCCCGACGCAGAGACAAATACGCCGATGAGCAGCAGTGCCGCGCAGGAACCCGTCAGTGCCAGAATCAGGGAAAAGGCGTCCCCCAGGCCATTCAGGATTTTATCAAGAGCTCCCGCGCCCGCTACGGCGGCCAGTAAGGCGGAAATACGGAAGGTCAGGTACTGCACGGCCAGGCGCAGAAACGGCAGAACCGCAATGGCCAGCACCGCCAGAATCCCAAACACCCCCGTCACACTGCGCACAATCCCCGCGCCTGCCACGACGGCCTCTGCGGCGTCTGCAATCACACTGCCCGCCACGGGGATCGCGCTGGACATTGCCAGTTTCACGGTTTTCACCGCCATGGCGTCCGCCGTTCCGGAAATCACGCCGCCCACGATCAGATAAGCGACAAAAAGACCCAACACGAGCTTCAGCGCGCAGATCACGCCGTTTTTCAGACTTTTCGCCAGTTGAAAAAGGCCCTCGTTCTCCGTCACGCCTCCTGCCGTCAGCAGGGCTATATATGCCCAGACAAGCGGCGCCATCACATCGGCGATCAGGCAAACGATCACATCAATGGCAAACATCACGGCGATGCAGACGGCGCCGGAGGATGCAATCCTGCCGGATGCCGCGGCCGCCGCTGCCAGTACCGGCATGAGCACCTTGCCGAATGCGGCAATCTCTGTAACGGTCGTGCGTCCCAATCCCAGCAGCGTGTTCATATCCCCCACCGCGATCAGCGTCAGAGCAAGCGTTCCCGCAATGCCGGCCATTTTCTTCATCCGTTCCGACAGGCCGGCCGTGAGAGTGCACAGCACGGCAGCCGCAAAAAGCTTCACGCCGCCGGAAAGACTTTGCTTCACGTAGTTTCCCATCCTGCCGCAGGCACGGCTGAGGAGCGTTTTGAGGCAGTCGGCAAAATCCAGGTCCTGCCGGATACCCGCTCCGTCCAACAGCTCCCGTGCTTCCTCCGGCACAGCATTCTCCACGGATTTCCCGTCGACGCTCTCAAAGCTGCGGTCAGGAATCTCCGCCGCAAACGCCGGCGGGGACAGCAGAAGCAGCAAAGCCAGTGCGGATAGCAGTCTGTACCATTTTTTCATGTTTTTCCTCTAAAGCATCGCTTCGATCAGATCGAAGGTCATCTCCGCAAGCGGGAGGAACACGGCGATGCACGCCGCCGTTCCCGCCAGTTCCACTTTTGCGCCAAGCGCGCTCTGGCCGCAATCCCGGCAGAGTTGTGCAGACAGATGCGTCACGATGGCAATGCCTGTTGCCTTCCAAAGCGGCCCGGCAATCTCCCCGGCGTGCGGGATATGGGCGGCCAGACGGTTCCAAGCGTCCGCCAGATCGCCAGCAAGCTCCAAAATCGAAAACAACAGGACAATTCCACAGCCAAGCACCGCAAGCATGGCGTGTTCCGGTGCCTGCTTTTTCAGAATGAGCGCCAACAGCGTGCCGGTCAGAGCGGCCGCGCTGATCTTGAAAACGGCATCCATCGCTAAAACCCAAAGGTGTGCTTCACCAGGGAAAAGAGCTTATTGATCTCGCCGACTAAGATCATCAGCACCACAATAACGCCCGCCAGCGTCGTCATCATGGCCTGTTCCTCTCTGCCGGAGCGGACAAGCAGCTGGTTCAGCACTGCGACAATGATCCCGATCGCCGCAATTTTAAAAATCAGATCCACATCCATCGCTTACGCACCCGCCCTTACAAGAATAAAATGGCCAGTCCAATGCCTGCCGCCGCCCCCAGCCGCCGGCGCAGGACGCCCTGCGTCGCATTGTCACGCCTTGCCTGTTCCAGTTCCGTTTCCAGGCGCCCGGCCGCGTAAGCTATCGCGCCGCATTCCTGTCCGGCATCAAAGCAGCCGAGCGACGCTCCCAGCTCCGCAAGGATATCCCGCGCCGCACAGGGGCGAAAGTTCTCCTCGGCGGCACGGCGCCACAGTATGTCAAGCGGTTCCCCGCCGCCGCTTTCCAAAGCAGCGGAAAGGTCCAGAAAAAAGGCCGCACAGGGCCCCGGAAGGACGGAAAGCGCACGAAAAATATCGTTCATCGGGGTCAGGCGCAGTTCAATTTCCGCGCGCATCCGGTTCATGCACAAAATCATTGCTTCAATCTCGCGCATCCGGCGTACATACTCATGGGAAGCCCCCAGCCCCGCCAGCATACCGGAGGCGGCAAGCAAAAGCGCACCTGCCCATTTTGCATAAAACTCCATTCAGATAGCCTCCGTCAAAAAAGACCGTTTCCCATCCTCCAGCCGGATGGTCACAGCGCGGCGGAAAATACCGCGCGCGCGGATCTCTGCCAGCACCGGCCGCGCCAGTACGTCCTGCCTGTCATACCCATGCACCGTGGCAAATATCGCCGTGCCGCAGTTTGCCGCAAGCGCAACGGCGCGCGCGTCACAGGCCTCGCTGATTTCATCCAGTGCAATCACATGGGGCGTCATCGTGCGCAGCAGCGTCATTACGGCATATTCCTTCGGCGCGCCGGTCATCACATCCGTATGGGCCCCCACGTCAAAGCGCGGTACGCCGCCCGTTACTGCCGCAAGCTCCCCCCGCTCGTCCGCCAGCGCGACGCGGATGCCCCGGTCGGAGACCAGCCGCACCATATCACGCAGCAGCGTCGTTTTTCCGAAGCCGGGCGGTGAGATGACGATGGTGTTCAAAATACGCCCCTTTTCATTCAGCAAATGCAACAGCGGCGCGGCAATTCCCGGCTGCTCCCGCGCCACGCGAATACAAAGAGAGGAAATTTCGCGGATACTGCCCACCGCTCCCCCGGATACGGCTGCCGTTCCGCAAATTCCCACGCGGCAGCCGCCGCTTGCGGTGACGTAGCCGCGCTTCAGGCTCTCCGCAGCCGAATGAAGCGAGGACCCCGTCACATTCTCCATCACCTGCCGAAGCTGCGCCGCCGTGACAGGGCTGCTGCCCGGCACCTCCCGCTCCAGTCCTGCCGCCGATACCATGATGGGCCTGCCCGCGCGCAGGCGGATTTCCTCCACAGGCATCCGCATCGGCTGTTCCTCCCGGAAACAGGACCGAAGGGCCGGCGGAAGCAGGGTGAGTGCATGAACAAGGCTTTGATCCCGCATTGCCTGTCCTCCTTTCGTATGGTTCATTCTATTTCGGCCCGTCCCACGATATGACTGAAGCGCGCACACGGTTTTCCATGAAAGAGAAAGGCTGCCGGGGCAGTCATTGATTTCCCCGGAAGTCTATGCTATACTGAAAAACATGGAAGGGCGCCGATCCAGCCGGATTTTCCCGCTGTTTTGCGTCTGTTTTTTTCCACAGGGCGACAAAACGCCCGGAATCACTCTGTATTTGGGACATGGAAATGATGAATCAGACTGGAAACTGTTATATTTTCGGCGCAGGCGATTTTGACGGCCTGCTTGCCGCTCCTGCACCCGGTGATTTAATCCTTGCGGCGGACGGAGGCTTCCGTACCCTTACGGCGCTGGGCATAGACCCGGATCTTGTGCTCGGGGACTTCGATTCCCTCGGCGCACCGCCGGATCACCCCCGGGTTCTGCGCGTTCCGTCCGAAAAAGACGATACCGATATGATGCTGGCTGTGAAAACGGCGTTGGAGCAGGGCTGCCGTACCCTGTATTTGTATGGCGGTCTCGGCGGGAGCCGCATCGACCACACGCTGGCCAATATCCAGACGCTGCTGTATGCCGCGCGGCACGGTGCGCGGGCCTATTTGATTGGCTGCGGCGCCGTATTAACCGTCATTCAAAACGGAAAACTCACCTTTCCCGCCGGTTTTCGGGGGTTTCTCTCTGTTTTCTGCGCCGGAGAAAGTGCCCGCGGCGTCACGTTGCGCGGGCTGAAATATCCGCTGCGCGACGCTGTGCTCACCTGTGATGTGCCGCTGGGCGTCAGCAACGAGTTTTGCGGAGAGCCGGCTTGCGTGGAGGTGGCAGACGGTTCCCTCCTCGTTACCTGGCAGGCAGAGAACCCCGTCCTCCCTTGACAAAAGCGCAAAGCGGCGTTATACTGAATCCACAATTGAATTGTTTTGCAGGGGAGCTTGTGTTGCAGGCTGAGAGGAAACCCGGAGTTTCGACCCTTTAAACCTGATATGGTTAATACCATCGTAGGAAGCATACGTTTGCCTGGATACGCGGAATTCCCATAGAAGGGGGATTCCGCGCTTTTTATTTTTGGACAAAGGAGCAGAAACATGAAAAACTATCAGACGCAAATGGAAGCGGCACGGCGCGGGATCATCACGCCGGAAATGCAGACAGTCGCGGAAAAAGAGCATATCGACGCAGAAGTTCTGCGGGACCGCGTGGCGCGCGGCACGGTTGCCATTCCGGCCAACCGAAACCACACTGCCCTCTCCGCAGAGGGAATCGGCGAAGGTCTGCGCACGAAAATCAACGTGAATCTTGGCATTTCCGGCGACTGCAAGGACTATACCGTTGAAATGCAGAAGGTGGATATGGCGCTGCAGTTCGGCGCAGAGGCCATTATGGATTTAAGCAATTATGGCAAAACCAACACCTTCCGCCGCCAGCTGATTGAAAAATCCCCCGCTATGATCGGCACCGTTCCGATGTATGACGCTATCGGGTATCTGGAAAAAGACCTGCTGGAAATCAGCGCACAGGATTTTTTGAAGGTCGTTCGGGCTCACGCGGAGGAAGGCGTTGATTTCATGACGATCCACGCCGGCATCAACCGCCGCGCCGTGGAGGCGTTCCGGCGTGAAGGCCGCCTCATGAACATCGTGTCGCGCGGCGGTTCCCTGCTGTTTGCCTGGATGATGATGACCGGGAATGAAAACCCTTTCTTTGAATATTACGACGACGTTCTCGATATCCTGCGCGAATATGACGTCACCATCAGCCTGGGCGACGCGCTGCGGCCCGGCTGTATTGAGGACAGTACCGATGCCGGCCAGATCGCAGAACTCATTGAGCTTGGCAATCTGACAAAGCGCGCCTGGGAGCATGATGTTCAGGTAATGGTGGAGGGTCCCGGCCATATGGCAATGAACGAAATTGCCTCAAACATGGCGCTGGAAAAGCGTATTTGCCACAATGCGCCCTTCTATGTGCTGGGACCGCTCGTCACGGATATCGCGCCGGGCTATGACCACATCACCTCTGCCATCGGCGGCGCCATCGCAGCGGCAAACGGCGCCGATTTCCTCTGTTATGTCACACCGGCCGAGCATCTGCGCCTGCCGGATCTGGACGATGTGCGCGAAGGCATCATTGCCAGCAAAATCGCCTCGCACGCGGCGGACATTGCCAAGGGCCTTCCCGGCGCGCGGGACGCCGACCGCCGGATGTCCGAGGCCCGGCACAAGATGGATTGGGATGAAATGTTTGCCTGCGCCATCGATGGGGAAAAAGCCCGCCGCTATTTTGAAAGCGTCCCGCCGGCTGACCGCCACACCTGCTCCATGTGCGGGAAAATGTGCGCCGTCCGCACCACGAATCTCATTCTCGAAGGAAAAACAGTGGAATTCTGCTCTGAAAAGTGAGTTTCCGAGCTTTTTCAGACAAACCCGGAAAAATTCATGCGAAAAACGAAAGGAAACCAATATGCTTCATCATTTACTGGAAAATGTCCGCAGCCAGTCGCCGCTCGTGCACTGCATCACAAACTATGTCACCGTAAACGATTGCGCCAACATCCTGCTTGCCTGCGGTGCCTCCCCCATTATGGCTGACGATCCCGAAGAGGCGGCGGATATCACCGCGATCTGCAATGCGCTGGTTGTGAATATCGGCACGTTGAATCAGCACACCATTCCCTCCATGTCTCTGGCGGGAAAAAAGGCAAACGAACTCGGTCACCCGGTCGTACTGGATCCCGTCGGGGCCGGTGCCTCCCCTTTGCGCACCAACACGGCGCACGCGTTGCTGGACAGCGTCCGCTTCTCCGTCATTCGCGGCAACATTTCTGAGATCAAGGCACTTGCGCTTGGCAACACCGCCGCAAAAGGTGTGGACGCCGACGCGGCAGACGCCGTTGATGCGGGAAATCTGGATACGGTCGTTGCGTTTGCCAGGGAATTTGCACGCAAAAGCGGCGCCGTAATTGCCATTACCGGCGCAATTGATATCATTGCGGATGCCGGGCGGGTTTGTCTCATCCGCAATGGGCATTCCATGATGAGCAAAATCACCGGCACGGGATGTATGCTCAGCGCACTCACGGCCGCATACGTTGCGGCAAATCCGGAGAACGTGTTCCATGCGACCGTGGCAGCCGTCTGTGCCATGGGCCTGTGCGGTGAACGCGCACACGCACGTCTGAGCGGCTTTGACGGCAATGCCACCTATCGCAGCTACATCATAGACGAAATTTTCCGGCTTTCGGGAAGCATATTGGAAGCAGGTGCAAACTATGAAATTCGATAAACACTCGCTGCTTCTCTATGCCGTGACCGACCGGATGTGGCTGGACGGCAGAACGCTTTCCGGCGATGTCGAAAGCGCCCTCCGGGGCGGCGCCACCTTCATCCAGCTGCGGGAAAAGGATCTGCCGTATGACGCATTTTGCCGGGAGGCCCTGGAAATCGGCACAATCTGCCGTGCCGCCGGAGTTCCTTTCGTGATCAACGACAACGTCGATGTTGCGCTGGCCTCCGGCGCGGACGGCGTTCATGTGGGGCAGCACGATATGGCCGCGCGCGACGTGCGGCGTCTGATCGGGCCGGACAAAATACTGGGCGTATCGGCGCAAACGGTGGAG
Source organism: Clostridiaceae bacterium (assembly GCA_018384365.1). Taxonomy (GTDB): domain Bacteria; phylum Bacillota; class Clostridia; order Oscillospirales; family QAMX01; genus Allobutyricicoccus. Next base: position 25,656 of record JAHAYX010000041.1, read on the forward strand.
CAGGCCCTTCTGGCAGAATCCCAGGGAGCCGATTACCTGGGCGTAGGATCCGTATTCCCCACTTCCACAAAGCTTGACGCAGACGCCGTCAGCCATGATACCCTCCAGGAAATCTGCAGCGCCGTCCGGATTCCCGTTGTGGCGATCGGGGGAATCTCACAGGCAAACATCGGAAAGCTCGCCGGCAGCGGTATTGACGGCGTTGCGGTTGTTTCCGCAATTTTTGCCCAGCCCGACATTGAAAAAGCAGCCCGGATCCTCCGTGCCAAGGCAGAACAGGTGGTTTTATGAACATACGCGGTGCGATTTTTGATTTGGACGGTACGATCCTCGATTCCATGGGGATCTGGGCCAGCATTGCCTCGCGATATCTGCGTTCCCTGGGAATACAGCCGCGCGCAGATGTGGATGACGTGGTGAAAACGCTCAGCATGGAAGATGCGGCGCGGTATTTCATTCGGGAATATCACGTTTCCCGCAGCGTCCCGGAAATTGTGCGGGAGGTCTGCGGCATGATCGAAACCTTTTACCGCGAAACCGTCCTGCTCAAGCCCGGCGCAGCGCAGCTGCTTGCCTGGCTGCAGCAAAAAGGCGTGCAGATCTGCGCGGCGACGTCCGGGGACAAAACGCTTGCGGAGGCCGCGCTGTCGCGCTGCGGCGTCCTGCCGTATTTCAAGCGGATCTTCACCTGTGCCGAGGTAGGACACGGTAAGGAGGAACCCATAATCTATGAAACGGCGCGTGCCTTCCTCGGCACGCAAACTGCAGAAACCGTCGTGTTTGAAGATACGCTGTATGCGCTGCAAACGGCAAAGGCGGCGGGATTCCCGACTGCTGCCGTCGCAGACCCTTCCTCCGAACAGGACCGCGAAGCCATACGGCTTTGCGCGGACGTTTATCTGCATACGCTGATGGATTGGGTGCGGATCTATGGTTAAAACAGTTCTGACGATTGCCGGATCGGATCCCAGCGGCGGCGCAGGCATTGAGGCCGACATCAAAGTCATCACCGTGCACAGGCAATACGCCATGAGCGTGATCACGGCGCTGACGGCCCAGAACACGCGCGGTGTATTTGACATTCTGGAAACACCCGCTTCCTTCGTCTCCGCGCAGCTCGACTGTGTCCTGAGCGACATCCCGCCGGATGCCGTAAAAATCGGCATGACGGCGAATCGGGACATCATCCACGTGATTGCCAAAAAACTGCGCGAATACGGAACGCATAACATTGTGCTGGATCCGCTCATGGTATCCACCAGCGGCCGGCGTCTCTTGCCGCGCGCCGCGATTGCCACGCTCTGCGATGAACTTTTCCCGATCTCCACGCTCATCACGCCCAATTTGCCGGAAGCAGGCGTCCTGACGGGCCGGGAACTGAAAAATGCCTCCGATTACGAATCGGCGGCAGAACAGCTTGCCGTGGAGTACGGCTGTGCGGTTTTAATCAAAGGCGGGCACGCGGAATCCGGGGCAGACGACGTCCTGTATGAAAACGGCACAGTCACCTGGTTTCACGAAGAACGCCTGAACGTCCGGAACACGCACGGCACAGGCTGTACGCTTTCCTCCGCCATTGCGAGCGCATTAGCGGACGGGCTTCCTCTTCAGGACGCCGTGCGGCGCGCTAAGGCTTATCTGACCGGCGCGCTTGCAGCAGGGCTTGACCTTGGCCAGGGCAATGGTCCGCTGGCGCACTTTTATCCCCCTGCACCAAATCCCTGAAAAAACCGGAAAACATAAGAATCCCCCGGATAAAGTTTCATTTATCCAGGGGGATTCTTTTATTCTTCTTCTATTTCGTCATCAAAGGCGCCATAGTGATTCAACAGCACGCAAATCATGCCGTCATACATCTTTTCGGCGTGCGCGCGGAAGTTTTTCTCGTATAGCTGCGCCTGCGCCTCATTCGGCACCATCACTTCAAAGGAAAAAACGGGGACTTTGTCATCCATCAAGGCAAGCCGCACCGCCATCGTTCCATCCTCACGCACGAAATGCGACGTGGAAATCACGGCATTGCGGCGCATCCGCGCAAACACACGCGCCGCAGAGCGTCCCGCCTCCAGCCGAACCGGCGACGGAATACGCCGTTCAAAGGCTCCGGCCGCCAGGCGTCCGGATTCTGACAGACCGTATCGCTTGCCGTCCTCCGCTTCCGTGACAAGCACATGGCCCAGCTCGATCAACTCCGCCATGGCATCGGAAAACTCAAAATAGCCAAACCCGCCGTCGCAGATGGCCATATCCGCCAGATCCTCATAACGGATGGTCTCCTTTAAGAAGCTCATGACATACAAAATCAGGTATTCGATTTCTTTTTTTTCACGGATCAGCCCGATTCGCTTCATCTGCCCTTACACCCCGAACCTTCAGTCGTTCAAATCGCGAAGAATTTCTTCCAGCCGTTCAATATTCCTGCGCATCTCGTTATAAAGCGAGTTGCACTCGGAAATTCCCTCGCGCGCACACTCGCGTGCGCGTTCGATCCGGCTGCGCATCACGGCCACTTCATTGTTCTGTGCCAGTGCGGGTTTGGTCCGGACGCGGTTCATCAGTTCCGCTCCCCCGCTCTGTGCGGCAGACTGCACCGCAGCTGCCGGACGACGGCGCGCCGCTTCCAGTTCGCACGTCAGGCGGGCTTTTTCCTGTTCCATTGCGGAAAGCGCGGCCGAAATCCGGCGGATTTCGGCATCTTTTGCCTCATTTTCGGTACGGGCGCGGGCAAGTTCCTTCTTAAGGTCCTCGGCAGGCGCTTTTTCCGCTGCCGCCAGCTTTTCCGTCAGTTCCGAAACGTCATGTTCCAGCTTCCCATTTGCTTCACGCAGGACGATCAGTTCCCGTTCCGTTTCTTCTTTTGCCTGACGGGCAGCATAGGATTCGCTTGTCAGCTCCGCCGCCTGCGTCCGCAGCTTTGCAATATCCTGCGCGGCAGCCGCACGTTCTTCCTCCAAGCTGCGAATATGCGCACTGTACCGCTCTGCATCACGTCTGCGGTCGCGCGCCATACGCTCGATATAATCTGTCACATCCTGCTTATGAAAGCCGCCAAGCGCACTGCGAAACAGTTTCCCCACTTCGCCGTTCGCCGGAGCAACATTGTTTTCGGGCTGTAAATTGGTAGTATCCATAAAATTCGCCTTTCTCAAAACGGATCTGACCTGGAATCGGTCACATATTGTTATTATATCCGTTTTTTTGCTGCAAGTAAAGTATGTGCAGCATATTTTGACGAATTTGTCGGCAAATCCGCTTACAGCGCCGCCAATACGGCGCGTGCAGGCGCAATATTATAGATAGAGCCGCACACCAGGATCACATCCCCATGGGAAGCAAGGCCCAGCGCCACACGCGACGCCACGGCAATATCGGGATTCCAGCAGACATCATGGCAGTATTGCTTTGCAATGCCCGCCAGTGTCTGCGCTTCCTGCGAGCGGGGCTGTCCGGAGGAGGTTGCAATAAACAGATCCGCGCGGGAAGCGATATTTTTCACGCAGCTGACATAGTCCTTGTCCGCAAACATGCCCATGACGACAATCAGGCGCCGTCCGTTCAGCGACTCATCCAGATTGCGGCACAGGGCTTCTATCGCGCCGGGATTGTGTCCGCCGTCCAGGATGCACAGCGGCGTGTTGCGCACGGTCTCAAAGCGGCCCGGCATATGCGCCGCAGAAATACCCCCGGCGATTGCATCCCATGTCAGCGCCGCGCCGCGCTGCTGGAGCGCGCGGCAGATTTCCACAACCGTGACGGCATTGCGGATCTGATACTCTCCGGCCATGGGAATATAGAGTTCCATGCCGTCATACCGGATGCGCGAGCCGATCAGCGAGCGAGAAAGGACGCTGACGTGCTGCATATCCGGCACAGTCAGCCGGGCGCCGCGCTCCCGGCACGCCGCCTCAATGACCGACACGGCTTCCGCAGGCTGGTAAGGCGTCATCACCGTATCACAGCCGGTTTTGATGATGCCACACTTGTCGCGTGCAATATCCGCAACCGTCGGGCCAAGTACCGCCGTGTGGTCAAGCGAAATCGAGGTCAGTACCGCCACTTCTGTTGTTTTTACCAGGTTGGTGCAGTCCATCAGACCGCCCACACCGGCTTCGATCACAGCAAAATCACAGTTTTTCCGCGCAAAATAGGAAAAAGCCATGGCCGTTTCCATTTCAAACTGCGTCGGATGCATAAAGCCCTGTTCACGCAGGGCCGCAATGTGCGGCAGCAGGTTTTCAAGCTCCTGCACCAGTTCTTCGCGGGCAATCAGTTCGCCGTTGAACTGGATGCGCTCGCGAAAATCGTCCACATACGGCGATACAAACAGGCCGACGCGATATCCGGCCTGTTTTAACACCGAGGCCGTCATGGCTGCCGTGCTCCCCTTCCCGTTGGTGCCCGTGATATGTACGACGCGGACCCGATCCTGCGGATTTCCCAGCCGTTCGCACAGGGCGCGGATACGGCGCAGTCCGGGTTTTCCACCGAAGGTCGCGGTACTTTCGATGTATGCAAGCGCTTCGTGATAAGTCATTTGGACACCTCCAGGTTAACAATTTGTTAGTTTACAAAGTTTTTATTTGCAATAATTTTATTTACATAACCGTTAATATTGTTTACAAAATATTATGT
>JAHAYX010000047.1 GCA_018384365.1 Clostridiaceae bacterium
TTCGTTTGCCGTAGCGTCGGGTTTGTTGTTCAGCTCATGATAGAGATCCCGGACCGCATCAATGCCGTGCGTCATGGTGCCTGCGTCAAAGCCCACCGCGCGGATGGAAAAATATGCGCTGTAAAACGGCAGGGGATAGTGCACCTTATACCAGGCGATGCGGAACGCCATGGTCACATAGGCCGCGGCGTGCGCGCGCGGGTAGAGATATTTGATCTTCTGGCAGGAGTTGATGTACCACTGCGGAACACCGTGCTCCTTCATAATTTCAACCGTGGGATCCGGAATTCCCTTACCCTTACGAATGGCCTCGCTCGTTTTAAAGGAGAGGGAAGCATCCATGCCCTTGGCGATGAGGAACATCGTAATATCATCTCGCGCGGAGATGACTTCGTTGATGGTGGCTGTTCCTTCCTTAATGAGATCGGCTGCGTTGCCGATCCATACATCGGTGCCGTGTGAAAGCCCGGAAATACGTACCAAAGCGTCAAAGTTGTGCGGCTGGGTATCAATCAGCATCTGGCGTGCGAACTTTGTGCCGAATTCCGGCACGGCCACGGCGCCGGTGACGCCAAGCAGTTCATCCGGCTCCAGCGGATTGCCGTTGACATCCGCCAAATGGTGAATGTCTGTGAAAATACCGATGGTATGCGGGTCATCGAGCGGAATGGTCGTGGCGCTGACGCCGGTGAGATCCTCCAGATGCTTGATGATTGTCGGGTTATCATGCCCCAGCATATCCAGCTTCAGCAGGTTTTCCTGCATAGCGTGATATTCAAAGTGGGTGGTGATGATGGTGGAGTTCGGGTCATCCGCCGGATGCTGAATCGGGCAGAATTCATAGATGGTATGGCCACTCGGTACCACGATCAGGCCACCGGGATGCTGGCCCGTTGTGCGCTTCACGCCGGTGCAGCCAAGCGTCAGACGGTTGATTTCGGCTTTTGAGACCTCCATACCGCGCTCTTCGAGATATTTGCGCACATAACCGTAAGCCGTTTTTTCGGCAATGGTGCCGATGGTGCCGGCTTTGAACACCTGCGTTTCGCCAAAGAGCTCCACGCAGTCGCGGTGCGCCTGCGTCTGATATTCGCCGGCGAAGTTAAGGTCGATATCCGGCTCCTTTTCCGCATTAAAGCCGAGGAAGGTGAAAAACGGGATGTTAAAGCCGTCCTTGCGGTACTTTGTGCCGCATTTCGGGCAGATTTTATCCGGCATATCCGCGCCGCAGCCAAATTTTTCACTGTGGTCGAATTCAATGCCCTTACATTCGTCGCAGATGTAATGCGGCGGCAGGGGGTTGACCTCCGAAATGCCGCAGAAATAGGCAACCACAGAGGAACCGACGGAGCCTCTCGAACCGACCAGATATCCTGCTTCGTTGGACTTCTGAATGAGCTTCTGCGCGGACATATACATGACGTCGTAGCCGTTTTTGATGATCGGCGTCAGCTCCGCCTCGATGCGGTCGGCAATTTCCTTCGGCAGCGGATCGCCATAGAGACGGTAGGCATTCGTATAACAGATGCGCTGCAAATCCTCGGCGGAGCCTTCGATCGTCGGAGGGAAGGAACCGACCGGGACGGGACGTATGGTCTCACATTCGTCGGCAATACGGTTGGGGTTCTGTACGACAATCTCAAACGCTTTTTGTGCGCCGAGGTAGGAGAACTCCTCCAGCATTTCCTGCGTGGGCTTGAAATAGAGCGGCGCCTGGTTATCGGCATCGGAAAAGCCCTGGCCTGCCATCAGGATGCGGCGGAACACTTCGTCTCTGGGGTTTAAGAAGTGGACGTCACCCGTTGCAACAACGGGTTTTTGCAGGCTCTGACCGAGCTTGACGATAGTTTCGTTGAATTCCCGCAGTTCCTGCTCGTCTTTTGCCGTACCGTCACGCAGCATGAACATATTGTTGCCGATCGGCTGGACTTCCAGGTAATCGTAGTAGTCGGCAATGCGGCGCAGCTCGCCCCAGGGCTTTTTGGCGACGATTGCGCGGAACAGTTCGCCTGCTTCGCACGCAGAGCCCAAAATCAGGCCCTCACGATACCGATCCAGCACGGAACGGGGGATAATCGGACGCTTTTTAAAATAGTTTAAATGCGATTCGCTGATGAGCTGATAGAGATTTTTCAGGCCGGTGTAATTCTTGACCAGTATGATCAGATGGTTATAATGCACACGGCCGCCGGAAACCAGGTTGTGGATCGCATCGTTGATGCCCTGGATGTTCTGCACGCCCATCTGAGAGAGCTGTGCGAAGAATTTCAGCAGGATTCTGCCGGTGACCTCTGCATCATCACAGGCGCGGTGATGGTTGAAGTCACCGAGATCCAGCGCGCGTGCCACATCGTCCAGCTTGTGATGGCGCTCGTGCGGCAGCAGCGCGCGGGCAAGCGTTAAGGTATCAATCGAGGTGAATTCCCGCTCAATCCCCAGCTTGGCACAGTCGTAGTTGATAAAGCCGACGTCAAAGGAGGCATTGTGCGCGGAAAGCGGACAGTCGCCGACAAATTCCAGAAAGCGGGGCAACACCTCTTCAATGGGCGGCGCATCCGCCACCATATCGTCCGAAATGCCGGTCAATTCCGTGATATTCGGCGGGATTGGTTTGCCGGGATTGACAAATTCCGAAAAACGCTCGACAATCTCTCCGCCGCGCAGCTTCACGGCGCCGATCTCGATAATGGACTCCGTGGCGGGCTTGAACCCCGTGGTTTCAATGTCGAAAACGACGATGTCCTCGTCCAGCCCACGTTTTTGCAGGCCGTCCACGGCGCCGCCGGAGTCATTGACGTAATAGGCCTCCAGACCGTAGATGATTTTGATGCCGTATTTTTTGGAAGCGCTCAGTGCCTCCGGGAAAGCCTGTGCCACACCGTGATCCGTGATGGCAATGGCGGTATGGCCCCATTTTGCCGCCTGCGCAATTAAGGAGGTGGCGGAGCTCATGCCGTCCATCAGGCTCATGTTGGTATGTAAATGCAGCTCCACGCGCTTTTGCTCTGCCGTGTCCTGCCGTTCCTGACGCTGGGCGCGAACCACACAGCTGGGGTTTAAGATCATTTCCTTTTCAAAGTTATTATAGATCAGCTTGCCGTAAACGGTCAGCGTATCGCCCGTTTTGATGGCGTCCTGAATGGGCTTTGCCTTGGCAACATCCATGGAACGGGAGACACGGATGGAACCCGTGTAATCCGTAATGTCGAAACAAATGATGCCAAGCTCGCGAGAGGGGATGTTTTCCCTCTCGCGGGTCGTGATCGTCTTGTGTCCCTCGGCGAATACATCGCCGGTAATGGACACATAGCCGTAATCCAGGTTCAGATCGCTGATCTGCATGGGCGCTTCCTTGCCGGGTTTTCCGAAGATCACGCCGTTTTCCTCCGCAATAGCGGCGACAGGTGCGGCTTCTTTTTTGGGAGGCGGAGCCGCGGCTGCGGCCTCCTTCATAACCTGGTCAAGCACGGCATCTTTATCGAAAGCAGATGCCTCCGTGCTGCCGCTGACAAAGGTTACCGTCAGGCGTTCGCCGTAGCGTTCCGCCAGCATCTGCTCCAGACGGCGGTTGCAGCCTGCGTGCGTCAGAAACTCTGCGCCTTCGCCGCGCAAACGAACCGAAAGCGCTCCGTTTTTGCGGTCAATTTCACCGACTGCGTCGTTTAAAAAGCCGTTTGTGGCAGGAAATTCCGCCTTCAGATCCAAAAAGAGCTGCGGCAGGCAATCCGGCGTCAAAGTGAGCTTTTGCGCCGAAAGTTCCACGCAAAAGCGGTCCAGTTCGTAGAGCGACCGGACGGACGCCTCGATCTGGTGCAGGATTTCGCTTTCCACCGGCTGCCCGGCGCTCGCACGGACGGTGATACTGCGGCTGCGGCGGTCGCCGCAGATGGCTTCCACCAGAATCGCTTCCGCTGCCTCCGCACAGGCGCCGGCAGGCTGATATAATTTGAAGATTCTCAGGAAGGGTGTGCTCATCACTGGTCTCCATTCACAAATTCATTGGCCAGGGCCTTCAGGGCCGGTATAATTTTATCAAAGGGGACTTTGTGCAGAATTTCACCGTTTTTGAAAAGCAGGCCGTCGGCGCGCCCACAGGCTACGCCGATATCGGCTTCACGGCCTTCGCCGGGGCCGTTGACTGCACAGCCCATCACGGCGATTTTGATCGGCACGTGCAGGTCGGAAACTGCCGCTTCCACCTGCTCTGCCAACGGCAAAAGGTCCACCTGGCAGCGCCCACAGGTCGGACAGGCAATCACTTCCGGACGGTCGCGGCGGATGCCGACGGCCCGCAGGATATCAAGGCCTGCGGCTACCTCCTGCACGGGATCCGCGGCAAGGGAGACGCGGATGGTGTCGCCGATGCCCATGGCAAGCAGGCCGCCGATGCCGGCAGCCCCCTTCAATGTGCCCATACGCAGCGTTCCTGCGTGCGTCACACCGAGATGCAGGGGATAGTCACAGCGCTCGGCCATATTGCGGTATGCTGCGATGGTGGACGGCACATCAGAGGCCTTCAGCGAAACGCAGATATCGGTAAAATCCTCGGCTTCCAGCATTTGCACGTGCCGCATGGCGCTTTCCGCCATGGCGCGCGGCAGATCATCGGGATACCGCTCGTGCAGCTCCCGCTCGACGGAGCCGGAATTGACGCCGATGCGGATCGGTACACCGGCCGCACGGCAGGCGCGCACGACGGCGCGTACACGATCCTGCCCGCCGATATTGCCGGGATTGATGCGGATTTTGTCAACGCCTGCGGCGATTGCTTCGATGGCAAGCTGATAGTTAAAATGGATATCCGCCACCACGGGGATGGGGGAGGCGGCCTTGATTTCGGAAAGGGCACGTACTGCCGCCATATCCGGTACGGCGCAGCGCACAATCTCGCATCCCGCCTCCGCAAGGCGGCGGATCTGTGCAATTGTGGCTGCGGCGTCGCGCGTATCCGTATTGGTCATGGATTGAACGGTGATGGGGGCATTTCCGCCGATGCAAATACCGCCGACGGAAATCTGTCTGGAAACTCTGCGTGTCATAGGGATACCTCACATGATTTTATAATCCGGACGTAGGGAACACGGAAGAAAAGGCGCTTTTCCCGGAAAAGCGCCTTTTTCGTTTTTATGATTTCACAAGACGCCAGATATCGTTTGCCGTGACGACAAGCATCAGGCCAAGCAGCAAAAGCAGCACAACGGCATTGACAATGCCCTCCACTTTGCGGTTGACCTTCCGGCGGGAAATGGCCTCGATTGCAAGGAACAAAATCCGGCCGCCATCCAGAGCCGGGATGGGCAGGGCGTTCATTACGGCCAGGTTAATGGCGATCAGCCCCGCAAGATACCAGAAGGAGGACATGCTTTGCTTGGCAACCATGCTCATCTGCGCTGTAATTCCCACAGGGCCGGCGATATCATTCAGCGTAACTTTTCCGGTGAAAATGGTCCGCAGCCCATCAAAGACCAGACGGACTGTGTTGATGCTTTCATAGAAAGCCAGCCTGATTTTCGCAAGGAAGCCAACCTGCTCCGTTTTGTAGCGGAAACCGTAATAATACACACTCTCGCCGTTTTCAAGATATTCCTGCGGCTCAATATGGACGTTTTCCAGCTCGATTCGCTTTCCGTCGCGGCGGACGACCACGTCGAAATCATAATCGTCCGAGCGGCTGAAGGCCGTGGAAATATCCGAAGTGAAGAAAATACGGTATCCGTCTACGGAAAGGATGCGGTCCCCCTCCTGAATTCCGTTTTCACCGCCGCCGGTGAATTTCTCCATCAGCGTATCAATGACCGGAACCGAGGTCTGTTCCACCGGTGCATACAGGCAGAGGAAGATGCATAAGCCCATCAGGAAATTCATGAAAACGCCCGCAATCAGGATCACAAAGCGCTTCCATTTTGCGGCGTTATTAAAGGCACGCGGATTGCCGGAGTCCTCGTCCTCGCCCTCCATGACGCACTGGCCGCCAAAGGGCAGCGCACGGATCGCGTAAACTGTTTCACCGAATTGCTTTTTCAAAAGTGCGGGGCCCAGACCGATTGCAAATTCGTTGACACGAACGCCGCAGGCCTTTGCGGCCAGGAAGTGGCCGAGTTCGTGCACCAGGATCAAAACAACAAAAATCAGGATAGCATATACGACTGTGATAGTGATTACCTCATTTCAAATAGCGGCGGCCGCACGTGCGGCCTGGTCTGCTTCGAGTACGTCCCCGAGGCCGGAAAGCGGCGCGTGCGGGACCGTGTCGAGCGCGCGGGAGACAAGTTCGGGAATCCGTCCGAAGGGAATATCGCCGCGCAGAAATGCTGCGACAGCGGCTTCGTTTGCGCCGTTTAAAACGGCACAGGCGTTTCCGCCGCGGCGGATCGCATCATAAGCCAGAGCAAGACAGGGAAACGCCTCCAAATCGGGAGGAAAGAAAGTCAGCCTGGCAAGTTCCGTCAGATGCAGCGGGCGGACAGGGCAGGGAAGGCGTTCCGGATAGGTCAGCGCATACTGGATCGGCAGACGCATATCCGGGTTTGACAGCTGGGCGATGACACTGCCATCGCAAAACTCCACCATAGAGTGGACAATGCTCTCGCGGTGAACGACAACCTCGATCTGTTCGATGGGAACACCGTAGAGATGCATGGCTTCACAGACCTCAAAGCCTTTGTTCATCATGGATGCGGAATCCACGGTAATTTTTGCGCCCATGGCCCAGTTTGGGTGGCGCAGCGCCTCTTCTCGGGTGAAGTGATAGGTTTCGGTATAGGTTTTGCCGAAAAATGGTCCGCCGGAGGCTGTCAGATGGATTTTTGCCACTTCACTGCGCCGTCCTGCGGCAAGGCATTGGAAGATGGCGGAGTGTTCGGAATCAACAGGCAGTATGGCAACGCCGCGCTGTCTGGCGCGCGGCATCACAAGCTCGCCCGCGCAAACCAGCGTTTCCTTGTTGGCAAGGGCGATCTCGCGGCCTGCGTCGATCGCAGCCAGTGTGGGCCGTAGCCCTGCGATGCCGACCATCGCCGTGACGGCGGTTTCCCCGAGGCACGCGGCTTCGCAGACTGCGGCATCTCCGATGCCGACGCGTATGGACGTATCGGCCAGGCGGATTTTCAGCTCGCGGCCTGCATCGGGGTCGGCAAGCGCGACAAACGAAGGAGAAAACTGCCGCGCCTGTTCTTCCAGCAGTTTTGCATGGGAATGTGCGGCCAGGGCCGCAACGGGAATCCCCAGCTTTGCGGCGACATCGAGCGTCTGCGTCCCGATGGAGCCGGTAGAGCCGAGGACAGCGATTGTTTTCATAAAATCACCGTGATATAGCTTAAAAGCAGTTCAATGAAGGGGGCTGTGAAAAGGACGCTGTCGAAGCGATCCAGAATGCCGCCGTGTCCGGGCATGATGGTGCCGTAATCCTTGATGCCAAAGCCGCGCTTGATATAGGACATGGCAAGATCACCGGCCTGCGAAATAATCGAACCGGATGCGGCGATGACAGCCAGCAGCGGCAGGCTGTAGGATACGCCCCAGATGGCGCCGGCTACATAATTATATGCAAGCATGACGGCAATACAGCCCAGAATTCCGCCGATGGAACCTTCCACCGTCTTTTTGGGACTGATTTCCGGTGCCAGCTTATGACGGCCGAGGGCACGTCCGGTGAAATAGGCGCAGGTATCTGTAATCCAGGCGGCGATAAAGGGCAGGATTACAAGCGTAATGCCGCCCTCCATGGCGCGGATGCGCACAATGGAACCCAGGGCCATCGGCACGAAAATCACCGTGAAAAATGTGCCGAATACTTCAGAATAGCTGATTTTTCCTTTTGAGGCAATGGCAATCACAAAAATAATGACTGCGGAGGGAACCACCAGGGCAACAAATGGCAGATCGAAATAGAAGGTGAGCGGTACTGCGAAGATGGACAGCAGGATTGCGGCTGTCAGCAGTATCCGGGAGGTCACAAGGCCGGTATTGTGCAGCATTTCATAGGCTGCAAGCCCAGCAAGAAGGCCAAGCGCGACCGGAAGCACCCATTCCGGCGTGAAGTAGACCGCCAAAAAGAACAGGGGAAGCGCCACAAGCGCGACAACGGTTCGCTTCAGCATAAGGACACTCCTTCCGTTACCGTTTTTCCAGGCCGCCAAAGCGGCGGGAACGGCTTTGATAGTCTGAAATTGCGCGGAAAAGATCCTCCCGGCCGAAATCCGGCCAGAGCACGGGTGTGGTATAAAATTCGGCATAGGCGGACTGCCACAGCAGGAAGTTAGAGGAGCGCAGTTCGCCGGAGGGGCGGATGATGAGGTCGGGATCGGGGATTCCAGCTGTATAAAGACAGCTTTCAAAGCAGGCAACGTCAATCTGCTCCGGTTCCAGCTCGCCTCTTTTCACCCGCTCTGCCAGAAGCTGCGCGGCACGCACAATTTCCGCCCGCCCGCCGTAGTTCAGGCAGACGTTGACGTGCAGGCCGGTATTGCCGAGAGAAAGCCGTTCAGTTTCCCGGATCAGCTCCCGGATATCGGGGGAGAGCGGCTCCGTATTGCCGATGATTTTCAGCGTGATATTCTTTTTGGTCAGTTCACTGCACGCTTCGGTCAGGTATTCCCGGAAAAGCGACATGATGGTATCCACTTCCTCTTTCGGGCGGGACCAGTTTTCCGTGGAAAAGGCATACACCGTGAGGTAACGGATGCCGATGTCATTGCAAAGCGTTGCAATGCGGCGGAAATTTTCGCTGCCGGCGCGATGTCCGGCCGTTCGGGGAAGTGCGCGGGCAGTGGCCCAGCGCCCATTTCCGTCCATGATTATTGCAATATGCTGAGGCAGACGCGAAAAGTCGGGTTCTGCCGGCTTCGCGCGTCCGCCAAATATGCGCAGGTTCTTGAATTTCACGATGCTCAAACCTCAATCAGTTCTTTTTCCTTTGCAGCGCCGAGCGTATCCACATCCTTGATGTAACGGTCGGTCAGGACCTGGATGCCCTTTTCGATATCGGCGTAGTCATCCTCCGTAATTTCGGATTTTTTCTTCTGTGCCTTGAAGCCGTCCATGGCATCGCGGCGGATATTGCGGATCGCAACCTTGGATTCCTCGCAGAGCTTATGCACCTGCTTGACGAGCTCGCGGCGGCGCTCCTCCGTCAGGGTCGGGAAGAGGAGACGGATGACGCGGCCGTCATTCTGCGGGTTGATGCCGATATCGGAAGCCAGAATGGCCTTTTCGATGGATTTCAGCACGCTGGCATCCCACGGCTGGATTGCGAGCAGACGGGGTTCGGGAGAGGAAATGGACGCAACCTGATTGATCGGCGTCTGGGTTCCATAATAATCAATTGTAATTCTGTCGAGGACAGCCGGATTGGCGCGTCCGGCACGCAGGGTGGAGAACTCCTGCTGCAAAACCTCGAGGGTCTTTTTCATTTTTGCTTCCTGTTCCTTGTATTCACCGGCCATGGTAATATCTCCTTTCAAAAATAAAATTTACTTACGTACAATGGTGCCGACGTGCTCGCCCATCACTGCGCGATAGATATTTTCCGGGTCGTCAATGCCAAACAGCAGGACGGGGAGATCGTTATCATAAGCCATCGTGGCGGCAGTGGAGTCGACAACGCCCAGATGACCCTCCAGAATGGAGTCAAAGGAAACGGATTCATACTTTTTCGCATCGGGGAACTTGCGCGGATCCTTGTCATACACGCCGTCAATGTTTTTGGCAAGCAGGGCGATGTCGGAATCGGTTTCAATGGCACGAAGGATTGCCGCAGTATCGGTCGAGCAGAAGGGGTTTCCGGTGCCGCAGCCGAACACGACGACGCGGCCGTGCTCCAGATGATGGATTGCACGCAGGCGAATGTAGGGCTCGGCAAACTGCCGCATTTCAATGGCGGTCTGTACGCGCACTTCCAGTCCGTGCTGTTCGAGCACGTCGGCAAGCGCCAGCGCATTGATGGTGGTGCCCAGCATACCCATATGGTCGGAACGGGTACGGTCGATTTTTCCTGCGCCGTTTTTCACGCCGCGCCAGATGTTGCCTGCGCCGACCACAATGCTGACCTGCACGCCTTCGTCCACACAGCGGCGGATGATGGCTGAAAGGTTGTTGAGTATATCGAAATCAAGACCGGTGCCCTGTGCGCCGGCTAAGGCCTCGCCGCTGATTTTAATCAGGACGCGCCTGTATTTTGGATCAGTCATGGGATACACCTCATAAAGGAGAAATTTGAAGCAGGCGGAAGGGAATCCGCGTGTTCTCTTTATTTTACCTCAATTATACCCGTTTGCATAGAGGGTAAGAGTAAACTTTTGAAAAAATTCTGTTACAAAATGGTGTATATCCTGTCCTGCCGGCGCAGCTCTTCCAGTGTGCGTCATCGGAAAAATCCGCAGAAAAAGGCTGTCGTTTTGCGGGGTATCTGCATATGATGGGGTGATTTTAAGACCACGGAGGTTCGTATGAGCTTTGATTATTACCTTGGGGCAAATACCCCGGACGGATTTGTATCCTTCTTTGAAGGCGTGACGGACGCAGTATCCCGCCTGTACATAATAAAAGGCGGGCCGGGCTGCGGAAAATCCACGGCGATGAAACGGATAGCCGCTGCCTGCGAGGCAGCGGGAATGGCGGTGCAGCGGATCTGGTGCGCATCGGACGCGGAATCGCTGGACGGGGTGTATCTGCCGGAGCTGGACACCCTGTATGTGGA
>JAHAYX010000049.1 GCA_018384365.1 Clostridiaceae bacterium
CGCGTGGAGGGCGTCCCTCCGTAGTGCTGTCCATCCCGTCCAATGCGGGAGGATTTCAATTCTCGCCCTCGCGTGGAGGGCGTCACAGCAGATACCGTCAAGGCTGTGGAACGCTATATTTCAATTCTCGCCCTCGCGTGGAGGGCGTCCCGATGGTTTTTGTGGTATCATATGTGATTACATCGATTTCAATTCTCGCCCTCGCGTGGAGGGCGTCCGGAGATGCAGCAGAAGATGGCGGAGAGGCTGGGAATATTTCAATTCTCGCCCTCGCGTGGAGGGCGTCAGCATTTTTATACAAAATAAACCTTTCAGATTGAAGCAGTTTGCACAATAAAATCTGATGTCTGTACCGAAATGCTGCTGATTCTTGTTATAGAAGATCGCACAGAGTTGAAAAATCTTCAACTTTTCTACGCCGATCTCCTGGGGATGCATGTATGGATGAGGTCGGCGCGGGTTTCAAAGCAGCAGCGGCTCACCTGCCTCCACAGGCGCGGCTCTGCCCATGACATCGATTCGCCCCTTCCAGGAATTTCCCAGCCGATAGAACCGAATGGAATCTGTATCTGGCTGGACAATCTTTTCCAGGGCGCATTTCAGTGCAGCCAGCTGCGCGGCGTCAAGCAGCACCTCAAAGACGGAATTTTGTACTCGTACGCCGTATCGCTCACACAGATGAGCAACCTTCCGCAATCGCTTCGCGCCTGCCGCAGTAGTGGTATCAACGTCATAGGCAATCACAACCATCATAGGCGGTCACCTCCAGACAAAGGGCGGATATTCATCCAGATCGCCGCGCAGAACCCGTGCAAACAGCATGGCCTGCACATAAGGAATCATGCCGATCTGCACTTTTTCATTCAAAAACGGATGCAGAATTTCATCTGCCTTCCGCTTTTGCCAGCTTGCAAGCAGTGTTTTCCGTCCTCGCTCATTCAGATAAACCGATTCTTCCTCCTGATCAAAATCTCGTACAGAAAGTTGTCCTTTGTTGAATAGAGACAAAACAAACCGGTCACAGAGCGGCGCACGCAGTTCCTCCATCAAATCCAGGGCAAAGGATGCCCGTCCCGGCCGAAGGGTATGCAGATATCCGGCAGCCGGATCCAGGCCGACAGCCTCCATTGCAGATTGTGTCTGGTTGGCCAGGAGCATATAGGTGAACGACAACGCCGCATTGACCGCATTGCGCGGCGGACGTCTGCTGCGCGTTTCAAAGCGAAATCCGCCGGGATTCTGCCTCAACATGGTGTCAAATTGTGAAAAGTAGGCAGTCGCAGCTGCGCCCTCAATTCCACGCATGGAATCAACACTCTCACATTCTGAGAGCTGCTGTGCCGCCTCAGTCAAACGGGTAACTGCTTGATCCAGTTTCTCTGAAAACTCACAATCATCACAATTCCGCGCCGCACGCATCAGCACCAGTTTTGCATTGCGGACTTTGGCGAAGAGAAGCGTCCGAACGAACTGCACGCAGAACGTATTGTCATGCAGGCTCTCATACTGCCGTTTCCGCAGCAAGACATTTCCGCTGACCGGACCATAAAAACGTCCCTGAAATTTCCCGTTCTCCGTCAGAAACGTAATGCTGATCCCACGCTCCCCACAGAATTGAAGCAAGGGTGTGGAGACCGTCATCTGGCCAAAGCAGAGGATGGAATCCACTGTGATTGCAGGAATGGCAACCTTTTCCGCCTCCCCAATCCGCACACAGATATTGTCATTCCGGCAGTACAGATAACTCTCCGGCGTCAGCACATAGAGCGTATTGAGCAATTTTTTCATAGCAGCTCCTCTAGATCCGCTTGCCCGACAGCCTCCCGCTCCAAGGCACGGCAATAATTCCGGGCAGAGGCTCTGACCTTTGGCATACACAGTTCACGGAGAGAACAGCGTTTGCACTTTGCACAATATTCCGCCTGCGGCACAAGCAGTTCCTGCCGGATTCGATGCAGCGTTTCCGCTGCTTTTCGTGTCTTTGCACGAAGCGTATCGTCCAGAGAAACCGGCATACGGCGGTGCGACGAAATGAAGAAGATACTGCCCTCCGGAATATCGGTATGGAACATTTCCTCGAGACACATGGCCTGCGCACAGAGTTGAATCTGATATTCCTCTTCTTCCCGCACGCTGCCATGCTTATATTCTACCGGATATAACTTTACCGGGAACTCTGCGGCAGGAATTTGACAGCCTGCCGCGTCCCGAACCGCCTCGATGCAGTCGCATTTTCCAATCAACTGATACTGGTCGGAGAACACCGTAAATTCAAAGAGCTTGATGTGGTCGCCGCGCCGCTCTACCCGCTGGGTGTGAACGCGCTCGTGCTCTGCGCGGCCCTTTGCCGTGTCGGCGTTCTCCTCCCAAAGGCGTTCGTTCAGCAGAAGGCCGGCCCGTCTTGGACAATAGCAAACCTGCGACAGCCAGGACAACGGCAGGTATTCCGCATCATTCACAGGTGAACCAGCCTTCCTCTTCCGGCAGACGGTTCCACACGATTGGACTGAAGGCGCCCTCCTGAAAACCGATCTCGACGCCTGCCGGACATCTGCTCAATGCGATGGAGGCAGTATAGTCGCGGTAGCTCCGAGGATATTTCACCTCCGGCTTACGCTCGACTTTCACAAGGTCAAACAGCTTGTGCGCCGGCGCACAGCCCAGCTTTGCCTGCCGGACTCTCTGAGCCGCATCGGTATCCGTACCAACATGCTTGAAAATAATCAGCGGAGAGACGACCTCCATCTCCCCCTTGCTGGCGCTCCGGTCATGCTCATACATATTGAGGATCGCCTCAAAGAGAATCTGCAGATCCTGCTCGTCAAAGCCGGTTTCTGCCGCCAGATTGGCGCTGATAAAGCCGCGGATCTCATACAGGCCGAAGGGAATCAGCTGTTTGCGGCCCATGGTGCGGAGCCTGTCCTCCGACATCTCTTGCTCCAGCTTCAGATAATCCTCCACGGTCTCGCCGCTCTTGTTGTCGCCGGTAATCGCCATGCGCGTGATGGAGATATCCATGGGCAAAATAGGATCCAGACTAGTGCCAAAGGTAATCTGAACAGGGCCGCGCACTTGTCCGGCGTTGGGGCCGGTGGACATTACGGCCCCGAAGGTACGCACGTCATAAAACAACTCGCAGGCTTTTTTTCGTCCGGCGTAAACGCTGTTTTTATCCTTGGCGCTGGTCCCCTCCACGCCCGCGGCACGCTTGGCCTCGGCAATGTGGCGGTTGATGATGGTGGACTGCTGAATGATGAGATTCATACCGGGTTCGTCACCATGGGCAAGCTGGACATAATTCCGGATGCGGCGCTTGGTAGCCACGTCGCTGATATATCCCCGCATGGTTTCCGGGTCCATGCGCGGCGTGTTTCCCATATCCGGGTCACCGTTTGGATTGGCGTTGGTGCAGGCAAGATAATAGACAAATTCATAACGATTCTGGATTGCCATTTCAGATTTCCTCCTTGTCTGATAACTGCGATTCCTCTTTGACTTTTTTATTGGCAAAGGCCTCGTTCCGCAATTTTGCGAGCCTTGCGCTCATCTGGCGGTAACCAATGGCAAAACAGCTCTGCTCCTCCAAATTCAGTGCCGGCGGCACCTGTGTCTCGATTTCTGCATCAAAGAATCCGTAGGCCTCATTCAGTGCGTCTTCATATTTCCTTGCAAGGCTGGAAGATTCGATTTTTGCAAGATGGAACTTGGACAACCGTTCCAATTGCCCCAGTACCAGCCGCGGCGTGCGGCTGGCGGAAGCATAGAACCGCTGCACAATACCGGCGTTCACCTCCCCCATGGCGGTGCGTTGGATCTCTGCGTAGATCGCAACGATCGCGCCGCAGTGATAGGCCGCATTCGGGAAATTCGGATTATAAAACGCCATCAAAGGCACCTCCTGTTTGTTCATTCGATGCTTGCGCAGCAGCCAGACCTTCAGCCACTGGCAGCAGATTCCGTCCGGAATGGGCGGTGCTTTCCGATCCTCATCAATGTCCAGCATCATGGCTCGGATGGTCACAAGGGCACGCACTGCCACTGCGTCCGGCAAAGGCTTCCCGCCTGTGAACGCCGACACAATGGACGGTGTCAATCCAGCCAGTTCCTTTTGGAGCCGTTCAAAGGGATTTGTATCCATCTTCTGCCGCTTCAGCAGTCGAAGAAGCCTGCCTGTCAGTTTTTTGGCTCCCAGACATCCCGTACCCAGAGCGTCGCACATGGATAGATCCTCATTCCACTTCTCCAAGTGCTTTTGCAGCTCGTTATAGCAGCCGTGTTCATAACGGCGGATCATGATGCGGCCGTTGACGCCGGAGAGAAGCAAAATATGATACTGCGCGGCGGGAAGTAAAACAGAACCGCCGCTCTGGACGCTTTTGACCAGTTCCGTCGCGGCATGCACAGCGGCGGCTTGGCTCGTGCGGGCCTTTTGGGCGGCCGCTTCCGGATTCTGCTCCTCTTCTTCTTCCTCTTCGTCATCGACCCCAAAGCCGCCGATCGTTGGCAGGAGAATATCCTCCGACGGCGTAATCTGCCGGTCGTACCAGTGGACGAATTTCATTCCGGCGAAAGCCGGCGCAGTCGGATTGAAATTCCGTTTTGTATCCCGCCGGTACATGGCGGGAGAACCGGCCAGCAGATCGTCCAGCGCGGCTTTGACCGCAGCATAGGCTTCCTCGGAAACCGGTGCGTTTGCCGCCTGCTTGAGCCCATAGGAGCAGAAAGCGCTCTTGTCAAAGCAGATCAGCGCGTCGCCGCGGGCGTGTCCACCAACGGTCTGTAGGCCGCTGACAGTTGGGACCGTGGCAAGGGGTACCGTCGGCTCACCGGTGATCAGACAGCGTGTTTTGGCGGTCTCGTCTCCGGTCTGGAATTGCCGCCTGTATTCCGTCCACCAGGCAGTTACTGTGGAGAGCGAGACGATGGGACTGCCATCGACCCGAAAGGAAATCCGATCCATCCCCTTCAGCTTCCGCCTCTGTGCGTCGGTGCAGATAGCGGAAAATAAGGCAGTATCCTCCAGCGCATGCAGGCACAGCTGTAATTGCGGTTCCGCGGAAGCTGCATCTTCCAGTGTCTTGCGGAAGAAGCAGCTCTTGGGATTCTCCGCTGAAGGTGTGGAGAGGACCACGCTGAGCTTCTCTGCAAGGACATTGCACTTGTCCTTACCGTTGGCCAGGCTCCCCACATCCGGGCAAGGAAGCGTATCTTCTCCGGACTCTATTCCGAGATAGTCCCCTGAGGCAGACAGGAGAATGTAGGCCCGAATTTTCTTGTTCACAAAGCCAGGAGGAAGCGTTAGGCCGTTTTGAACCGCGTAATCATACAGGGCTTTTAACATGCCGTGCCTCCCTTCAAAACCTCCGGACTGTCGTAGGGCGGCACCTGTATTACGCCGTGTTCCATGGTCGCATGATACAGGGACAAACATGGCTGCGTTTTTTTACGGACGGCGTAATCATGCAAATCAAATACGTCGTAAACCATGAGCCCAAGGTCCATACTCTCGTCGATGGGCGGGCGGCTGCCATCGCTTTCCTCGAAATATCCGACGAACTCCCGCATGCCCAGCGAACATTGTACATAGCATTTGCCGGTGCGGATGCGGCGCAGAGCCTGCTCGTAGAGCTGGGCTGTGGTGCCGGAATACTCCGACCGCGGGACGATCTCCGCCGCTATCCGATATCGCACGTCGCGCAGTGCCAGCGTCTGCCGCTGAGTGCGGTCCTCATCCGCATAGACCGGTGTATCGCCGGTCTTTGATTTGATCTCATTGCGCTTGAAGCTGATGTACCGGATGGGATTGAGAACTTCAATCCGCGTGATCTGGTAATAAAACTCCGCCGGCTTGCAGTAGATCGACGAAAGAATGCCTCTGGCTGCGGACGGTGTCGGCACCGGATAGGTCATCCGCTCAACTTTTCCACCTGCAGGGTCACTGAAGCAGGCGAAGTCTCCCCAGACCTCCAATACAATTTCCTGACTCAAAATCAATCACCTCCATTTTTCATGATGCCCCTTGCGGGGCCGCGCATAAGAATCACACGATATTTTTTTCAATTCTCAGCTGAGAAGATCATTCGAAATTATCAGCTGTCAAATATAGTGTAATTCTAAGTCATAAAAAAGTCAAATGGTTGCAGGAAAATCATTGTTATGTACAATTACACCATATACAATTCAGGCAGATTGCTGTCGATTTTCAGTCCTGTGACTGCATCATAGCTCGTTTCATGCCCTATATTCAGGACATAATAGCCGGATTCCGTCTTTTCCCGGAATGCCTTGCCCGCAAAATACAGCGGCGTGGCGTGCTGCTCCACCCATTCCCGTTCAAAGCAGGATACGGTCAGCGGCGCGGATTCACGCAGAAGTCCGGCTGTCAATCCATGGTCCAGGGCTTCGCGGCGGATTTCCTCAAACTGTGTCAGGGCGCCCTGCCACGGAACGATCACATGAACGCCCTGCTTGGTGATCAGCCGGTATGCCCGGGCAACGGAAGGATAATCCTTCGCTTCCATGGCGCGTTGCAGCTCCCCGTCCTCGTGCAGATCGCGATAGAGTTCCTGATAATATGCCTGAATCTGCGCGGGACTGTTCAAGTCCAGGTCGCTCCGGCTCAGAAGGGTTTTCACAATTGACGCAGCGTGTTCATAAGACGGACCTGGATAGAGATTCCCCGCTTCGTCCGGTTCAAATACGACAACACGTCCGCCGCCCGGAAGTCTGCCGTTGCGGTTGCAGCGTCCGGCTGCCTGAATGATAGCCTCCAGCGGTGCAAGGGCGCGGTACAGCACATCAAAATCAAGATCCACACCCGCCTCGATGCACTGAGTCGCCACCACCCGGCACGGTTGTCCGTTCATTCTGCGATGTTTGATCTCCTCCACAACGGCCAGCCGATGGGTCGGGCAGAGATCATTGGACAATAGGTACAGTCCTTCCCCGCTGCATCGTTCCTGCAATTCCGCAAACAAGCTGCGCGCATGACGGCGCAGGTTAACGATGGTACAGACATTGCCCAGTCCGGACATCTGCTCCGCGATCTGAGAAAGCGGTGTACCCTGCTGCAGCCGCCATTCCACGTTTGTCCTGCGCATGGCCCGATAAAGCGGCTCCACGTCCGCAATCAGTTCTGTTGGCTGCCACACTGTCCCGGGAAGCGCGCTGAAATCCGGCTGTGTTGCCGTAGAAAACACCATGCTGCACCGGTATTTCCGGCATAGACGCTGTACCGCTTGGATTGTCGCCGGGGCAAGAACGGCGGGGAGACTCTGCGCTTCATCGAACAGGATGATGCTTCCGGCAATGTTGTGCAGCTTCCTGCAGTCCGTTGGCCGGTCTGAAAACAGGCTCTCAAAGAATCGAACTGAAGTTGTGATCATCACCGGCGCATCCCATCGGGCGGCAAGCTCCCGCATGTCCTCCGGCATGCGGCTCTGGCTATGGTCTACCAACAGATCCGGAATGATCTTCCGATACTCTTTTTCGCTCTGCTCCGCCAGCGTCAGGAATGGCAAAACGACGATAATCCGCCGCATCTGGTTTGCCTGACAATGCCGCAATGCAAAATGCAGCATAGCCAGTGTCTTGCCAATTCCTGTCGGCGCAGTCATGCTAAACAAGCCCGGCGGGAGCTGTCCCAGCTCGCCGCATCGGAAAAAGACCTGATCACGCCGGGCGTTGAGTTCCCTGTCCGCCTTTGAGTCCTGACTGATCGCCAGGCGATGGGCATACAGCCGGATCAGCGCCTGCTCTGCATCCAAATGGCTGCCACTGCTTTTTTGCAGGTAATCGGGGTCCGTATCCAGGGCGGAAACCGTGTAATCCGCGTCCACCAGGCACGAGAGCAGCATCCGGCTGTCCAGCATGGCCTCCAGATTGGATGCCGCCTCCGCAGCAGGCAATTTTGGGAACTTATAACCCGGAAAATCCCGCAGAAACGCCTGCGCTGCGTTTTCATATTCGGCCGGGCCGGACAGCGCGGCAGTCTTTCCGCTGGGACAAACGATGTCAGAAGGATTTGTCAAAGCCTGTATCAAATAGGGCTCGAGGCAGTCAAGCGATTGCAGCCCGTCATGGTGCGCACTGATTGCCTCGAGGATCGGGCCATATTTTTCGCGTAATGTTTCCCTACTGTTCAATCTCAGCGCTGTATACAGGAACGCTGCTCCGGGCAGCGCATGGTCGATATTCCGGCGGATTCCCTGCAGAACTCCCGTAAAGCGTTCTCCATTCTTCCCGAAATCATGAAACAGTCCGGCAATCCTGGCCATTTCCTCCTGTCCAATCTCCCGCCCGTATTGCGCTGCGAATACCGAAACCTTTTGAAGATGCGTTTGGTTGCGCACCGGTGGATTGGATTTGGCGAAGTATTGTTCCATCAGTATGATCCCTCCACAATCAGGCCAGGTCTGCGGAATCGCGAACCACTGCCCCTTCCCCATTGTTTGATTTGAGTTCTTTCAGTTTACCACAAATTTCTTCTATTGGCAAACTTTGAATCCGCAGACACAAACGCCCGCACATTGCCTGATCCAAAATGGTTGAATATGAGTTTGGGCAGTACCAGAGCGTTCAGAACCACTTATACCAGAACGCCTTTGACAGATTCAGCAAATCCTTTCCCGGCAGCCACGGCGTCCCGGATGATCCGGATGAGAAAGACTGCAACGTCATCAAATTTCCGAATGTCGGATGATGTGACGCCCTGTCCATGGTGTGGTAAGGGTATTTCGGGACAAACTCTGTTACGAAAAGTTCCGCGCGATTCCGAAATAGTTGAACAGAATGGAAAAAAGCAGGTTTCAGACGAAAAAAAAGACCTGAAATCATACGATTTCAGGTCTTTTTGGTGGAGATAAGCGGGATCGAACCGCTGACCTCTTGAATGCCATGGCCGCCCTCGTGTATATTTATTCTTCTTATTCATCTAATCCGTCCAAATAGTCCAGTTATATTCAAGAAAAATCTATAAAATTTCATTTTGTATAAGGTGTTTCGCCCTAATTCTGGTCAAAATTCTGGTCAGAAAAGTACCGGAGAAGCCCAAAGTACCGGGCTTTTCGAAGATTTTTCGTCGAAAGGAACAAAAACATGGACTATATTTCAGCAAAAGAAGCATCCGTATTGTGGAAAATTACGGACCAAATGATTCGTAGGCACTGCCGAAACGGCAGAATCCCCGGTTCGGTACAAAAAGACGGAGTCTGGTATGTACCGGCTGATGCTCAAAAACCGGCCAAACTGAAGGCCGAAGCGCCTGAAATTCCCAAGCTTGTGAAGCAGCTGCAGCGCCAGCGCACCAAGAAGATCTATCATGGTCTCTACGATTACATACAGATCAATTTCTGCTACAGCTCCAACCGTCTGGCAAGCAACCGGCTCATGCTCACCCAGGTGGAAGAAGTCTACAAGAAAGGCAAGGTCTCCACAGGCTTTGAGCCCATCAAGGTGGATGATCTGATCGAAGCGTATAACCATATCGCCTGTGTCAACCATATCATCGACACCGCTGCCAGCCGTATCTCCCAATCCTATATCCGCAAGCTCCACGCCATGCTCAGCTACGGCACCATGGCGGAGCGTAAACTCCAATTTCATCCGGGCGAATACCGCAGGGATACCTGCACCATTGGCAAGACCAAAACCACGCCGCCAAAGAATATAAACTCCCAAATGAACGTCCTGATCGCAGAGTACGAGAGTCTGGACAAGGTGGAGCTGGCGCAGATCCTGGACTTCCATGTGCGCTTCGAGCGCATCCGTCCTTTCGCCGACGGCAACGGACGCATCGGTCGGCTGCTCATGTTCAAAGAGTGCCTGCGCCATGAAATAACGCCGTTCATCCTCGATGACAAACGGCGTACAGAATATCTCAAGGGCATCCGCGAATGGGATATGGACAAGTCCACCTTGTTCACCCCCTGCCTCGAAGCACAGGCCCGCTTCCAAGCTCAGATCGATC
>JAHAYX010000050.1 GCA_018384365.1 Clostridiaceae bacterium
GTATATAGAAAATATGATAATATATGAATAACCAAAGATCACAATTATAGGATTACGGGTGCATAGGAACGGTAATTTTGGGTTGTTTGTACAAGTAACATAGTATAAACAAAAGGAACAACATATATTGTAATTCCCTCTATGATTTCCCGGGGTTCATTGCAATGCGGACAAAAGGAGGTACCCATGAAAGAATGGCTGAAGGAGTTTGGACGTTCTGTCCTGCAAAAGGTGATCATTTTAGGCTCTATCGCGCTTGGCGTGACGGTGATCATCTTTCTTTTCACGCGTCCGGCGATTTCGGAGAGTATTCTGGATACCGTGACGCTGGAGGATGGGCACTTCTCGGTGGACGGACTGTACGCGGGCATGACGCGCGACGAAGTTGCGGCATATCTCGACGCGCGAAAGCTGGTGTATTTTGACGGACAGACGATCGTATACCCGGAAGATACCCCGAAAAGCGAGTTTTTCCGGAATGCGCTGGGCACAAGCTGGATCTCCCTTTCCGATGAAACGCGGGTAACGGAACTTGGAAACGTTACGGTGCGGCGTACGTATTATTTTCGTGACGGTGCGCTGACGCACGTCGACTTTGAAACCGATGTGGCGAAGGGAAAGATCACGGATGACATAAAGCGCACGGAGAAGCTGGTTGCCGCGCTGGAAAGCAGATTCGGTGAGTCTGTGGGCGAGCGGCTTGACGGCTTCGAGGATACTACCGGCGAGCGTATTCTTTCATGGTTCGGTGAGGGGGACAGCGAACTGGCCGTACTCGCGCGGCTTTACGAAGTGCAGGATACTGTGATCGCGTACCGCCCGAAGACGATTGAAAATCCGACGTTTACGGATTATTATAAAGTTGTGGTGCGCGTGATGCTGTGAGAATACATGAAAAAGCCCGGAGCAGCTGCTCCGGGCTTTTTGGATTGTGCGGTACAGATCAGAACTTGATAACGGCCTTGACAACGTCCTTCGGGTTTGCAATGACTTCCTCGAAGCCCTCAAACGCCTTATCGAAGGAGAACTCATGCGTTACGATACCGGAAATGTCGATGAAGCCGCCGGCAACCGCCTGGATTGCCTTCGGATACATATTGACATAACGGAAGATCGTGCGGATGTCGATTTCCTTGGAGATGAGCTTGATGATGTTATAGGGGATCATGTCGTCCGGTGCCATGCCGACGAGGACGATTACGCCGCCTGCGCGGGCGAGATCCACGGTCTGCTGGGTGGTGAACTTATTACCGGCGGTCTCAAAGACCTTGTCAACGCCGCGGCCTTCCGTCAGCTTATCGATCACTTCCACGATGTTTTCCTCTTTGCCATTGACAACGCGGGTGGCGCCCAGCTTCTTTGCAAACTCAAGACGCTTCGGGATAACGTCGCAGACGGTGATATCGGTTGCGCCGAAGGCCTTACAGGCAAGCAGCGTCACCAGGCCGATGCAGCCAGCGCCAAGGATGACAACGGAGCTGCCGACGGTGACTTCACCGCGGGTTGCGGCATACATACCGATGGCAAGCGGCTCGATGAGCGCGCCTTCCTTTGTGGAAATATTATCAGGGAGCTTGAAGCACATGTCTGCCGGGAAAGCGATGAAGTTGGACAGGCAGCCCTGGACAGGCGGGGTTGCAAGGAACTGCATATCTTTACAGAGGTTATAATGGCCGCTCTTACAGTAGTCGCACTTGCCGCAGCCAAAGCCCGGCTCCAGGCAGACGCGGTCGCCAACCTTCAGATTGGTAACGCCTTCGCCGATCTCGGTAACAACACCGGCGCACTCATGGCCAAGGATGAAGTCGCCGTCAACGATGAAATCGCCGATACGGCCGAATTCCAGATAATGCACGTCGGAACCGCAGACACCGACATACTCCAGCTTAATAACAGCCTGGCCGGCAGCAGCTGTGGGCATGGGAACAACACGGGTTTCCATTTTATTCAGACCGGTCATAAAAATCGCTTTGTTTTCCATGATTTCTGCTCCTTTTATACGAATTTCATGGGTATCCTTCTTTCATAATAACACGCCCATGCTGACATTTCAAGAGAATTTATCAGCATCTTTCAGAAAACCGCATCCCTCCGGCTGCACTCCCTGGCGGATACAGATAAACAGAAAATGCGGGCGCGGCGTCATATAAAATTCACACTTTATAGAAGATTTCCGAGGAACAGGATAGTATAATGAAGTTAATTTTGCTTCGGAGGTACTATCATGAACTGGTTGCAGCGTTTTATGGCGGGACGTTATGGCTCGGATCAACTGAATTTTGCCCTGCTTGTGCTTTGTTTGCTGTTGTCCCTGATTTCACAGATCACGGGACTGTATGTCCTTTTGCTGATTTCCTATCTGCCCCTGCTCTTCGCAATATTTCGTATGTTTTCTCGTAATATTTACAAACGCCGCGCAGAAAATGCCTGGTTTTTGAAGCTCTGGACTCCCGTAAAAACGTGGTTCGTGCAGAAATTCACGATGCTGCGCCAGTCGAAGCAGTACCGGTTTTTCCGGTGTCCGTCCTGCCGCGCAACGGTTCGCGTTCCGCGCGGGAAAGGAAAAATCCAGATCCGCTGCCCGCACTGCGGCAATACCTTCCTCAAAAAATCCTGACGGATTGGCCATATTGCACGGAAATGCTTTCGAAATTCGGCACTGTATCCGTAAAAATATCAGTTGCGGCATTGTCAAAATGCCGCAACTGTGTTATTATGGAGAATAGAAATCTATTATCGTGGTGGATTATCCGAAGATTTCATCAATTTATCAAAAAAGGGTAAAATTTCATGCAGAATAAAAAAATGGGGCGCAGAAGAGAGCCGCTCGAACCCACAGATGAAACGAATCTGATTGAAGGCCGCCATGCGGTGACGGAAGCGCTGCGTGCAGGCCGGACAATTGACAAGATTTATCTGCTGTACGGCACAAATGACAGCACACTGACGGCGCTGAAAGCAAAGGCCGTGTCATTGGGCATCGCCGTAAATGAATGTGACCGCCAGCGTCTGGATGCGATGAGCACGACAGGCGTGCACCAGGGCGTGATCGCCGTTGCGGCCGCACATGAATATGCACAGCTGCAGGATATTCTGGATGCTGCGCGCGAGGCAGGGGAACCGCCTTTCCTCGTCGTTTGCGACGGAATCAACGATCCGCACAATCTGGGCGCTATCATCCGTACTGCGGGCGCCGCCGGCGCACATGGCGTTGTGATACCAAAGCACAGAAGTGTCGGCCTGACGGCAACCGTGGCAAAGGCTGCGGCAGGTGCGCTGGAATATGTTCCGGTTGCGCGCGTGCCGAATATGACGGCGGCAATCAAAGAGTTGAAACAGAACGGCGTGTGGATCTACGGTACCTCGGACAGAGGGAGCGGGGCGCTGTATGAAACGGATCTGACGGGCCCCGCTGCCATTGTGATCGGTTCCGAGGGCGACGGAATGTCGCGCCTTGTCAGCGAAACCTGTGACTTTATCATGTCCATCCCCATGCGGGGGAAAATCGCGTCGCTGAACGCTTCCAATGCGGCTGCCGTTGTGCTTTTTGAAGCAGTCCGGCAGCGCACAGCACAAAAGTAGAAGGGTGGGAGGTCAGAATGCAGGACGATAAGAGAAACCTTTCGGAACATGATGATCTGGAAGATATTAAGATGCTTCTGGGCGATGACGACGTCGCCCCAGATAACGCAGACGCACTGCTGGACGACATTCTGAAAGAATATCAGGTCGGCGGCGCAGCCGCGAATACGGACCCGGATGCACTGCTGGCAGAGCTGGAAAATCTGACGGCGCAGTTCTCCGGGGACAGTGCGGCGGCCGGAGAACCGGAACCGGAGGCAGCCGTTCCGGCGGCGCCGGACGAACCGGAGACGGTGGAAGCGGAGCATATGCAGGATGCTGGCGCTGCTGCGCCGGGATCCGCACCGGCGGCGCCTGCCGCCGCAGGAGAAGCGCCGGCGAATCCGCCGCGCAAGGTTTCCGCGGCACAGCGCAGAAATGCTGCGCGCCGTTCCGACGAGCTGCAGAATGAGATTGCCCGTCAGGTGGACGCAGCAATGGATGAACGCCGGGAAAATTCCGGCAAGCTTCCCAAGGTCGGCAGAAAAAAGGACGGCGAATATACAGCCGCACCGGCACCGCAGCCGGTTTATGTCAGCGAACAGACGCCAAACGGCGAAAACAGAAGGATCAGCGACGATTTGCGTGCGTTCCGCGGCATTGCGCCCGACGAGGCGGCCGCCAAGGCAAAACGCGCCGTCGGATACTATTCCTGGCGCTGTACCATCACGGCAATTCTGGCTGTGCTTGCATGGTATATTACGGCCGCTCCCACCTATAAATGGTGGCTGCCGTTGTTTATTTCCTACATTGAACTGCCGTATATCTATCTGCTGATTCTGTGTATCCTGCAGGTTTTCGCTATGCTGATGAGCGTCAGCCTGATTGCGGACGGCCTGCGCAATGCGGTGAAGCTGAATTTCAAGTCCGAAACGCTGATTGCGCTTTCCTCCGTTGTATCGTTGATTTATACCTTAACGATCATGGCGGTTCCCTCCGGCATCGGCTATCTGCCGTTTACGCCGGTCGTGATACTGGGACTGTTTATCGGTCTGTTCACGCGGCGCCAGCGCTATAAGAGCATACGCTGGTCCTGCCGTGCCGCGGCGCGTCCGGACGGAAAGTATTGTTCCGTCAAGGGTATGCGCGATAACGAGGGCCGTGTCCGTACAGTCTATAAAACTGCTGCGCACCCCATTGGCAGTGATTTTATGAACGCACTGCTGGAAGAGGATTCCGGCGAACGCATTATGCGTCTGTTTACGCCGCTTGCCATTGTCGTATCGCTGCTGTTTGCTTTGATCGCTTCCATCGGAAAGGGTGTGCCCGGCTGCTTCCTTTATTACTGGAGTGCGATTCTGGCCGTTTCCGTGCCCTGCGGAATCGTATTCTCGCAGGTGATCCCCTTTGCTTCGGTCAGCACGAAGCTCTCCCGCATTGGTGTGGCGCTTGCAGGTGCGCGCGGTATTCAGGATATTTCCAGCGCGGAAGCCGCTATTGTCGGCGAAACGGACGTTTTCCCGACCAAAATGGTCACGGTCAATGGCGTGAAGGCTTTTTCGGGCTTCACCGGTGAAAAGGTGAACCTCTGCGCGCTCAGTGTGCTGAAAGCCTCCGGCAGTTCGCTCTATGATGCGTTCGCGGCAAGCCTGCCCGGCCAGCCAATGAGCCTGCCGGCCGTTGAGGGCTTTGAATTCTTTGAAACCGGCGGCATGGGCGCCTATGTAAACGGCGAAAAGGTACTGCTTGGTACGGCAAACTTTATTCTGCGCATGGGCATCCGTGTTGCAGAGGGCATTAACCTGAAAAACGGCGTATTTATCGCCATCAATATGCAGTTTGCCGGCGTTTTCTCCATCAAATATGACGCGCAGCCGTCCGTCCGGCGTTCGCTGACCTATATGGTCAAGCACAAGATCGTGCCGGTGCTGGCAGTCCGCGACTTTAACATTACGCCGCAGCTGGTCGAAACGCGCTTCAAGCTCAATCCGGACAGCTTTGGTTATCCGGAGCTGGAGGAACGCATCGCATATTCCGCCATCCGCAATACGGATATGGAAGAGGACTGCGCCGTACTGGCGGTTGATAACCTGCACAGCTTTGGCGAGGCGATTTCCTCGGGCAAGCGCGTACAGTCCTCCGTAAAGCTCAACCGCGTTCTGGGATATATTTCGGCCTGCCTGGGTATGCCGCTCGTCTTTTATCTGCTGTTTATGCAGAGCTATGCGGTCGTAACACCGGCCAATATGTTCTACTATATTCTGCTGTGGCTTTGCCCGGTGCTGCTGTCGGCATTTGGCGCAAACAGGAGGTAAGGCTTGAAACTGATTTCGTGGAATGTGAACGGCCTGCGCGCCTGTGTGGGAAAAGGGTTTCTGGACTTTTTCCACCGGGAGGATGCGGATATCTTCTGTATTCAGGAGACAAAAATGCAGCCGGATCAGCTTGAACTTGATCTTCCGGGATATCAGAAATATTTCAACAGCGCCGAGCGAAAGGGATATTCCGGCACGGCAATCTTCGCCAAGGAACCGCCGCTGTCCGTTGTAAACGGAATCGGCATCCCGGAACATGACACGGAAGGACGCGTCATCACACTGGAATATCCGGGCTTTTATATGGTGACGGTTTACACGCCAAATTCGCAGAACGAACTGGCGCGGCTGGACTACCGCATGGTCTGGGAAGAAGCTTTTCTGGCATATCTCAAGGGCCTGGACGCCAAAAAACCCGTTATCGTGTGCGGGGATATGAACGTGGCACACCGGGAAATTGACCTCAAGAACCCCAAATCAAACGAACACAACGCCGGATTTACCATTGAGGAACGCACGTGCATGAGCCGTACGCTGGAATCGGGCTTTACGGACACCTTCCGCCTGCTTTATCCCGATAAAAAAGACGCTTATACCTGGTGGTCGTACCGGATGAAGGCGCGCAGCAGGAACGTCGGCTGGCGTATCGACTATTTCCTGGTATCCGACCGACTGGCGGAAAAAGTGTCGGACAGTGTGATTTATCAGGATGTTTTGGGAAGTGACCATTGTCCGATTGGGTTAATCTTCACAGAAAATCTTTAAAAATCCGAGTAAAATTATAAAAATGTGTTGAAAAAGTAAGTCCTGTTTGATATAATATGTTGGCGTGCTGGTGATTTGCCGGCAATTGAATGGATTTTTACATGCGAAAACATAAAGTAAGGAGAGTAACAGATGAGCTACGCTGCGGACAAAATCAGAAATGTTTGCCTGCTTGGACATGGCGGCGACGGTAAAACCTCATTGGCGGAGAGCATTCTCTTTTTGACAAAGGGCACCGATCGTTTGGGAAAAGTAACGGATGGCAATACCGTCTGCGATTCGGATCCTGAGGAGATCAGAAGACAGTTTTCCATTTCTGCTGCAATGGCGCCTGTCGAGTACAAGGGCCATAAAATCAACTTTATCGACACGCCCGGTTATTTCGATTTCGCGGGCGAGGTGATGCAGGGACTGCGCGTTTCTGATGCCGGACTGATTCTTTGTACTGCGAAAAACGGCGTGGAAGTCGGCACGGAAAAGAGCTGGAAGTATGTCCAGGACCGCGCCCTGCCGCGTATGTTCTACATTTCCAAGCTGGATGAGGAACACGCTGACTTTGTAGCCACTGCCGCTGCGCTCCGCGAGGCCTTTGGCTCCTCCGTCTGCCCGATCATCCTTCCGATCGTGGATGGCGGCAAGCTGACCGGCTATGTGGATATCCCGAGAAACAAGGCTTATACCTTTGATGGCAAGGCGTATGCAGAGTGCCCGATTCCGGACGCTGTTGCGGATCAGGTGGAAGAATACCGCATGGAACTGACCGAGGCCATTGCCGAGACGGACGACGAGCTGATGGAAAAGTTCTTCGCGGAAGAGCCCTTCACCGAGGAAGAGTATGTCACCGGCATCAAGGCCGGCGTCGCAGCCGGTTCGTTTGCTCCTGTCATGGGCGGCTGCTATCTGACCGGCTTCGGCACAATGCCGCTGATCGATGCGATCATCAGCTATGTACCGTCTCCGCTCGAGGTCAAGGCGGAGCATGGTGAGGATGCTTCCGGCGATACAGTGGAAGTCAAGCCCGATCCCAATGGCCCGACCTGCGCATTTGTCTTTAAGACCGTTACGGACCAGTATGGCCGTTTCTCCTTCTTTAAGGTCGTTTCCGGC
Organism: Clostridiaceae bacterium; assembly: GCA_018384365.1. GTDB lineage: Bacteria > Bacillota > Clostridia > Oscillospirales > QAMX01 > Allobutyricicoccus. The sequence continues at coordinate 7,749 of JAHAYX010000050.1, forward strand.
AAGGTAACCTCCGATATGACGCTCGTGAACTCCCGTACCGGCGAAAACGAGAAGATCGGTCATATCTATGTCGTGCGCGGCAAGAAGAATATCGAAGTGGACGAGATTGGCATGGGCGACATCGGTGCCGTTTCCAAGCTCGCTGACACCAAAACGAACGACACCCTCTGCGCATCCGGCAAGGTCGTCTCCCTGGACAAGATTGTCTTTGACGAGCCGTGCTATACGCGCGCTATTTTCCCGAAGTCCAAGGGCGGCGAAGAAAAGATCGCAACCGGCCTGACGAAGCTGAAGGACGAAGATCCGGCATTTGTCAGCGGCATGGATGCCGAGACGCATGAATATGTGGTTTCCGGCGCAGGCGATATGCACATCGACGTTCTGTGCTCCAAGCTGAAGAGCAAGTTCGGCGTGGATGTGGATCTTGCCGACCCGAAGGTTCCGTACCGTGAGAAGATCCGTAAGAAGGTCAAGGTACAGGGCAAGCATAAGAAACAGTCCGGCGGCCATGGCCAGTACGGTGATGTTTGGATCGAGTTCGAGCCGAACCCCGAGCAGGACGAGATGGTCTTTGAAGAGAACGTCTTTGGCGGCTCCGTTCCGAAGAACTTCTTCCCGGCCGTTGAAAAGGGCCTGCGTGACTGCATGGATCGCGGCGTTCTGGCCGGATATCCGGTTGTGCAGCTGAAGTGCACCCTGGTTGACGGTTCTTACCATGACGTTGACTCCAACGAAATGTCCTTCAAGATGGCTGCGCGCCTGGCCTTCAAGGCCGGTATCCCGCAGGCCAACCCGGTTTTGATGGAGCCGATTGGTTCGTTGAAGGTTTATGTGCCGGACAGCAACATGGGCGATATCATCGGCGACCTCAATAAGCGCCGCGGCCGTGTTATGGGCATGAACCCCGGCAACAATGGCCAGACCACTGTTGAAGCAGAAGTTCCGATGGCAGAGATGAGCACCTATGCGATCGACCTGCGTTCCATGACGCAGGGACGCGGCAGCTTCTCACTCAAGTTTGAGCGCTATGAGGATGCACCGCCTATGGTACAGCAGAAGGTCATCGAAGAAGCCAAGGCTTCCATGGTTGACGACGACGATTAACAGTGATTGATCACAAAAATAACAAAAGAGCGCAAATTGGATTCAATTTGCGCTCTTTTTCTGCTATTTGAAGCAGTCCCGGCTGCTTTGCGCTCGAGAGAAAGGCTCTTTTTCTGCGCGCCTGCTGTGCGCCGGCGGCGTACCGCAAAAGGAAGCTCTGTGCGGTTCTGCGGCGCATGGCAGGTGCATACAATACCTCTGTAACAAGCTCGCCGCAGGCGGCGGAACGGAGGTTTTTATGTTTATCGTAACAACAAAGGTCTCAAAAGGAAAGGCCGCGGCGATATTTGTCGGCATATGTGTATTGATCGCGGCCTGTATTCTCATCGTTTCGGCAGTGAAATCCGGCGATACGGATGCGGTTTCCATGGTGGATTCGCCGAAAATCGAAGTATCGTACAAAAATATCCGGGAGAACAACGACCGCATTACCTTTCTGAACGCTTTTGGTTGGGAAGTGGCTGAGGATCCTGTGGCGATCGAGGAAATCGTGATTCCGGAGGAGTTCAATGAAATTTACGAGGAATATAACAAACTCCAGAAATCACAGGATCTGGATCTGACGAAATATCAGGGCAAAACTGTCCGGCGTTATACATACGAGGTACTGAACTATCCGAAAAAGGATGAAACCGTTTACGCCAACCTGCTGATCTATAAAAACCGCGTGATTGGCGGTGATATCTGTTCGTCGCAATACAAGGGCTTCATGCACGGATTTTTGATGCCATAAAGAGCTTGCCTCCGTCCGCCGTCAATGGTAGAATAAACCTTGACGACAGACGGAGGTTTTTACATGGAACGGATAGATAAGCTGCTGGCGAATATGGGCTTGGGTTCCCGAAAGGACATTAAGGCCATGGTGAAGCGTGGCGAAATCCTGATAAACGGCACGGTCTGCCAGGATGCAGCTGCGAAAGTGGATCCGGAAACGGACGAAGTGATAGCAGCGGGACGCAAACTTCGCCTGCGCACGTCATTTTCTTTTATGATGAACAAGCCTGCGGGGTATCTCTCGGCTTCGCGTGACGATCGCGCGGCCACGGTGATTGATCTGATCAGTGAAGAGCACCGCCGTCTCGGACTTTTTCCGGCGGGTCGCCTGGATCGGGATTCCGAGGGCTTTTTACTGCTGACAAACGACGGCGCATTTGCCCATGCACTGACCGCGCCGCGCCGTCATGTGGACAAACGCTACTTCGTGCGTTACGACGGAATTCTGAATGAGTATGCCGAACAGGCTTTTGCAGAGGGCGTCAGAATTGACGGGGACGAGCTTTGCCTCCCGGCAGGACTGGAGCGTCTGGGCCCCGGAGAGGCCATTGTAACGGTCCACGAGGGGCGTTATCACCAGGTAAAGCGGATGATTTCGGCAGTCGGCGGGGAAGTGACGTACCTGAAAAGGCTCAGTATCGGCCCTGTGGAACTGGACGAAAGCCTGGTTCCCGGCGGATATCGGGAACTTTCCGACAAAGAGTTCCAAATACTTGCAGAAATCTCAGGTTTATGCCAGAAAAGAAGATAATTCTATTAAAATACTACATATAGTGGGGGATATTCATCTAAAATTATATATACACATTGTACAAAGGTTAAAAAAATCTTTTGTCTAATAAATCACTATACGGCAGGCGCCTTTTCTGCTATAATAGCATCATCAAAACACAGATGGAGGTAACTTATGTCCAGTGTAACCCTGAAGGGTATTTTCAAAAGATACGCCGGCGGCGTCACCGCGGTATCTGATTTCAACCTTGATATTGCTGATAAAGAATTTATCATTCTTGTTGGTCCTTCCGGCTGCGGAAAATCCACCACGCTTCGTATGATCGCAGGTCTTGAAGAAATATCCGAAGGTGAGCTTTACATAGACAATAAGCTTGTTAACGATATTGCTCCGAAGGACAGAGATATCGCGATGGTTTTCCAGAACTATGCTCTGTATCCGCATATGACCGTTTTCAACAACATGGCGTTCGGCCTGAAGCTGCGTAAGCTCCCGAAGCCGGAAATCAAGAAGCGCGTGGAAGAGGCTGCAAAGATCCTCGACATCACGCACCTGCTCGACCGTAAGCCGGCCGCTCTGTCCGGTGGTCAGCGCCAGCGTGTTGCCCTCGGCCGTGCAATCGTCCGTGACCCGAAGGTCTTCCTCCTCGACGAGCCGCTGTCCAACCTGGATGCGAAGCTCCGTGCTCAGATGCGTACCGAGCTGACCAAGCTCCATCAGCGTCTTGCAACCACCTTCATCTATGTTACCCACGACCAGATCGAGGCTATGACGATGGGTACCCGCATCGTTGTTATGCGTGACGGTTTCATTCAGCAGGTTGCTGCTCCGCAGGATCTGTATGAGCATCCCGTGAACCTGTTCGTTGCTACGTTCATCGGTTCTCCGCAAATGAACACCATCAATGGTGTTGTCATCGACGAGAACGGCCATACCGGCGTTCAGTTCGGCGACGAGAAGGTGTTCCTGGATGACGCCCGCGGCCGTAAGCCCGAGGTTCTGGCTTATGTCGGCAAGGAAGTCATCATGGGCATCCGTCCTGAGTGCATGTTCGATGACGAAGCAAGCCTTGAGAAGTATAAGAACAGCACGATCGACGCTCACGTTGACCTCGTCGAAATGATGGGTTCCGAAACTTACCTCTATCTGCTCTGCCAGGGCAAGAACTTCACCGCGCGCGTCAGCGCCCGTTCCACCGCCCGTACCGGCGATGACCTGAAGATCGCTCTTGAGCCGGATCACATCCATCTGTTCGATGCCTCCACCGAGCGCACGATCATCAGCTGACAATTTGTATCTTACAAAGCCCCGCAGCATGAAGCTGCGGGGCTTTTTTCGCTCTCCTTGTTCCGGGAAAGGGCATATTAAAGAATGTACATTTTATAATGGCACGCCGGACAGGGAATACTGATCTCTGGGTGTGCCTTTTTCTTTTCAAAGAAAATTAATAAAAATAGTAGTTGAAAAATAGTGACAAATCAGTTACAATGGATATATATGAAGAAAGATAAGGAGTGTTACCATGACCGGACGTCTATTTCAGGGCATCATTCTGCAAATGAAAGATGTAACTGATCGTATCATTGGCGTGATAGATTCCACTGGCACCGTGATTGCTTGCACAGAGTTGACACTCATCGGCACGGAGAGGGAAGATGCGGCGATTGAAATCGGCTTGACCAGTGAAGCGCTTCATCATGGCGGCTATTTATATCACCTGCTGCCTTCTCAGAGCTCACGTTTTGAATTCGCGGTCTTTGTGGAAGGCGGCGACGACATGGCGGAGACGCTGTGCAAGATGGCTGTCATTGCGCTGGGCAGCATCCGCTCCATGTATGATGAAAAGCATGATAAAGCAACGTTTATCAAGAATATCATTCTGGACAATATCCTTCCGGGTGAGATTTATATCAAATCGACGGAACTGCATTTTGGCAGCGACGTCCCGCGTGTGGTGTTCCTGATCAATCTCGGTGAAAATGTGGACGGCCAGGCCTTTGACGTGGTTTCCAGCCTTTTCCCGGATAAGCAGCGTGACTTTGTCATCAGCATCAACGAGAGTGATCTTGTGCTTGTGAAGGAAGTCAAGCCCAATGTGGACACCAAGGAACTGATGAAAATTGCCCGCAATATTGAGGATACCCTGAATTCCGAGCTTTTCGTCAAATCCACGATCGGTATCGGTACGGTGGCTATGCAGCTGAAGGATATCGTTTCTTCCTTTAAGGAGGCCCAGCTTGCCATCGAGGTCGGTCAGGTGTTTGATACGGAAAAGAGCATCCTGAGCTTTGAAAACCTCGGCATCGGCCGTTTGATTTACCAGCTGCCGACAACGCTCTGCGAGCAGTTCCTGGCAGAAGTATTCCGCAAAGGCTCCATTAACGCGCTGGATCATGAGACGCTTTTCACCATTCAGAAATTCTTTGAGAATAACCTGAATGTTTCCGAAACCTCCCGTAAGCTGTTTGTTCACCGCAACACGCTGGTTTACAGATTGGAGAAAATCAAGAAGATTACCGGTCTTGATCTGCGCGAATTCGACCATGCAATCATCTTCAAGGTTGCTTTGATGGTTCGCAAATATCTTGCTTCGCGCGATGTGAAGGTGTAATGCCTAAGGAGGAAATCTTTCAGCAATGATCCGGATGAATGATGTTTACCAGTCGTATGGACCGGGCACAAAGGCGCTGAAGGGCGTGGATCTCAGGATTGACGACGGCGAATTTGTGTTTATTGTCGGCCCGTCCGGCTCCGGTAAATCAACCCTTGCAAAGTTAATAACGGCGGAACTGCGTCCGACGGAGGGCCGCGTTGTGGTCAACGACTTCAACACCTCCAAAATGAAGATGTCGGAGGTTCCGTATCTGCGGCGCACACTTGGTATCGTTTTCCAGGACTTCCGTTTGATCGAACGCAAGACCGTGTATGAAAACGTGGAATTTGCCATGCGGATTGTCGGCGCGTCTCCGCGCGAGATCAAACGTCGGGTGAGCTATGTGCTGGACCTTGTCGGCATCCTGCACAAGGCAAGACGGAAGCCGACGGAGCTTTCCGGCGGCGAACAGCAGCGCGTGGCGATTGCCCGGGCTCTTGTCAACAACCCCAATACCATTATCGCGGACGAACCTACCGGCAATCTGGACCCGGACCGTTCACTGGAAATTATGATGCTCCTTCAGCATATTAACGACCTCGGAACGACCGTTATTGTGGTTACGCACGAGAAGGAACTCGTCAATCAGTTTGATAAACGGGTCGTTGCGATAGACGGAGGGCTTATTATCAGCGACAGACAAGGCGGGTATTTCCAGTATGAACAGACATAATATCGTGTACTTCTTCCGCGAGGGCATAAAAAGTATCTTTTCGCATGGATTCATGAGTCTTGCCTCCGTGACGGTAATGATTACGTGCCTTCTGCTTACAGGTACGGCGCTCCTTTTGGTGCTGAGCGTCAATCTGACGATTGAATCCATGGTAACGCTTGGCGATATTCGTGCCTATGTGGATGAAACCTATACGCGCGAAGAAGCAGAAGCGCTGGAAAACAAACTGCGTATGATTGAAAATGTCAGCGGCGTGGATTTTATCCCGAATGATCGTGCGCTGGAGGAAATGCGCGATGAATTCGGCACAGATTCCTGGCTGCTGGACGGCCTGGAATATGATAACCCGCTGCGTCACAGTTATCGCATCATGGTTGTGAATATCGACGAGTACGACCAGACGATTGCAGACATTGAAAGTGTGCAGGGCATAGCGGATGTCCATTCCTCCCGGGAATCGGTGAATAAGCTCTCGGTCATCCGCAACATTCTCGGGACGGTTTCCCTGTCGCTCATGGTGTTATTGGGCGCTGTTGCGGTTGTAATCATCTCGAATACGATCAAACTTGCGACGTTTGACCGCCGCGAGGAAATTGCAATCATGAAGATGATCGGCGCGACCGATGGGTTTATTCGTTTCCCGTTTATTATTGAAAGCGTGATTCTGAGCCAGGTTGCGGCGCTGATCGCATTCGGCCTGCAATGGCTTGCGTATAACTACATCGTCAGTATCGGACTTTCGTCCATTGAATTGATTGAGATGATCGATTTTTCGACAGTCAAGTATTACTTCCTGGGTGGATTTATGAGTACAGCTTTTGTCTTCGGCGTGCTCGGCAGCATTATCAGCATCCGGAAGTTCCTGAAGGTTTAATTTGATCGGAGGAACATCATGGAAGGAAGAAGAAAAAAATTTGCAAGCGTGATTGCGGTGCTTCTGGCTTTGTCGCTTGTTTTTTCTCTGCTGGCAGGGCTTCTGTCGGCTTATGCAAGCGATAAATCAAAGCTGAGTGATCTGAAGTCGCAGCTTGCAACGATTACAAGTGAGCGCAAGGAGATTGCCTCCCAGCTTGCAGAGCTGAATGCCCAGATGCAGTCCATGCTGGAGCAGAAGGCGGCGCTGGAGCAGGAAATCAATCTTACATATGAACAGATTGCGGTGACAGAGGAGATCATTGCTTCGCTGGATGCTTCGATCGAGCAGACAACTACGGATCTGGAGGCGGCGGAGGCGGAAGAGGCCAAGCAGTATGCCGTCTTCAAAACACGCCTGCGTGCGATGTATGAAAACGACAGCCTGACCGTCCTAGACCTGATTCTTTCTGCCAGTAGTCTGACGGAATATTACTCCCGTATGGAGGCGGCGACCAGCATTGCTTCCTATGACAAGAAGCTGATGAAAACGCTTGCCGAAACCCGCGAGTACATCGAGGAATTGAAGGAGAGTCTGGAAGCTGATCTGGCCGAAAGCGAGCAACAGAAAGAGGATCTGATTGAGTATAAGCGTGATCTGGTGAAGCAGAATGTTGAACTGGATCTTTTGATTGAGGATCTGAAGGAGCAGACGGACCTGACGCAGTCGGAGCTGGACGCTGTGGAAGCAGAGGAAGCTGCGTTTGAAAAGGAAATTGCAGCTCTGGCCGAAAAAATCCGCAAGGATGAAGCGGCGGCCGCCGCGGCAGCGGCTGCTGCGAATACTGCCGCAAGCGCTTCGAAATATACCGGCGGCACCATGACATGGCCGCTTCCGGGCTATTATTCGATCTCGTCCGACTTTGTCATGCGGAATCATCCGATAACCGGTAAGTACCAGCAGCATACCGGCATCGACCTGCCGGCGCCGAAGAACACCAAAATCGTCGCGGCGTGCTCCGGTACGGTTGTGACTGTCGGTTACAATAAGGCATACGGAAACCGCGTTGTGATCAATCACGGCGGCGGCGTGCAGACGCTTTATGCGCATATGACGTCCTATGCAGTGTCAGAGGGAGATACCGTTTCTGCCGGCGATGTGATTGGCTACGTTGGTTCTACCGGATATTCCACCGGCAACCATCTGCACTTCAGTGTTTTGCTGAACGGCAGCTATGTGGATCCGAAGCCATATCTGCAGGGCTGATGCCCTTTTGAGGCAAATACGCTGTCTGGAGACAACAGAACATGAAAAAGAAAATCCCCGTCAGCATGCTCATCGGTCTTGTGATGCTTGCTGCGGTAGCCGCGTTCAATGTGTCGTATATCACTATTTGGAACGCATTTAACGATCGGCTGACAACCCTGAACGCAAGAGAGGCCGCATTCATTAAACTCTCGGAGATTGCGGCCTATGTGGATGAATTTTATATCAGCGAACACGACTCCGAAGCCCTGCTGGATGGCGCTGCCGATGGCTATATCGGCGCGCTGCCGGATGAATCGTCATATTATATCACGGCAGAAGAGGTGCAGCGGGAAGAAGAGGAGACCAATTTTACCGGCATCGGCATTATCGGCTGTCAGAATCGCCAATATGGCGGAATTTGTGTGCTGGATATGTATGAAGGCTCCACTGCCGCGGAATTCGGCATCCAGCTGCTGGATGTGATTACCGAGGTGGACGGAGAACCGGTATCCAGTATCAGTTATGAGGCCGCGATGAAGTGTATCAGCGGCGAAGAGGGCACAAGTGTGCGCCTGACTGTTTACCGGGAGCGCACGGATGAAACCCTGTATTTCTCGGTTCGCCGCGGTGCGGTGATTCATGAACGACCCTTTGCCCACCGGATGCTGGAGGGCAAAATCGGCTACATCGATGTGGATAATTTTGATACCGGAACAGACCTTCTGTTCCTGGATGCCCTGAAGGAGCTTCAGGACCAGGGTATGACGGGCCTGATTATCGACGTCAGAATGAACCCGGGCGGCTATATGGACGTGATGACCAATATGGCCGATCCCCTGATGCCGGAAGGAATCATTTATTCCCAGCGGCACAACGGCAGCGAGATGACGGATGTTACTTCCAACGAAGACGCACTGGGCATTCCCATTGTTCTGCTTGTGAATGAATACACGTCCGGCGCGGGCGAGTATTTTGCAGCAGCCCTACAGTCCAGCGGTTGTGCCACGGTGTTGGGTTCGACAACCGCCGGCTTCGGCTATGCACAGTCGAGGATCGACCTTTCTGATGGTTCCGCGATCGTGCTTTCCGCCATTGAGTACTATACGCCGGACGGCGTATCCCTTCAGGAAACCGGCGTAACGCCCGACCGAAAGGTTATTATGTCGACGGAAGCCCTTTACGAGCTGTTGGCAAACGGCAAGGGAGAGGATTTACAGCTCTCTGCGGCAATCGACCTGCTGAAATGATCCCGTTATCCAGGAAAGCACCGTGACATCCACGGTGCTTTTGTAATATCGGGTCGATCCTTGTCATATTTTTCGCCATTTTGCGAACAATTCACGTAAAATCCACGCCATGTGCGTGGAAAAAACGAATAAATGATTTATTTTATCGCAGGTTATTGACAGAAGCGGAAGAATTCAATATAATTATTAGCTATAAATGAAGCGTTATCAACTGCTTCCGGAAGTGAGGAATTAGCATGGCAAAGCAATACAAATTATCCCGTGAAAGAGCAGCGCAGCTGCAGGAAGAACTGGAATATTTGAAAACGGTACGCGAAAAAGAAGTCGCGGATATGATAAAAGAGGCCCGTTCCTTTGGCGACCTCTCGGAAAACAGTGAGTACGATGAGGCAAAAAATGAGCAGGGACGTGTGTATTCCCGTATCAGTGAGCTGACGGATATTCTCTCGAACTTCGTCATCATCGAGGACAGCGTGGCAACCGGCGAAGTCGGGCCCGGATCCCAGGTGAAGGTGCGCGACGTGGAAGACGGTTTTGAGGAGGATTTCAGCATTGTGGGTTCTCAGGAAGCTGATCCTGCTCAGGGCCGTATCAGCGATGAATCTCCCATTGGCCGTGCTCTGATCGGGCATAAGGCCGGTGACGAAGTGACCGTTATGGCTCCTGCCGGCGCAATCAAGTATTTGATTTTGGAAGTTCAATAAGGGTTTGGAAGGAACGGAAGAACAATGGATGGAGTGAACAACGAAAAGACGGCTCGCGAAGAGCAGGAACTGAGCGAAGTTTTACAGGTGCGCCGCGAAAAACTGCAGGAATTGCAGGAAAACGGCCGCGATCCTTTTCAGATTGTGCGTTATGAGGTGGATCATCATAGCCAGGAAGTCAAGGATGCCTTTGAAGAGCTGGAGGGAAAGACCGTATCGGTTGCCGGCCGCATGATGTCCAAGCGCATCATGGGCAAGGCCTCTTTCTGTCATGTGCAGGATCTCAAGGGGAGTATCCAGATTTATGTGGCGCGGGACGCCATTGGCGAGGATCCCTATAAGGATTTCAAGAAGATGGACATCGGCGACATCGTGGGTATCCGCGGCGAGGTTTTCAAGACGAAAACCGGCGAGGTTTCCATTCGTGCCGCAGAAGTTGTGCTGCTTTCCAAGAGCTTGCGTGTGCTCCCGGAGAAGTATCACGGCCTGACCAATACGGATACCCGTTACCGCCAGAGATATATTGACCTGATCGTGAATGAGGATGTCCGTGACACGTTTATCAAGCGTTCCCGGATTATCAGCGCAATCCGTAAGTATCTGGATGCGCAGGGCTTCATGGAAGTGGAAACGCCGCTTCTGGTTGCCAATGCCGGCGGTGCGGCGGCGCGTCCGTTTGTCACGCATTTCAATGCGCTGGACGAGGATTTCAAGCTTCGCATCTCCCTGGAGCTTTACTTAAAGCGTCTGATCGTCGGCGGACTCGAAAAAGTCTATGAAATCGGCCGCGTTTTCCGCAACGAGGGCCTTGACACGCGCCATAATCCGGAATTCACGCTGATGGAACTCTATCAGGCCTATACGGATTACCATGGCATGATGGATCTGGCTGAGAATCTGTACCGCACTGTGGCGCAGGAGGTGCTTGGCACCACCACGATCACCTACAACGGCGTGGAAATGGATCTGGGCAAGCCCTTTGAGCGTATCACCATGGTGGATGCCGTCAAGAAATATGCAGGCGTTGACTTTGGCGAGATCAAGACGACGGAAGAAGCAAAGGCGCTGGCAGACCAGCACCACATTGAATACGAACCCAGACATAAGAAGGGCGATATCCTGAGCCTTTTCTTTGAGGAATATGTGGAGGAGCATCTCATCCAGCCGACTTTTGTCTGCGATCATCCGATCGAGATTTCACCGCTGACGAAAAAGAAGCCCGGCAACCCGGAGTACACGGAGCGTTTTGAGCTCTTTATGAACGGCTGGGAAATGGCAAATGCCTATTCCGAGCTGAATGATCCGATTGACCAGCGCGAACGTTTCCGCGCACAGGAGGAACTTCTGGCGCAGGGTGACGAGGAGGCCAACACCACGGATGAGGACTTCCTGAACGCGCTGGAAATCGGTATGCCTCCGACGGGCGGAATTGGTTTCGGTATTGACCGCATGTGCATGCTGCTGACGGATTCCGCCGCAATACGCGACGTCCTGCTCTTTCCGACAATGAAACCCTTGGACGGCGTTAAGAACGACGCTCACAACGCTGCTCAGAACCTTGCAGCTGCTAAGGCGAAGGCTGGTGAAGCAGTAGAAGAGGCTCCTGAGGCACCTGTAGAGGAAGAGAAAATCGACTTCTCCAACGTCGTGATCGAGCCTCTCTTTGAGGATCAGGTCGATTTTGAAACCTTCTCCAAGAGCGATTTCAGAGCTGTTAAGGTCGTTGAATGCGAAGCTGTTCCGAAGTCCAAGAAGCTCCTGAAGTTCACGCTGGACGACGGTTCTGGAGAGTTACGGACGATTTTGAGCGGTATCCATGCTTATTATGAGCCGGAAGAGCTCATCGGCAAGACCTGTATCGCAATCACCAATCTGCCTCCGCGCAAGATGATGGGTATCGATTCTTGCGGTATGCTCATCTCCGCCGTTCATAAGGAAGGCGAAGAGGAGAAGCTTCATCTTCTGATGGTTGATCCTCACATTCCGGCAGGTGCGAAGCTCTACTAAGATCCAGTGAACTGAGAG
>JAHAYX010000054.1 GCA_018384365.1 Clostridiaceae bacterium
AGACGCTGAATAACATAGAAGCAGGCAAGGCAGTTCACCGATAATGGGGGCTGCCTTGCCTGTTTTTCTAATTGCCGATTTTCTTCTTTCGCGGTCCTCGCGGTTTGGATTCGGGACGCTTGATAACACCATTCGGAAAGTAGGTGTTTTCGTATCTGTCGAAATAAACAAATAATCCGAACCCGTCTCCCACAGGGAAGATTTGGTTCGGATTATATTGCTTTGGTGCCGGTGGCGGGGGTCGAACCCGCACCCTGTTGCCAGGACTGGATTTTGAGTCCAGCACGTCTGCCAATTCCATCACACCGGCATATTTATAACAATAAAACTATATCATACTGCGCCCGATTTTTCAAGTGTTTTTTTACCGGCACACAAAAAAGAAGGGGATATCCCTGCACAGTGAAAAATACGGACCTGAAAGGGTAAAAAAGTACCGTTTTCCGGCCGGAAAACGGTACCTAAAAGAATAGCTGTTATCTTTCGTCGCTCGCGATAATCTGCGCAATGGCTTCCTGGCAGACCGGAACGATGGACGCATTTGCTTCCTGCGTCATAATGTTACGGATGTGCTCAGCACCGGCTTTTCTGCCATTGACGCCGAGAGCCATGACCGCAGCCTTACGTACGTTAATATCACCATTGCGAACCAGGTCAACCAGGGTGTTAAACGCTTCGTCCTGCTTAATAGGACCAAGTGCGGTTGCAACGGCCGCTCTGACTTCCGGCTCCTTGGCAAGAGCCAGCTTGCAGAGTTTTTTTAGTTTCTTCTTCTCGCCCAAAACAGCAATTTTGGCGACTTTCTTCTCGGTGCTCAATGTTAACCCTCCTTCAATATCAAGACTCCCGCCGAAGCAGGAATCCAAGCCGAATCTCCCCGACCGGATACTCAAGAAAACATAGTGCCGGAAATGTTCGTATAATAGAAATAATACGCTTCCCCCTCTTTTGTGTCAAGTCATTTATCCGGTTTGTTGAAATTTGTTTACATTTGTAATTTGAAATTCCTGCGCACAGCATACATTTTTCTCGGGCTGCCGGGGAAAACTGCGGCGTGTATGGGACTGTGGACAAACGCGGAGAAACAGGTTTGAAGGCCGAAAGAATTCTTTGCTCGGAACACCGCCTGCGTTTACAATTTGTTTAAAAAATGTACATAATTGATTGGGATAAAAATTACAGGATTTCAAAAAAAGGAACACACCTGCGTCACAATACACAGGTATACTATGTGACGTAAGAAAGAAACGAGGAGGAATTGATATGAAGAACGATTACGGCGAAAACAACCGTTATGCTTTTCAAGTGGAAGGTTTTGAGCAGCCGGCTCAGGAACCGCATGAAATCACTGTACCGCAGGCTGCAGAGTCTGCCCCGGTGGTCGACCAGAAGTACGTGAAAAAAATGCTGACGCGCGTGGTTGCGCTCTCTGTTGCGCTTGCGCTGCTGCTGGGCGGCGGCCTTGGTGTTTTGCTGAACCGCTTTGTGTTCACGGAAAACGGTCACGAGGACAGCGCGCAAATGGCGGAATCTGACGGTACGGATGCTCCGCAGGAGACGGGAGATACCCAGCTGCCGCCTGCCGCACCGAATACGCAGGATACCAACCAGGGAATCTCCAATCTGCTGTACACGGAGAGCAATAACACCAGCCCCATGTCCACCGCCGACGTTGTGGCATCCGTTGAAGACAGTGTCGTCGCAATTACCGTGGAAATTGAAAATACCACAACGTATATGTATCAGAACTACAAGTATACGTCCGAAGCAAAAGGCTCCGGCGTCATTGTCAGCCCGGATGGCTACATTGTAACCAATAATCACGTGATTGCCGACGCAACAAAAGTATATGTCACGCTTTCAAACGGCCAGAGCTATGATGCGACGGTCATCGGCGCCGACGACGCCACGGATCTGGGCCTGATTAAAATCGAGGCAAAGGATCTGCTCGCTGCTAAATTCGGCGACAGCGAAGGTATCCGCAAGGGCGATGCGGCAATTATCATCGGTAACCCGCTGGGTTATCTGGACGGCAGTGTTTCCGCCGGTGTAATCAGTGCAACCGGCCGTACTCTGAACTTCTCAGACGGCACAACGCTGCACAATCTGATTCAGACAGATGCAGCGGTCAACCCCGGCAATTCCGGCGGCGGCCTGTTTGACTCGTATGGCGCGTTGATCGGCGTGGTCTGCGCCAAGACTTCCTCCACGGAAGTGGAGGGCCTGGGCTTTGCAATCCCGGTTTCCACCGTGCGTACCGTGATTCAGGATCTGAAGGATTACGGTTACGTGACGGGCCGTCCGGCACTGGGCATCAACGCCATTGAAGTGAACGATGCCTATACCGCAATGTATAACAAACTCCCGCGCCTGGGCGTTTATGTGACCGGTTTCATCAGCAGCGAAGCGGAAAATGGCTCCGAGCTGAAGATCGGCGACTGCATCGTGAGCATAAACGGCGTGGAGGTGACGACGACCTCCGAAATCCTGGCGGCGATTTATCCGCTGTCGGTTGGCGATGAGGTGGAGGTTGTGGTTTACCGCAACAGCGAACTGGTAACCGTCAAAACAACGCTGGTTGAGCAGGATGAAAACTATTGAATCTGCGCGTTCTGCATGAATTTTTTGCCCCGCAGGGTGATTCCCTGTGGGGTTTTCTCTTTACAGGCCCGGCGGTTTGTGATATGATGAAATAAATGGTTCGCGGGCTGAAACATCGCCCGGTAAGGAAAGGAATGATATCATGAAAATTGGTCTCATCACCGATTGTCATGCCGCACTGAAACCGGCGGAGGATAATAAGTACTACGCGCATTCATTTGTCAAATTCCAGGATTCCTGTGCTTATTTTTTGCGTGACCACGTGGATTTTGTCGTCAATCTCGGTGATGTTTACCAGAGCGTCGGCGATCCGGCAAAGACGGAGGAAGCGCTGAAACGCATGGTGTTTCCGCGCATGATGGCGCGTGCGCCGTTTCTCCATGTGTTGGGCAATAACGATGTAGTGGATTATACCAAGGCGGATTTCCTGGAGCTGATGCGCGATCCTGTCAGGCTGCTGGGCCGTCCGATCGGCCGCCGCAGCGCACCGCAGATCGAGGTGGAGCCGAAGGATTCCTGGTATTACAGTTTTGAACGTGAGGGCTGGAAATTTGTCGTACTGGACACGAACTATGACAAGAACGGCAACAGTTATGAGCATACCAGTTATGACTGCCGCGAAGCCTATGTCAATCCGGCGCAGCTGGCGTGGCTGGAAGAACAGCTTGCCGGCGGAATGCCCACCGTTGTTTTCACGCACGGCAATCTGGATATCCACGAAAGCCCTCTTGCGGAGATATGCCGCACGGCAAATGCCGCCGAGGTGCGCAGCGTGCTGGAAAAGGCCGGGGATGTGAAACTGGTGCTGCAGGGCCATGATCATTTTGGCGGATACAGTAAAATCAACGGAATTCCTTACGTTACGCTGCACGCTACCGTGCTGAATAAATATTATCCGGACCACTGCTCCTGCGCCGTGATGGAAATCGGCACGGACGCCATTGACATCCGCGGCTTTGAGGATCAGCCGGGCTATCGCATTGAACTGTAAAGCGGCCGCGCCTTTGCAAAATTTCATACCCGAATACAGAAAAAGCCTCCTGACCGGTGAAAACCGGACGGGAGGCTTTTTTTGCGTGTTGGGATCGCAGGGAGGGTCGGTTACAGTCTTTCCAGATCAAATGGCGTCGTCTGGTAAACGTAGTAGTTCAGCCAGTTTGTGAAAAGCAGGGTGGAATTGGAACGCCAGGTGACGGGCGGATGCATGGTTGGGATATCATTTGGGAAATAATTGACAGGGAGGTCAATGTCCAGCCCCTTTTCCTTGTCGCGGAAATATTCGCGCGCCAGTGTGTCCGCATCATATTCGGAGTGACCGGTGACATAAAATTCACGGCCATCCTGCCGCATGACGATATAGACGCCTGCCACATCGGATTCCGCGATGATGCGCAGTTCCGGATGCTTTGCAATGTCCTGCGCACGTACTTCCGTGTGGCGGGAATGCGGTGCGGAAAAATTATCGTTAAAGCCGCGCAGCAGCGGCTCGGTGTAATCCAGAACCCGGTGGCGGAACACGCCGAACATCTTTTTCTCCAGCGGATATTTGGGGATTCCGTAGCGGTAATAGAGCGCGGCCTGCGCAGCCCAGCAGATATTCAGAACAGAATAGACGTTTTTGTGCGCCCAGTCCAGAATTTCGCATAACTCCGGCCAGTAATCCACCTCTTCAAAGGTGAGATTTTCCACCGGAGCGCCGGTGATGATCATGCCGTCGTACCGTCTGCCGCGGATCTGGTCAAAGGTCTTATAAAAGGAAGCCAGATGTTCTTCCGAGGTGTTTTTGGAGACATGGCTGGACGTTTGGAGCAGGTCGATTTCGATTTGCAGAGGCGTGTTGGAAAGCCGGCGCAGCAGTTGCGTTTCTGTTGCAACCTTTGTGGGCATCAGATTTAAAATCACAATCCGAAGAGGACGAATATCCTGCCTGAGTGCGCGGTTTTCCGTCATCACAAAAATATTTTCACTTTCCAGAACTGCGCGTGCGGGCAGCGCGTCCGGTATTTTGATCGGCATATTGATTTTCTCCTCAGTTTTTACAGGATTTACTTAAAAAATATTGTACCATAGATTCGGAATCTGTGCAAGAGCGGGGAAAACAGTTTACCTGCTGTCCGGTTTTTGCTATAATACATCTATGGTCGGAAAGTGTGAGGCCAGCTATGAAAAAAATGCTCTCGTCAGTCCGGAACTATGCCGTGCAGGTGGACAAGCTTCTGCTGCTTCTTTGTCTGCTGGCAAGCTGTTATGGCCTTGCGCTGATTTACAGCGCAACCTACAGCTATCAGACGGCGCAGTATGTCAGCACGCAGGCGGCGGCAATCTGCCTGGGAACGGCGGCCTATCTCCTTGCAGCCGCAGTGGATATCCGACCCTTCGCGCGGTATTATGCCGTGCTGTTTCTGCTGAATCTGCTGCTTTTGGGAAGTCTGCATTTCTGGGGTGTCGGGGACGGAAACAGAAGCTGGATACGCTTCGGCGGCTTCGGTATGCAGCCGGCGGAGCTTGGAAAGATCCTGTTTATCGTATCGTTTGCGGGTCAGCTTGCCCACGGCCGAAAAAACGGGATGCGCCTGCGCGATATTCTGGCGCTGCTTGCGCACGCAGGCGTGGTATGCCTGTTTGTGATGGCCTTTTCCCGCGACGACGGCATGACGCTGGCATTTTTATTCATTGCGCTCTTTATGGCATTTGCAGCAGGCGTGCGCGGCCTGTGGTTTTTGGCCGGCGGAACGGCAGTGGCGGCGGCTTTGCCGCTTCTTTGGACATTTCTCTTCAATAATTACCAAAAAGCGCGAATCCTGGCTGTGTTTGAACCGGAAAAGTATCCGGATACTGCGTATCAGGCCATGCAGACCTCTCATGCAATTGCATCCGGCGGTCTGACCGGACGCGGATTTCTGCAGGGCACGCAGACACAGTACAGCCTGATCCCGACGAAGCACACCGATTCGATCCTTGCCGTGGCAGGGGAAGAACTGGGATTTGCAGGCTGTGCGGCAGTCCTTCTGCTGCTGGCTTTGATGATAGCGCGCTGCCTTGCAGCAGCTTTCCGCGCGCACGATGACGCTTCGGCACTGACTGCTGCGGGAATTGCGGGAATGCTGGCTTTTCAAACGGTTTTGAATGTCGGAATGAACATCGGCGTGCTGCCGGTTGTGGGATTGACGCTTCCGTTTTTCAGCTATGGAGGCACCAGTATTGTAACCATGTATCTGGCCATGGGCGTGGCGGCGGGAATCCGCCGCGTGGCGCGCATGGAGAAAACTGATAGAGATCTGGGAGGATCATCATGAAAAAAATTGTTATTGTATCGCAGTTTAATGAGGACTGCCGGGCCATACTCACAGAGGCGGCGGGAGACGCGGCGCTTATTTTCTCTTCGCCGGAAGCGGCGACGCCCGAACTGATTGCGGACGCCGGGATGATCGTGGGACCGATTGCACCGTCGCTCTTACCGGAGGCCAAAAATCTCGAAGTTCTGCAGCTGCAGTCGGCGGGCGCCGATGCCTACATAAAGCCGGGCATTCTGCCGGAAACGGTGGATCTCTGCAATGCAACCGGCGCGTATGGACTCGCCGTGGCGGAGCATTTGTTTGCCGGTATTCTGGCCGGAATGAAAAAACTGCATCTTTACCGCGATAACCAGCGCGAATGTTGCTGGAAGGGACTGGGACTGGTCGGTACCATGCAGGACGCCGTCGTACTGATCATTGGCCCGGGCGATATCGGCGGAACGCTTGCCGTGATGTGCCGTGCGCTGGGGGCGCGTATCCTCTGTGTCCGGCGCCGCAAAACGGAAAAACCGGACTTCGCCGATGAAATGTATACCATTGACGAGCTGGACGCGGTTCTGCCGCGCGCAGATATTGTGGCACTTGCTGTTCCCGGCGCGCCGGATACGGTGCATCTGCTCTCCCGCGCGCGTATTGCTCTGCTGAAGGACGGCGCGATTGTCGCAAACGGCGGACGCGGCACGGCAATTGACACGGATGCTCTGGCCGACGCCGTGGACAGCGGGAAAGTAGGCTATGCCTTCCTGGATGTGACGGATCCCGAACCTCTGCCGCCGGAGCATCCGCTCTGGAAGAAGCCAAACGTCTTTCTCACACCGCACGTCGCGGGTGGCTATAACATGATGGAAACGCAGTTCCGCATTGCCCGCGTGGTGGCGCGGAATATCCGCCATTATCTGGCGGACGAACCGCGGGAGAATATTGTGGACCGGAAAACCGGTTACCGCAGACCGCAGTGACAGACAGAAAACAGGAAAGGGGCAGCAGTATGCCGAAGATTCAGGATCTTATCCGGGAAATGATTCGCTTTTATGCCGGAGATCCGGCGCGGATCCAGCATTTTCTCAAAGTTCACAGTTTCGCCCGATTGATTGGACAGTGCGAGGGGTTGGATGCGGAAACCCTGCTGACGCTGGAAGCGGCGGCAGTCGTGCATGATATCGGCATCAAACCCGCCGAGCAAAAATACGGAAGCGCCTCGGGTTCTTTACAGGAGCAGGAGGGGCCGCCGCTTGCGGAGGAACTGCTGACACGGCTTGGTTTTGACGCAGCCCGAACGGCGCGTGTGGCCTATCTTGTGGGGCACCATCATACCTATTCATCGATTGACGGCGCCGATTATCAGATTCTGGTGGAGGCGGATTTCCTGGTGAATCATTTCGAGGGAAACTCCTCTCCGGCGGCCATCGGGGCCACCTTACACACTATCTTCAGAACACAGACCGGGAAAGACATCTGCCGGGAAATGTTCGCCCTGTAAATTTGGCCGGAGACAGACGGGGCTGCAAGGAATCAGGTGAAAGCATATGGCAATAAACGCGAAGAAAGGCCGGGATTCTCACCGGAATAAGGCGGAGCACGCCGTTTTGCGGAATTCCGGTGTGTCCGGAGCTGGCCCGCTTCCCAAATACGGTCGAGGGTGGAAGAAGAGCCAGACGGCAGCGCTTCCCGACCCGATCAAAACGCTGCTGGCATTTCTTGTTCCGACAGCCGTGGGACTGCTTTTGCAGAAGTTGCAGCTGGACGAGTCCAATATCATGATGATTTATCTGATCGGCGTGCTGGTCACGGCCAGTATCACCGGCAGAAGGCTTTACAGCGTGCTGTATTCCGTGGCAAGTTTGATCAGCTATAACTACTTTTTCACAATGCCGCGGCTTTCCTTCTCCGCTTATGATCCCGGTTATCCGATGACGTTCCTGATCATGTTCATCATGTCACTGCTTGCGGGCAATCTGGTCAACCGCATCAGAAACCAACGCCAGAAGGCGGAAACGATTGCCTTACACACGTCCATTCTTCTGGAAACCGACCAGCTGCTGCTCAAACAAAAGAACGAGGCCGGAATTGCCACGGCGGCAGCCAGACAGATCAGCAAACTCACGGGCAAAACTGTTTGCTATTATACTGCGGATGAGGAAAACGGCCTGCAGGCTTCGGCAGTCTGCCGGAATGACGTGGAGCATCCGGCGGACAGTACGGCCGGCGAACTGCAAACCGCCCGGCGGGTCTTATCGGAAACATCCGATACGATGCCGGTTCTGGATCAGGCGGGTGTTTACTATTTTCCGGTCCGCACGCCGGAGCGCAGCTATGGCGTGGTCGGCGTGTCGTTTGGCGATGATTTGCC
Organism: Clostridiaceae bacterium; assembly: GCA_018384365.1. Lineage (GTDB taxonomy): Bacteria > Bacillota > Clostridia > Oscillospirales > QAMX01 > Allobutyricicoccus. The sequence goes on from JAHAYX010000054.1 coordinate 8,248, forward strand.
GGACGCGTTTGCGTGCAGCCTTATCACCTCCATCCTCGGAGAATGTGCGCTGGCGCTGGAAAAGGAATATTACAACAGAATCCGGGAGGAAACCGCGGTACGTGCGGAAAACGAACGAATGCGGGCGGATCTTCTGCGTTCGATTTCCCACGATTTGCGGACGCCGCTGACCTCCATTTCCGGCAGCGCGCGTGTGCTGATGACGGCGGGCGGGACCATCGGAGAGGAGAGGAAGCAGGAACTGTATACGGATATCCACGAAGAAGCGGTCTGGCTGATCGACGTGGTGGAGAACCTGCTTTCCATCACGCGCGTGGAGGGAAACGGCATCTCCCTGCACGCCGGAATGGAACTTGTGGATGACGTGATCGGCGAGGCGCTGCGCCATGCAAATAACCGCACTGCGGATCACAAAATCCGCGTGGAGCAGGACGATTTTTCCCTGCTTGCACGGATGGATGCAAGATTGATCGTGCAGGTGCTCGTCAACCTGGTGAATAATGCCGTACGGTATACGCCGCCGGGTTCCGAGATCGTCATCCGTGCCGAGCAGAAGAAAGACTGTGTGGTGTTTGAAGTGGCGGATAACGGAAACGGCATTCCGGATGTCTCCAAAGACCGCATTTTTGATATGTTTTATACGCTGAACGCCGCCTCTTCAGACGGACGGCGCAGTCTGGGTCTGGGGCTTGCGCTTTGCAAATCCATCGTGCAGGCACACGGCGGTACGATCGCCGTCCGGGACAATGTGCCGCACGGCGCCGTGTTTTCGTTCACCCTGCCTGCCTCCGGGACGGCGTGAATGCTCTCGGGCAAAGCTCTCCAAAGAAAGACCCCCGCCATCGCGGAAAGAATTCCGGGATGGCGGGGGATATTTGTTGTGCCGAAAGGCAGATTACCGTGCGGAATCGCGGAGGATCACTTCGCCTGTGCAGTCCATCACGGCGTCTTCGCGGATGATTTCTCCGACACTGTCGGCAATAATCCTGCCGGAACGCGGGTTTTTCACGGAAAGGATGTGCCCCTGCACATCAGCCTCCACATCCGAATACTCAAACGAAAGGTCGGTGCCCTCCATACGGCAGTTGATCAGCTTCAGGTTTTTGCAGTAGCAAAGCGGCTGCGTGCCGATGATGTCGCAGTTGATCAGCGTCAGACCGTTTGAAAACCAGCCGAGATATTCGCCCTTGACCACGGAGTCGGTCACGGTGACATTCTCACTGTGCCAGAAGGCGTCTTTGGTGTCCAGGTTGGAGCTGCGTATGGACACGTTTTGCGTATACTGGAACGAATATTTGCCCTTCATGCGCAGATCAGAAATGTCCATGTCACGGCTTTCAAAGAAAAGATACTCCGATTCCAGCTCGGTATCCGCAATCTTCACGCCGCGGCAGCGCCAGCCGAATTCCGGAGAATGAATCTCGGAGTGAAGAATCTGCGTGTCGTCACATTCGCGCAGACATTTGATGCCGTTGATCCGGCTGTGGTCGATGATGCCGTGCTCCGCATACCAGATGGGCGCGCGGGTCAGCTCATCCATGGAGGAGCCGGTCAGTTCATACCCCTTTGCGTGCCAGAGCGGATACCGCAGGGAAAATGTGCAGTCTTTCACATGGACGTTGCGGCACTCCTTCAAAACGGATTCGCCGTCTGCGGGGCCGGCAAATGTACACCGCACCACTTCGGCGTCCTGTATGGCATAAAGGGAGCGCTCTTCGTCAAAAGTTTTGTTTGCAATAACGGTTTGCATGAAACAGTGATTCCTTTCTTGCGCCGGAGGTCCGGCGATATATGATGCTGCCATTATACGACATTTGCCGCATAAAATCCAGCAGGACTTTTCCGGGTGGCATGCCGCCTTCCTGGAAGGCGGAAAAAGGCAGACATCCGGCACTTTCCGAATGTCTGCTTTTGTTATTTGTCAAACTGCGCGGAAACGTGCGCTTTGAACGCCTCGAAGGTTTCTTCGCTGATGACGTGCTCAATCCGGCAGGCGTCCTCCGCTGCTGTTTTGGGATCTACACCGAGCGCTGTCAGGAGATCGGACAGCAGCGTGTGTCTTTCATACATCTTTTCGGCGATCCGGCGCCCTTCCTCCAGCAGCGTGATCGTTCCCTCCCGGTCGACGTCAATATAGCCGTTGTTGCGCAGGTTTTTCATAGCCACGCTGACGCTGGGCTTTGAATAGGAAAGCTCGCTCGCAATATCAATGGAACGCACCTTCCCAAGACGGTGCTGCAGAATGAAAATGGTTTCCAGATAGTTTTCGGCAGATTCGTGGATTTTCATAGAAGGAAATTCACCTCGCTTTCCAAACAAAAAAGGGACACAGCCTAGTTTCTCTCTATCTTAACACAGATGGCAGCTTTCAGGCAAGGACTTTATGGAAATAATCTGGTTTTTTATCGGATGAAAAATGAAAAAAGACCGTGAACCCGGCGAAAAGCCGCTTCGCGATCTTTTTTGTCTTTTTGGAAAGGCGGCGTCTATACAATCAACATGGCGTCACCGAAGGAAAAGAAGCGGTAGCGCTCCTGCACGGCCTCCCGATAAGCGTGCATGGTGTGTTCATAGCCCGCAAAGGCGCTGACTAACATGATCAGCGTGCTTTCCGGCAGATGGAAGTTCGTAATCAGGCCGTCAATGGCACGGAAGCGGTAGCCGGGGTAAATAAAGATGTTTGTCCAGCCGGATGCGGCAGGAATCACGCCGTTTTCGTCCGCCACGGATTCCAGCGTGCGGGTTGAGGTCGTTCCGACACTGATGATGCGTCCGCCTGCGGCGCGCGCGGCGTTGATGGTGTCGGCGGCCTCGCGCGGTACTTCATAGTATTCGGAATGCATGACATGGTCTGTGATTTCGTCCGCTTTCACGGGACGGAAAGTGCCAAGACCCACGTGCAGGGTAACGCGTGCGATGTGAACGCCCATATCCTCCAGCTTTTTCAGCAGTTCCTGCGTGAAATGGAAGCCGGCGGTCGGCGCTGCGGCAGAACCGGGGTTTTTGGAATAAACCGTCTGATAACGGGAAGGGTCATCGAGTTCCTGCGTGATGTAGGGCGGCAGGGGCATACGCCCCAGACGCTCGAGAATCTCCATAAAAATCCCGTCGTAAGTGAAACGGATGATGCGGTTCCCGGTTTCGGTCACGCCCTGTACCTCGGCAGTCAGTTCATCGCCGAAGCGCAGCCGCGCGCCTTCGCGCGTACGTTTGCCGGGGCGCGTGATACACTCCCACTCGTCGCCCCGCTGCGTCAGGAGCAGAACCTCCACGGGACTTCCGGTCTTTTCGGAAACACCGATGAGCCGGGCGGGGATGACGCGGGATTCATTGATGACCAGGCAGTCGCCCGGACGCAGGTATTCCGGCAGGTCGTGGAAGTGGCGGTGCGAAATGGCACCGTCGCTGCGGCCAAGCACCATCAGCCGGGAGGAATCACGCTGCAGAAGCGGGGTCTGCGCAATCAGTTCTTCGGGAAGATCATAGTAAAAATCGGAACGTTTCATAAAGCAAAAACACCCGCGGGACGCACGGGCGCTCCTTTCCTGTGTTTTGATCAATAGGCTGTCGCCAGCGCAACGCCGGTGTAATAATAGGTGAGAATCTGGAGATAGCTGTATCCCAGTTCGGCCATGGCTTTCGCGCCATACTGGCTGAGCCCCACATTATGCCCGTTTCCGCTGCCTTTGATTACAAAGGTGCCGGAACAGGAGGTCGGGATCGTCAGCGAATCCGCCGGTATTGCGCCGGAGCCCGAAGCACCGCCGGAAGCCATCTGGAATCCGGAGCTTCCGGAAATCGTTGTGACGGTGTCGGCTTCTTCCGTGCCGGAGGAGGAGACTACCGGCGCGCTTGCGCCGTATTTCACGGCGCCGGATACCGTTCCGCCGTCCGTCAGGACGTTGGCGTCCGCGATACTGGCGGAGCCGTATAGGCCGCCGCCCGAAGACGCTGTGACGGAACCGGCGGTCACATTGGTGATCTCATCGTTGCTCTGAATCCGCATGGCATACTTATCCTCGAAAATAAACCGCTGGCTGTACACGGTGATATGATACCCGGACACGTTGAAAAGCGTGCGGCAGCGCTCGCCGGTATAGACAATTTTCTGACCGGTGGAATCAATAAAAGTCAGACTTTTGATATTGCCTGCATTGGTATAGGTCGCATAGGCATTGACGATGCTGCCGGTAAAAGTATTTCCCCGTTCGCGCAGGATGTTTGTGATGTCAGAAAGCGTTAGTTCATAGGTCCAGTTGGTGTGCGAAACATTGGTCTGACTTTCAAAATCGTCGCGGACGGCGCGAAGATAGGGGAGTGCCTTGGACCAGACGTTTTCACTGTCCTCCGAGGCGCCGCCGTTTGAGGAATAATAGAAAGCATTGATCAACTCGCCATTGTAGGTGAGGTACATACCGGACGTTTCGGCAACAGCCTGATCGGTGCGGTCGTTTGCACTGCCGGTTCCGTAGTAAACCTGGCAGTCAGTGGTGTTGCAGAGGTCGAAACCGTTTGCTGCGTGCTTATCAAGGTTGGCATACGCATAGGTGCGCGCACAGACGGCCTGCGCCTTTAAGGCTTCAAGCGGCCAGGAGCCGCTCATCTCATAGGGAATCACGCCGCGTATATAATCTTCCATGCCGACAACGTTGACTACCGCTACGCCGCTGCCGTCGCGGGCGTATTCAAACGCCCCGTAATATTTGCGGCCCTTGAACCAGGTCTGCGCGCCTTCGTTGCCGGTAAAGAAATCAAAAACCGGCTCGATCGCCAGACGGGTGCCGTTTCCATCAAATTCAAACAGGATTTCGCCGCTGTTTGTGTCACAGACCGTATATCCCGTGGGACTTGCCTCCGACGCCGCGCCCCCATAGACAAATGCGGAATCCTGTGCGTCGGAATAAGAAGTATAACTGCCGGTCCGCACGGTAAAGCTCCCGTTTGCATAGGCCGGGAATGCACCGGCGCCCAGTATATCCGCATAGGCGCGGGCCTCGTCATAGGTCGCAAACAAAAGGCCGGTCTGCACATGGTGTGTGGTGTCCGGGGAAACCGTGAGGTAGACGTTTGAAAGATATCCCAGGGCATTGAAATTGTCCGCTGCATCGAACCAGCCGAGCTGATAGCCGGAACCATAGCCCGTCACATTCTGGAGATTGGCAGAGGGCAGCGCCGAAGCGCCGTAATACAGCCCGATCCGGACTTTGCAGTCATAGAAAACGGCCGCCTGCGCGCGCGGCTGCGGGCAGAGCAGCAAAAGCATGGCAAACAGCAGGACCAATGAGATTTTCTTTCGCATAATGAGCTCCTGTCAGGCAAAAGGCGATTGTTACCATACGTATTATACCGATTTCGACTGCTTTTGTCAATTTTTTTGATTGACAGCCCGGTGCTGCTTTGATAGAATGAACAAAATGGGAGTATATCGGATACGATTTCCCCCGATGAAAGTTGTTCAGAAGAAAATAGGTCATTATAGCTCCCGGCGGAATATAATGATGCAGTACTGTTGCCGTCTTTTTCTGCACGACGGCGTGGTTTTGTAGGAGGTTATTATGAAAAAACCTGTTTTCAAAGGTTCGGCAGTTGCACTTATTACTCCCTATCGTGACAACAAAGTGGATTTTGAAGCGTATGGGAAGCTGATCGACTTCCAGATCGCGGGCGGCACCTCCGCCCTGGTGATCTGCGGTTCGACCGGCGAAGCCCCGACGCTTTCCGATGACGAACATCATGCCTGCATTGATTTTGCCGTGCAGCACACGGCGGGACGTGTGCCGGTGATCGCGGGCTCCGGGTCGAATGACACACAGCACGCGGTGGACATGAGCAACTATGCGCGCAAAGCGGGCTGTGATGCCGTTTTGATGGTCACGCCCTATTATAACAAACCAACGCAGAAGGGCCTCCTGAAGCAATATACGTACATTGCCGAGCGGGTCGATCTGCCGATTATTCTCTACAACATCCCTTCCCGTACCGGTGTTTCCATGACCGGTCCCGTGTATGAGGAACTGGCAAAATTCCCGAATATCAACGGCGTAAAGGAAGCCTCCGGCGACTTTGCACTGGTCAATGACCTGATGCACCGCTGCGGCAGTGAACTGAATGTCTGGGCCGGCAACGATGACATCACGGTGCCGGTGCTTGCCATGGGCGGCTGCGGCGTAATTTCCACGGCGGCGAACCTGGTGCCGGACGTCATGCACGAAATCTGTGCCAAATGGTTCGCGGGCGACCATGCGGGTGCCGCCGCCATGCAGCTTGCTTATTATGACCTGCTGCGTGACCTGTTCCTTGAGACAAATCCCATCCCCGTCAAGACGGCGGCCAATCTGATGGGCCTGCCGGGCGGCGACCTGCGCCTGCCGCTTTGCGAGATGTCGGATGAAAATCTTGCAAAACTGAAGAAAACTCTGGCGAAACATGGATTGATCGCCGGATAAACGAGGAGTATACCATGCTGAAGATAGCGCTGTCCGGCTGTAACGGCCGTATGGGACGTGCAATTACGGAATTGGCGTCGCAGCGCGGCGATCTGGAAATCGTCGCCGGTTTTGACGCAGTTCCCACAAAACTTTCCACCTATCCGGTCTATGCGGATCCGTTTGAGTATACGGGGGAAGTGGACGTCTGTGTGGATTTTTCCACGGCGTCCGCCCTGGATCATCTGCTTGCATACTGCGTACCGCGCGGCCTCCCGCTGCTTTTAGCGACCACCGGCCACAGCGACGCACAGCTTGCGGCGCTGCGCACGGCGTCGGAGCAGATTGCCGTGTTCAAAAGCCCGAATATGTCGCTGGGTATTGCGGTGCTGCGCGATCTGGTGTGCCGCGCCACGCGGATTTTAGGCGCGGACTATGACATTGAAATCGTGGAACGCCATCATAACCAGAAACTCGATGCGCCCTCCGGCACAGCCCTGGCGCTGGCGCACGATGTGCAGGCCGAGCTGCCGTTTGAGGCCGAACTGGTGTACGACCGGCACGAACGCCGCGAAAAACGTCCGAAAAACGAAATTGGCATGCACGCGCTGCGCGGCGGTACGATTGTCGGCGAGCATGAGGTGATGTTCGCGGGCACGAACGAAGTGATTTCGATCAGTCACTCCGCGCAGTCACGCGAAGTGTTTGCCTCGGGCGCGCTGCACGCAGCAAAATACCTTGCCGGACGCGAACCCGGCATCTATGATATGCGCGACCTTGTCGCGTCTATAAATTGATTCATTACACGGGACGATTCCCGTAGGATTAAGGAGAAAGAAACATGAAAAAGTTCAGAGTCGGCATTATAGGCTGTACGGGCATGGTAGGCCAGCGTTTTGCGCTGCTGCTGAGCCGTCACCCCTGGTTTGAGATCACCGCTCTCGCAGCGAGCGCACGCAGTGCCGGACGAACTTACAGGGAAGCGATTGACGGACGCTGGAAAATGACGGAGCCGGTACCGGAGGCCTGTGCGGACATGACCGTTTTGGATGCGACCGCTGACATAGACCGTGTTGTGGAACTGGTGGACTTCGTTTTCTGCGCAGTGGATATGAAAAAAGAGGACATCCGTGCGCTTGAGGAACTGTATGCAAAGCACGAGTGCCCCGTTGTCTCCAATAACAGCGCACACCGCTGGACGCCCGATGTTCCGATGATTATTCCGGAAATCAACGCCGCTCATGCGCAGGTGATTCCGTATCAGCGCAAGCGTCTGGGTACCAGCCGCGGCTTTATTGCCGTGAAGCCGAATTGCTCCATTCAGGGCTATGTTCCGGCGCTGCACGCGCTGCGTGACCTGGGGCTGGAGCGCGCCGTGGTCTGCACGTATCAGGCAATTTCCGGCGCGGGCAAAACGTTCCGCGAGTGGCCGGAAATGCTGGATAATGTGATTCCGTATATCGGCGGCGAGGAAGAAAAGTCGGAAAAGGAACCGCTGAAGATCTGGGGCGAGCTGTCAAACGGCGTGATTGTCCCGGCTGAGGCGCCTGCCATTACGGCACAGTGCATCCGCGTGCCGGTGACGGACGGCCATATGGCGGCCGTGTTCGCCACGTTTACGAAGAAGGTATCCTGCGAGGAAATGATTGCACGCTGGGAAAGCTATCGCGGTCGTGCGCAGGAACTGGAGCTTCCGTCCGCGCCGAAGCAGTTCCTGCACTACTTCACGGAGGAGAACCGCCCGCAGACGAAGCTGGACCGCGATCTGGAAAACGGCATGGCGGTGTCGCTGGGCCGTCTGCGCCCCGATACGCAGTATGACGTGAAGTTTGTCGGCCTTGCGCACAACACCATGCGCGGCGCGGCAGGCGGCGCTGTCCTGACGGCGGAGCTGCTCTGCGCCGAAGGGTACATGGACTGAGCGGAAACGTTTGAAAACGACGAAAAGTGGCGGAACTGCAGGTTCCGCCACTTGGTTTGTCGGATGGTGGTTTTTCCTGACAGGGGAGCGGGCTCCCGGCTCGGGGCTGCTGCCGCAAAAGAATGACAGAAGTGGGGATGACATGTTTCGAATCGTAAAAACTTCCGGCGCGGCACGGCGCGGCGTCTTTCAAACGCCGCACGGCGAAATTCAGACGCCGGTTTTCATGAATGTCGGTACGCTTGCCGCCATTAAGGGCGCGGTTTCCACGCGCGACCTGGAGACAGTCGGCTGCCAGGTGGAGCTTTCCAATACCTATCACCTCCATCTGCGCCCCGGTGAGGAGATTGTCCGCGATATGGGCGGCCTGCACGGCTTTATGAACTGGCCGCACCCGATTCTGACGGATTCCGGCGGTTTTCAGGTGTTTTCACTGGCCGGACTGCGCCGTATTACGGAGGAGGGCGTGCGTTTTCACGCGCACACGGATGGTCACATTATCCATATGACGCCGGAAATGAGCATGAAAATCCAGGCCTACCTGGGTTCAGACATTGCCATGGCGTTTGACGAGTGCGTGGAAAACCCGTCGCCGCGCGAATACGTGGAGAAAAGCGCCGCGCGTACGGCGCGCTGGCTGGAACGCTGCAAAGCGGAGCTGGACCGCCTGCACCGCGAGGATGAAACCTGCCCCAACCCCGGACAAATGCTTTTCGGCATCAACCAGGGCGGCGTTTTTGACGATATCCGCGTGGAGCATATGAAACGCATTGCGGAGCTGGACCTGCCGGGTTATGCCATCGGCGGCCTGGCCGTGGGCGAGACGGCAGAGGAGATGTACCGCATCATCGAGGCGGTGAACACCGTTGCACCGCAGAATAAACCGCGCTATCTGATGGGCGTCGGCACGCCCTCGAACATTATCGAGGCTGTTGCGCGCGGCGTGGACTTCTTTGACTGCGTCATGCCTGCGCGCAATGCGCGTCATGGCCATGTATATACCTGGGAGGGCGTGCGCAATCTGAACAACGAAAAATATGCGCGCGATGCGGATCCTATCGAACCCGGCTGCGGCTGCCCGGCCTGTCGGGAGTATTCGCGCGCCTATATCCGTCACCTGTTCCGCGCAGGGGAGTCCCTGGCCGGACGTCTGGCTACCCTGCATAACCTGTACTTCTATAACAATCTGACACGCCATATCCGGGAGGCAATCGAACGGGACGAATATGAGGCGTTCCGCAGCAGATGGTCTGCTGTTCTTTCGCAGAGAATTTGACCGGACAAATGGAAAAATTGAATAAAAACCACTTGTAAAGCATAGGTATATATGGTAAAATGCCTATGTCAAAGCCAAACAATGCTGCTGTATCTGGAATTATCCCCGGCCGCGTCGTTTGGCTTTTTGAGTTTCACCAAACGGAGGTGTAATATGGAAAAACTTTATATGGGGTCGGCTTTTTACCCCGAAATCTACGGTAAGGATCTCCCGACGTTTGAACAGGATGTCGCGATGATGAAAAAAGGCGGCTTCAATGCGGTGCGCATTGCGGAGTTTTCCTGGAGCTGCATGGAACCACACGACGGCGTCTTTGATTTTGGCTGGCTGCATGAACTTGTGGACCGCCTGTACGAAAACGGCATTTACACGATCCTGTGCACGCCGTCGGTGACGCCTCCGGACTGGATGACGAAGAAATATCCGGAAACGCTGAAAATGAATGACGACGGAAACCGGAAACAGCACGGCGCGCGCCGCCACTGCTGCTCCAATTCCCGCATATACCGCAACTATGTGCGGCGCATCAACACGCGGATGGCGCAGGAATTTGCCGGGCATCCGGCCGTAATCGGCTGGCAGCTGGACAATGAAATTTCGCCGGAACGCCGCGGCTGTTCGTGCCCGGCCTGCATGGAAAAATTCCATGAGCATCTGGCACGCAAGTTTGGCACGGTGGAGGAACTCAACGCGCGCTGGTATCTGAAGCTCTGGAGTCAGGAGTACGAGAGCTTTGAGGATGTACCGCATCCGCATGAACTGACCTGGTCCCACCCGGCGCTGATTGCCGAATATATCGAGTTTCAGTCTGACACCAATGCCGAATTCCTGCATGAACAGGCGGAAACACTGCGCAAAAACGGCGTTACCGTACCGATCGGCACCGATATGATGCCGATTTATACGCAGAATTATCCCAAAACCGTTGCGCCGCTGGACGTTGTGCAGTTCAACCACTACAACAGCCGTGAAAATCTCTGGGAAGCGGGATTCTGGTTTGATTATATGCAGAACCTGAAGCCGGACGTACCGTTCTGGGTCACGGAAACCTGCACAAGCGCCAACGGCTCCACCTCCAGCTCCGGTCTGGAGTATCCGCTTGGCTTTAACCGCGTGAATTCGCTTATGCCGTTCGCTTTCGGCGCGGCAATGAATAACTATTGGCTCTGGCGCGCGCATCCGGGCGGACACGAGCTGATGCACGGCAGCGTTTTGACTTCACAGGGACGCCCGGTATTCAATTTCAACGAGTGCGAGGATGTTTCCCGCATCCTGACTGCGTCAGAGGATTTCCTGACCGGCACGAAGGCGGACTACCGCGGCTTTGCCATGAGCGTGTCCTGCAAGTCGGATGTGATGTTCAATGCGCAGCCGACGGTGGCGGGCTTCAGTTATCGCCGTTCCATCATGGATGCCTGGCACGACCTGTTCGGCAGCGGTATGCTCCCGCGCCTTCTGGAACCGTGTATGCCGCTTGACGGTGTGAAGGTCCTTTACTCCCCGTATCTGATCACGTTGGAGGAAGGCGATTTCGCTGAGCGCCTGCGCGCATGGATCGAGGCGGGCGGCATCTGGATCGCCGGCCCCATGACGGATATCCGTAATGCGGACGGTGCGAAGTATCTGGATTCGCCGTTTGGTATGATCGAAAAACTGACCGGTATCACCTGTGATTACGGTATTACGGCACATACGGTCCCGGCTCTGGTGGACTGGAACGGGAAGGAAGCCGAAGCGGCTGTCTGGACAGACGTCTATTCCCTGCAGGAAAACCAGGAAGTGCTCGCGATTTATCGCAGCAAATCAGAGCCTTCGCCGTTTGACGGCGGCGCAGCCGCAGCCTGGTGCCCTGTCGGCAAGGGCGGCGTGATTGTGCTGGGTACCCAGCCTTCGCGTGAGGCACTTCAGGAAATCGTGGCGTATGCCTTTGAAAAGGCGGGGATGGCCGCCGGCGTCCGTTCCAGCGGAAATGTGGTGGTCGTGCCGCGTTCCGGCGCAGCGGATGGCATTGTGCTCTGCGAAGTGAACCATGAAAAGGGCGAAGTGTTCCTTGACGGAGCCTATCAGGACGTCGTATCCGGCGAGCAGGTCTCCGGAACCGTGAGCGTGGAGCCCTACACCTTCCAGATTCTGAAAAAAATCGACTGATTGTACGCTGGATTATTTAGTGAAAATTAATGACAAATCAGTAACATCTCGACTTTAGAAGCACAATTTGGCCGCAATATCCACTAAAAATAGTAGAATATACATATTTTTAGAACTGGGTGTAGAAAAAATATTACCAGACGCACAAAACAGTATTGACTTTTCTGTGAGGATATGGTACTATTTTGACAAAAGTAATAGAAAGATTCGCAAAATGTTGGTGGTTTTGCTCAAAGCCTATTACTTTTGTGAATTTCATTCTCGCGGTTTTGGTGTAAAAGCGACAAAAAGAGTGCTTTTGCACAACTTTTATTTTATTTTTACAGTAAGACCGTGAATGATGGCGTGTTGTGATTTTCTGAAATCACAGGATGTTTGTTCCCCAGCACAGGCATTTCCCGCAAATTGACTTTAAGGAGGCTATCGCATGAAAAAAGAAGCGGTACCGGCTGCGGGGCCGGTAACAGGTGGACCAGGGGAGATGAAGCTTTACAGCAAGAGAACCAGGGTCATTCGAGAAAATATTGAACTTTGGTCTTTTGTCATTCCTGCTGCCGCACTGATAATCCTGTTCAACTATGCGCCGATGTACGGTATTATCATTGCGTTCCAGAACTACTTCCCCGGAAGTCCGTTCCTTGGTGAGAAGACGCAATGGGTTGGCTTGAAGCATTTTATTGATTTTATCAATAGTATTTACTTTAAGCGCATCATGACGAACTCCATTCGTCTGAGCCTTTTGAACCTGCTTTTTGGTTTCTGGCTCCCGATTGTTTTTGCCCTGATCCTGAATGAAATCAGAAGCCTGAGATTCAAGAAATTCGTGCAGACGGCCAGCTACCTGCCGCACTTTATTTCTACCGTTGTTGTCGCCGGTATGGCGATCTCCTTCTGTCAGCCGACTGGTCTGATTAACCTCCTTCTCGGTGCTTTCGGCGTTGCGCCGCAGAGCTGGTTGGATATGCCAAGCAAATTCCCGATGATTTACACCATCATCAACGTCTGGAAGAGCTTCGGCTTTAACAGCATCCTGTATTTCTCCACACTGTCTGCTATTGACCCGTCGCTTTACGAGTCCGCTCGTATTGACGGTGCAAACCGTTGGCAACAGTGCTGGCACATTACCCTGCCGGGTCTGAAGAGCATCATTGCAATTCAGTTCATCCTTGCACTGGGCGGCATCCTTGCTACGAACTCCGACCTTGTTATTCTTATTTACAACCCCGCTACATACGAAACGGCCGATGTTATCGGTTCGTACACGTACCGTATCGGTATCCAGAACGGTAAATACAGTTACACGACTGCTGTTGGTCTCTTCATGTCGATCGTTGGATTTACGCTTACCTTCATTGCCAACAAATTCAGTAACTGGCTCACCGGCTTTGGTCTGTGGTAAAAGAGGGGGAAAGAGAATATGGCTAAGAATCCGAACAAAATCAAAGAAGGCAGCGTTATTGCTGACGTTATCTTCTACATATTAGCGATCTTCTTTGCATTTATTACGCTGTACCCGATGTATTACGTGCTGATCCTCTCCCTGAGTGATCCGAACGCCGCCGCTTCCATGCGTGTGTTCCTGTGGCCGAAGGGCTTCTACATCGGCGGTTATAAGAACATTATCACCGACCGTAACCTGTGGCTCTCCTATCGTAATACTATCTTCTATGCATTGGCTTCCTGCGGATTGATGCTGATTACAACGACGATGTGCGCCTATCCGCTTACCTCGAAGGCTCTGCGCGGCAGAAAGTTCCTGACTTTCTTCCTCCTGATCCCGATGTACTTCAACGGCGGTATTATCCCGAGCTTCCTCCTTATCCAGAAACTCGGCTTCTACGACACACCGTGGGCCATCATCCTTCCGGGTTCTGTCAGCATCTGGTACATCATCCTGGTTCGTTCCTACTTCCGTACGATCGGTGAATCCCTGCGTGAAGCGGCGATGATCGACGGCGCAAGCCATTATCGTATCTATGCGAACCTGTTTATCCCGAACTCCAAGGCAATCATTGCCGTTATCGCGCTGTACACGATCATTGGTCAGTGGAACAGCTGGTTCCAGGCTTTGATTTATCTGCCGAATACCTATTGGCAGCCCCTCCAGCTGTACCTCCGCCGCCTGCTGATCCTCCAGAATTCTTCTCTGGAATCTGTTATGAACCTGTCGGCTGAGGCACTTGAAGAAATGGCTAAGGAACAGCTTTCGAACAACCAGTTGAAATACACGGTTATCTTTATTTCAACTCTCCCGATGCTGGTTACCTATCCGTTCTTCCAGAAATACTTCGTTAAGGGCGTTATGCTTGGTTCCCTGAAGGAGTAAAAGTTCAATTATTTGCGGGAGCAGTGAAGAACTGCTCCCGCTTTTCCTTTTCCGGAGGTTTCCCTATGAAGCATCGCAGATATTTCCTGCTTATGGCAATTTTGTTCCTGATTCAATGCACTGGCTGTACCCCACGGACGAAATCCGCAACAAAAACGTTGTTTGCCATGGACACGGTGATGACCCTGACAGCTTATGGCGCGCATGCAGAGGAAGCAATTACTGTTGCTGCGGAGAAGCTCTTCGAGTTAGATCGGCTTCTGTCTGTTACGCGTACGGATAGCGAAATTTCTCGACTGAACGCCGCTGGCGGTGAAGCGGTAACGCTCTCTCCGGAGGTATACAACCTGATTGCGGCTGCTGTGGCATATTCCGAGGAGTTTTATGGCTATTATGATCTGACCGTAAAGCCGCTTGTGGAGGCATGGGGCTTTTACGATGACGATTATTCCGTTCCGGATGCGCAAGAACTTCGGGCCCTCTTGGAAACAGTTGATTTTCACAACGTTGTCCTGGAAGAAGCTTACAATGTCCACCTTTTACATGATGCGCAGCTTGATCTGGGCGGTATTGCAAAGGGATATGCGGCAGAACTTGTTCGTGCGATCTTTGAGGACCATCAGATCGAGGGTGCGGTACTGGATCTTGGCGGAAATGTCCTGACGATGGGGGAAAAGGCGGACGGAACGCCCTGGCGGGTGGCTGTTCGAAGCCCTTTTCAACCGGATGAACAGCTTTGTATCCTGTCGGTTCCGGAAAAGGCGCTTGTGACCTCCGGTTCGTACCAACGTTTTTTCGAAGCAGAGGGCGTTCGGTATCATCACATTCTAGATCCAGTTACGGGAGCGCCGGCGGATTCTGATCTTTTGTCCGTAACGGTCATCACAGAAGATGCCGCTTATGCTGACGCGCTTTCCACAGCGCTTTTTGTCATGGGGTATGACCAAGCAGTCGATTACTGGCGGGAACATGGCAATTTTGAAGCGGTTTTTGTCCGGCAAACAGGGGAGGTCAGCTGCACGCCTTCCGTTTTGGCTTGGGTGGAAGTTGTAGATTTTGAAATAACAGCGGTTGAATAACTGCTTTGCATGAATAAAAGGGATGGCTTTTAAAAGCCATCCCTTTTTCACAGCATCTTAACACTGCGGTTTACAGCGCCTGCAACTGCGTTCTCCTGATCTTCTCTCCGGTTCACATTCTCTCTGTGAGGCGTTCATCCGACGTCCGCAGTCTCTTTCCTCGTTTGCTCTCTCACAAGCTTCCGAAAAGGGCCGGCGGCAGTTGCCAGCCATACAGTCGACGATTCGTGTGTTTTGCTCGCATGCTTTTTTGCATTTTCTCATTGCTGTTCTCCTTTGGACGCCGCAGCCGGGGCTTTCTGAGGGCGTCCTGCTTTATCCTATGCTGTGCGCCGCTTTCTGTTACTGCGAAAGACCATGGCGTATCCGAGCTTTGTTGATTGTGAATGTCAAAAATTTGACAACGCATGAAAAATTGTCTATAATGACCATATACTATCGAAGGCGGTGATCGTGATGGATGTCAAAACTGCTGTGCTGAAAATGACGGAGAACATTGAAAAAGTATTGGTCGGAAAACGACGTGCTGTGGAACTGGTTCTAACGGCGCTTCTTGCCGGCGGCCATGTCTTGATTGAGGATGTGCCGGGCGTTGGCAAGACGAGCCTCGCAAATGCCCTTGCCAAGACGATTGACTGCGGCTTTACCCGCATCCAGTTCACGCCGGATACCTTACCGAGCGACGTGACAGGCGTATCCATTTACAATATGCAAAGCGGCACGTTTGAGTTTTCAAAGGGTGCTGTGATGAATCACATTATCCTGGCGGACGAAATCAACCGCACTTCGCCCAAAACGCAGGCAAGCCTGCTGGAGGCTATGGAGGAAGGCCAGGTCACGGTAGACGGCACGACCTACCCGCTGCCCTCGCCTTTCATGGTGATTGCCACGCAGAACCCGATTGATTACCTTGGCACTTATAATCTGCCCGAGGCACAACTCGACCGTTTTATGCTGAAGTTTTCCATTGGCTATCCGGATGCAGTGGATGAACGCGCCATGCTGGCCCGCTATATCTCTGCGCAGCCGCTTAACGAACTGCAGCCCGTGACGGACGGGGACACCATTCTGGCTCTGCAGAAGGCTGTGCGGGAAGTCAGCGTCCATCCGGATGTGATGGAGTATATCGTTCAGATCGTGGCGGGGACGAGAACGCATCGCTCGCTCTCTCTGGGCGCAAGCCCGCGTGCCGGCATCGCGCTGGCGCACGCTGCCCAGGCAACGGCCGCAATGCAGGGACGCGATTTTGTCATTCCGGATGATGTGAAAGCAATGGTTTCGCCTGTCCTCTTCCATCGTCTGGTTCTGACGCCGGAGGCGCGTTTGGAGCATCAGACCACCAAATCCATTCTGGACAGTATTTTGTCCGGAATCAAAGTCCCGGTGTTTTAATGTTGAAGGGTTGGTGTGCAAATGCTGCGTAACCGCCTGATTCTGGTGGCTGCAATCCTTGCAGCCGGTGTTTTTGCAAGCTTTTATGGGGGCAACATCCCATATGCCCTGTTTTATCTGACACTTTTGATCCCACTGGTATCCCTGCTCTATACGCTGTATGTTTATCTGCGCGTGAAGGTGTATCAGATGATTGACAGCGTGGTTTTGGTGAAAGGGGAGTCCTCCGCCTATACCTTCCGCGTGGCAAATGAAGATTTTTTGTCCTATCAAAACCTGAAGATCAATTTTTATACGGGAATGTCCTCGGTCGAGGGGGCAGAGCAGCAGATGAGCTATTGCCTGCTGCCGGGAGAAAGCATTTCGATGGAAACGCGTCTGGCCTGCCATTACAGAGGCATTTACAATGTGGGCGCCCGCTCCATCGAGATCACGGACCTTTTTAACCTGTTTCAGCTTTCCTATCCGATCCGCAGCCGCAACAGCGTGACGGTTTTACCGCGCAGAGTCCGGCTCTCCTCCTTAAATATCCTGCCGCAGGACGAGGACTCCAAAAATGTGCTGTTCCATACCCGCGCAAAGGCAGAGGAACTGGACATTGATATGCGTAAATATGTGCCGGGCGACTCCAGACGGCTGGTGCACTGGAAAGCAACGGCCAGACGGGGCGAATTGATGAGCCGTCAGTACACGGAAACCATGAAGCTGGGCGTTTTACTTTGCATGGACCTCACCCCTACCGGTCTGCGCGACTGGCTGGAACGCGCGGAAAGAGAGGACAAGATCATAGAAAGCAGCATTGCCATTGCGGATTATTGCCTTGCGCACCGTATTCCCTGTGACGTTTGGTTTGCTGCGGAAAATGACGTGCAAAAAGCGCCTGCCCGCACGGCACAGGAAATGGATGCTTTCTATAATCTGTGCGGCCGGCTTGCCTTTACCGCCAAGGAGGGCGCCGGTAAGGTAATCAGCCGCTCGCTGGAGCAGCAGGTGGGTGCGTATCGTTATCTGGTGATCACGCATACGCTGGACGGTGACCTGTACAGCGCTTCCGTGAAAGCTGCGGCGCGCGGAAATGAAGTGGCTGTTGTGCTGATGTGCGATGCCCTGACGGAGGAACAGCAAAGGATCCGTACATACATGAACGAGGCATCCATCCGGGTCGTTCAGATCCAGCACGACCGGGATTTTGCGGATGCTTTTGAACAGACGGGGACGGGAGGTGCCGTATGAAGTCATCTGAACGGCGCTATGCCATGCTCCTTCGTAATATCACGTCCGTTCTCATGGTGTTTGCCGTCACGTCGGCACTGAACACCTATTTCCTGCTGGAAATCAGCCCGCTATTTCTCTGCGTGGCTGCGGTGGCGGCGGACATTCTGTTTTTGTTCTTCGACCGGTTCAAGAAAAAGAAAGCGTTGTGGATTGCGCTGGCAGTGGTGATTGCAGCCGCCGCGCTGATCATGGAATTGGCGGGCGAATCGGCCCGTGTGCTGCTGCGGGAAGCCGGAGCGTGGATACGCGGCGCGGCAGACTGGTTTATCCTGCACTGCGCGGGCGATGAGGAGGCTCTTTTTCAGCCGGCCTTCGCGCTTTTCTTTGCCTGCCTGGGTACCCTGGGCTGCACGGCCCTGTGTTATCCGCTGACGTTTCATCTGTACTCCCGGCTTGCTCTTTCGGCGCTGGCGCTGGCTGCCGTGATTGTCCTGCCGGTTATGGATATCCCGCTGGGAAAGCTGCCGCTGGCCTGTGTCGGTATCTGCCTGGTGTCGTCCGTGATTGAACTGGTCAATTTACAGTTCGACCGGCACCGCGTGGAATCCAAGCGCAGTGCGGGACTTTTTCTGTATCCCGTCAGTGTGCTTCTGATTGTGATTGCTGTGCTGTTGCCCGCCCGGGAAACGCCAATACGCTGGCAGGCGGTGCGAAACCTCCTGAATGAGATCTCCGTGAATATGGAAACGGTGGAGACAACGTTGAAAATTTGGTTTGGTGCAATCCCGGAGAAATTCAGCGTCACATTCAACGGCATGAGCTTCACGGACGAGGATGGCAGCGTGAACGCGAATGACTATGCCGTTTTTCTGCGCGTTTCCACCAACAGCAAGACCCGATCCCCGATTTATCTGCGCGGCAGTATCAGCAGTACCTATACCGGTACGGGATGGGAGGATGAATCGGAAAGCGTCTTTACGGAGCGCGAACCGGAAATTGAGTTTTATGAGACGCTGTACTCCATGCTGCGCTCCGGGCTGATGCCGGAACGCGGGGAGGATATTTATAAACGCACGATGCTGACGATCGAGTTTGACGATATCATCACGAAGAGCGTGCTGTACAGTGCGCCGCTCAGCCAGGTGGACACGGACAAAAAAGCGGAGTATTCGATCTACGGACCCAATCTGCGGTTTCAGAGGATGCAGAAAATCGGCCTTGAATATACCATGTCGTATTTTGAAACCAACTGGGGCAGTCCGACGCTGACGGAATATCTGCGCAGCCTGACAGGTTTCCGCTATGTGGACGACGATACGGATTTCGACAGCCTGCGTGCCATAAACGGCAGTGCCGTTCGGCCGATGATCCTGGCACTCAATGAGCCGGATCCGGACTATTTCAACAGCGGGCTCACAGATCGCCTGGCGGAACGTGCGCGCACGATTCGGGAGGTCTATACGCAGCTGCCGGACGAACTGCCCGAGCGCGTGTACGACCTTGCACGGGAAATAACAAAGGACTGCGAAACGACTTACGATAAAATTCTGGCCATTGAGGACTATTTTCAGGAGGGCTATACCTATTCGCTGACTCCGCTGGCCTTCCCGGAGGACCGGGACTTCACCGACTGGTTCTTATTTGACGCCGACGAAGGCTACTGCACGTATTATGCAACAGCGGCTGCGGTGTTGGCGCGGTGCGTCGGTTTGCCGGCGCGGTATGTCGAAGGCGTAAGCCTTACAGATACGCTGAACTCCCGCGAGGTTGCAGAGTTGACCAACCAGAACGTGCATGCCTGGGTGGAGGTGTATCTCGAAGGCTATGGCTGGATCCTGATTGAACCGACACCCGGTTCCGGGGCCGGACGCAACCAGGAATGGGAGCGCAGACTTCCGGTAACAGGTGACGCGAGCAGCTCCATGCCGGAAATGCCGCCGGAGGAACCGCCGGCGGAGATCACGCCTCCGCCTGAAACAGACGGTCCCAGTGCGGCTGAATTGGCGGCGCTTGCGGCGCTTCGCCGCGCGCAGATGAAGCGCTTCTGGATGTTTATGACGTTGGCGGCTGTGGGACTCATCCTGGTGCTGGCAGTGACGGCACTGCTGCTCTCACGCAGAGCAAAGACAAAACGGTATAACCGTGCACCGGACAACGAAAAAATCCGGATCCTGATGCGCGAAATTCTCCGCTGTGTGGCAATTACCGGGATTCACAGGCGGGAGGATGAAACCCTTATAGAGTATGTGCAGCGGGCCGGACTTGGCTTTGATTATTCCGACATGAAACTGGCGGATGCAGCCATGCTTTTTATGAAGGTGCGTTATGCGGGGAAAGACGCCACACGCATGGAAGTGCTTGCCATGTACCGCTATGCACGGGAACTGCGCCGCGAAACACTGCGGCAGCAGAACGTGCTGAAGCGTATGGTTTTTACCGTACAGCAATATGTCCTGTAACGGGGGAATGACGGCTTTGTTTTGTATACACGCGGGGAAAACTGTGAGACTTCACAGTTTTCCCCGCGGTTTTTCGCCAGATTATCAATGGATTTTGCTCCGGTGCGGTGGTATACTTGCTTTGCTGCAGCAGAAAAGGAATGAAAAGGTGAAAAAATGAGCGAAATGGAACTGTTCAGAGCACAATTGGCTGATTTAGGTGTGCAAAACGGGGATGTTGTGCTGGTACATTCCTCGATGAAAGCACTGGGAACGCGGCGCACACCGGAAGAGGTGATTGCGGATTTGCAGGCTGCAGTAGGGGAGGAGGGAACGCTTTTGTTCCCTGCGCTGACCTATGACAACGTGACGGCAGAGCAGCCGGTTTTTTCGAGTGAGGAGACAGAACCGTGCATTGGTCTGCTGCCGCGGGTTTTTATGCGGCTGCCGGGCGTCATGCGCAGCGAAAACCCCACACATTCCGTCTGCGCACGCGGGCGGTTGGCCAGGGAACTGACCAGCCTGCACGAGAAGGATGATACAGCGGTCGGTCCACATTCGCCGTTTATGCTGCTGCCCCTGTATGCGGGAAAGCTCCTCTTTCTGGGTGACGTTCTGGATGCCTGCACGTTTATGCATGGCGTTGAGGATATCGTCCGTGCGCCGTATCTGCGTGATGTACCGGAACGGTATGTGGTAAACGGCAAGGAGCGAATCTACTGCCGTCGTGACAACTATGGCTGGGGCTCGGAATTCGGGCGTATTGCCGATATTTTATCGGAACCGGATCTCCGAAAAGGCAAGGTGGGAGCGGCCAATGCGTATCTGGTTGATACGCGCGCCCTGCTTGCCGCGGCTATTTCTCGTATGCGAGAGGATCCCTATGCGTTTGTAACGGATATTTCGCGTTGGCTCTGAATACGCGAGATACGAAAAGCCGCGTCCTTCGGGACGCGGCTTTTTCTGTCGATAGATGGCGGACAGGAAGCCTTTATCCGGCAAACTGCCGGGCAAATACGGAGAGTTTTTCGGTGTGAGCGGGGTCGGCGGAGCAGGAGAGACCATCCAGAGAGATAAAACCGTCGTAGACGGCGAGATGATATTCTTTCCCGTCCTGCATGAAGATGGAATAGGCAGCGAGCAGTGTGCCATCCGCATCGATATGACGGTACACGATCATGTCACGCAGCAGACCGGCGAGCGCCCGGAGCGATTCCGGGTCGGAAACCGTGGCCGAGACGCCGACTGCCGTTTCCACTTCAAAAGCGGCTATGGTTTCTTCCGTCAGACGCTGAAAGGGCCGCTGCGGCTGATCCGTCGAGAGGACGATGACAATACACAGAAGGCAGGCCAGCGCCGAAAGCAGCAATCTTGTTCGCGTACTCATCCGTTTACCTCACCCAGATTTCCGGCAACATTCTCGCGCGCCATCGCAATGTGCAGCTCCGTCAGACGCTCTGCTTCGTCGGGGTCGTGGGAGGCAATAGCCTCCAAAATGGCGCGGTGCTCCTCCACGGAAAGGCGGGCGCGGCCGGCCGTTTTGAAGGAAAGCTCGCGTGCCTTCTGAATGTAGTGATGGAAGCCGGAGAGCGTGTGGCGCAGAGGACGGGAACGGCAGGCTTCAAATATAATTTCATGAAAGCGGGTGTCCAGATTCCAGACCTGCATGGCGTCGCTGCGGCTGACATAAAATGTCTGTAACTCCACGACTTCGCGCAGCGCATCCAGCTCTTCATCGGTGATATTGGTGGCGGCCCAGCGGGCTGCTAACGATTCGATTTTCATTCGGATGGAATAAATATCCAAAATATCCTTGGCGGAAACGCCAATGACCACAGCTCCCTTGTTTGGGATGGTTTTGACAAGCCCCTCCAGTTCCAGCTGCCGCAGGGCCTCCCGTACAGGCGTACGGCTGACGCCAAGCTCCGCAGAGAGCCGCTGCTCGATCAGGCTGTCACCTGGCGCGAAGTTTCCGTTCAAAATTGCTTGTTCCAGTTCTTTAAAGACGTTTGCACGCAGGGAATTGTTGTCCTGTATCTCTAATTTTTGCATGAAACTCACCTCTCAAGCTGCCCCTATTGTACAACAGCGGCAGGTTGATTGCAAGGGGGTACCGCTTATGACGGGAAGCGTGATGGAAGGCAGCAGAGTTTTGAAACTGGACATTCACGCCCTTTTCCGGCAGGTTATGCACTTTCCGGAACGGGGCTTTTGGCGCGGAAAACGAAAATTCCATTTCCTTTGGCCGGTTTCATTTTATCATACGGCGACACGGCCCGCAATGAAAAATGCTGCGGGAAGATAGACCTCCGATGCTTGCATTGTTCGACACGGAATGATATAATAGGGGCGTTTGTAAAATCGAAAGAAAGGAATTATGAACCATGCGTGTCGGATTTGATCGGGATCTTTACATCAAGACGCAAACGGAGCATATTTTAGAGAGAATCAAGCAGTTTGATAACAAACTGTATCTGGAATTCGGCGGAAAGCTGTTCGATGACTATCATGCGTCGCGCGTACTGCCGGGTTTCGATGTCAACGCAAAAGTGAAGCTTTTGCAGGGCTTTTCCGATATGGCGGAGATTGTTTTCTGCATCAATGCTTCGTCAATCGCAAAGAACAAGATCCGCGCGGACTTTGGCATCACCTATGACCAGGACCTCCTGCGCACCATTGATGCGCTGCGTGACCTGGGTCTTTCGGTGAACTCCGTCGTGATCACGCAGTATGCTGATCAGCCCGGCGCCATCGCGTTCCGCAATATGCTGGAGCAGCGGGGCATCAAGACATATAAGCATTACCCGATCAAGGGCTATCCGACCGATGTAAATCTGATTGTCAGCGAAAACGGCTATGGCGCGAATGATTATATCGAAACAACGCGTCCGCTGGTTGTCGTCACGGCCCCCGGCCCGAACTCCGGCAAGCTGGCCACCTGTCTTTCTCAGCTTTATCACGAAAGTAAACTTGGCATCCGTGCAGGTTATGCC
The DNA here is from genome assembly GCA_018384365.1 of Clostridiaceae bacterium. Lineage (GTDB taxonomy): Bacteria > Bacillota > Clostridia > Oscillospirales > QAMX01 > Allobutyricicoccus. Next base: position 31,461 of record JAHAYX010000054.1, read on the forward strand.
AAGTTTGAAACCTTCCCGATCTGGAATCTGCCGCTGAAGCACCCGGTTAACCTTGCTTATGAGGCGGCAACCGCCGATTTGCGCGACGTCAACATGATCGACCCCTTCCATATGGATGCCTATGGCGAAACAACGGTGAATTATAACCGCGATATCGAAGGGTTCCCGATTGTCAATACGATCCTGACCCGCATCATGAATAAAACCATTTATAAATCGCCGACGGACATGGGCGTGAATATGGCGGGATACTGCATTACGGATGATGAAGCCGTGCGCGAAGCCGCAACACAGGAAATCGTGCGCCGGTATTACCATGCATGGTGCGAGTGCCGTCTGGGCCGCGAAGAGCCGGATACGGCGCACCGGATTGAAACGCTGCTCTCGCAGCTGAATGCGGATGTGGAAACCGTCCGGCGCGTGGTGCGGCCGGCCAAACAAAAGGCGGCGGCAAGCGGTTCGGCCGCCATGGCGATTGAATTGCCGGATGGTAAAATTGTGACAGGACGCTCGCAGCACCTGATGAATGCGGCCTCCAGCGCAACGATCAACGCGATCAAGACCCTTGCAGGTATCTCGGACGAGGTACATTTGATGTCTCCGGTGATTCTGGAGCCGATCCTGAAAATGAAACGGGAAATGCTTGGACGCCGGAACCCGACGCTGAATCTGGAGGAAGTGCTGATCGCGCTCTCCATCTGCGCGGCAACGAACCCGACCGCGGAACTGGCGCTTTCCAAGCTGGCTTACCTGAAAAACTGCGAGGCGCACACATCCTATATTCTCTCGGAACCGGATGCAGGCATCCTGCGCCGTCTGGGCCTGAATGTGACCAGCGAGCCGGTATTTGAGACAAATGCGCTCTTCCACGATTAACGAAAATAGCAAGAAAAGCCCCCTGACAGGAGATCCTGCCAGGGGGCTTTTGTTAACCGGATCAGATCAGACCCAGTGATTTGGTCAGTAAGACGATGAGAAAAATTGTGAAAATGGAAAATGCAGTAGTAAAAACGACCTGCTGACCCGCCAGTTCTCCGTCGGCGTCCATCTGCTGCGCCATCGTATACGAGGAAACGGCGGACGGTGCCATGAAAAGCACCATCATGGAAACCAGTTCAATTCCCCGGAAGCCGCAGAGTACGGCGGCGGTAATGAAAATCAGCGGCATCACGATCAGCTTTCCCACGACGCCGATGGTAAGCGCGCGCAGGTTTGCACTGACCTTTGAAAATTCCATGGCGCCGCCCAGCAGGAAGAGCGCAAACGGTGTTGCGATCCCGGCCAGATCGGAGATTGCTTTTTCGACAGGCGTTGGGAAACGTATGCCAGAGACCAGAGCCAGAAGGCCCAGAAGAGAACTGATGATGAGCGGATTTTTGGCAATGCCCAGCAGGATTTTGCGGAAATTGACCTTTCCGCCCCGGAAAACCTCCAGCGCAATGACCGAAAGTACGTTAAACATCGGCACGACGACTGCCACAAGAAGCGATGTGGTGGCCATCTCGCCGCCGCAGAGCATTTCCGCCATCGGCATACCAAACAACACGAAATTGCTGCGCCCGATGCCCTGGATCAAAACGCCGCGCCGCCGGTTCTCCTTTTCAATCAGCGGGATGACGGCAAACAGCAGGCCGAACATGGCCAGAACGCTGATGACGGCGAACAGGAACACGCGTCCGTTGATTTCTGCCTCCAGGCTGGTGGTGTAAATGTTTTTAAACAGGAGGACTGGCAAAAACAGCTTAAACACAAGTTTGTTCATCACGGCGTGCGCTTTTTTATCATACAGTTTGATTTGCCGGGTAAAATAACCGACCGCCATCAATAAAAACAACGGAAGGACAACATTGACGGATAAAATCAGATTCTCCAAGATCGACAGCCTCTTTTTCTCTCATGATTTTGCGGTAAGGAATTTGCGCGGGAACCGTGCTCATCGGATGCGGACCGCTTTCTCCGACGGGAGCTGCGGTCAGAGGAAAAACTTTTGAATCAACTTTTCCTTCAGCGGTTTGTTGCGGTCGATATACAGCATTACGGCACCAAGCAGCAGGAATGTAATCAACGGATAGCTTGACCAGGCAATTGTGCTGCGCAGATGAAACGCAAAGTTGAGCAGCAGTTCAAGGGCCAGACAAAAGACGCCGGTGCAGATGACCGCTATGGCCGAAATAGCCAGGCGGGAGAGTTCCGTTCGCAGCGCTATCAGGTTGATGGCAATCACAATTGCCGCTGTGAGAACCGTGACCGGCAGGGCAAAGGTCCAGAACCACGTGCCGCCGGTTTCCCATTCGATGTATTTCAGCAGCAGGAGCAGGGAAAGAAAGTCCAGCGAAAGAGAGAGCACGGAATTGTGCCGCGACGGCCGTGCGGAGAGCAAAAGCGGAACCGCAATGGTGACATAAAGCTGCAAAAACGCACCCACCACATAGCCGGACCAGACGATCCGGTGATTGATGCTGGCATCGCAGACAACACACAGCAAAATGGGAATCAAAAAAATCAGGGTCAGAAGGCCGACGAGCGATTGACGGCTGACCTGCTGTTGGGTCCGCACGGGATGCGGAGGAAACGGCGGCAGGACGTCCTTTTTCTTCCCGGCGCGGGGATCTATCACTTCGGTGCCGCAGAGCGGGCACTTTTTTTCGCTGTCTGCAAGCTCTACGCCGCAGTGCACACAATATGACATCCGGATATTCCTCCTTTTTAGCGCTGATTGCTCTCAATGGTGACGGAGAGGCCCAGACGGCGCAGCCGTGTGAAAAACTCCCGCTCCAGCTCCGGCTCTTCGATGCTGCGCGTGAAATTGATAATTAGGTGATCGCCATAGGTCAGGGCACCGCAGTTGTTTGGACAGACCGCCTGCGCACCCAGAACAAAATCCAGCCTGTCCACATAGGACTGCATTTCCACAGGCAGCGCCGCCGCACCGAGATTAGAAAATGCAATGCACGACTTTTTTTCACCGACCATGTTATATACGAGCTTCATGGCGACATTTTTCAGGAAAAGCGGCACAATTTTCAGCGCCCACGACTTTTCCGATCGGACGTTGACGGTGATGCGCGCGCTCATTTGCTTCTGCGTCAGTTCCACGCCCATCTGGTGATGGACGGATTTCAGCACTTCCTCGAGCGTATAGTCTCCCATTTTGGGATCAATCCCGGGCGTGACATAAAGAACGAAATTGCGCAGCGTGCTGCTGTCGAAAAACTTGCGCAGGTTCACCGGGACAAGCACTTTCACAGGCTTTTGCTGGCGCCTGTTTGGCACGTGGCGGTTTTGAATGGCGAGGATGGACATCATCATGACGGATACCATCAGCGTTGTCAGGCTGACCTGATAGCGTTTTGCCAGCGCCAGAACCTCCTGCACATCCAGTATGCCGGTTGTGAGATTCAGATAGCCGTCCCATTCACGTGTGCCGGGCAGCAGATAGGCGGTTTCCTCCCGCCGGCTTTTGCTGACGGGACCTTCATTCTGCAGAAAACTGTCCACAAGCTCCCGTTCGTCCGGTTCCTCACTGCGGTCCAGCACACCGTCCGTATTGGCGATGGAAACGCCGTATTTTTGCGTGATGTATTCCGCAGTGAGCGTTTTTAAAAAGACCAGCCCGCCGTTTCCGTCAGTCAATGCGTGAAAAAACTCCACGGCAATCCGGTTTTCATAGTAGAGCACACGGAAGGCACAGCGCCGCAGCTCGGAAAAACTGCGGTGCGCAAGGGGATAGGACTGCTCACGCTCGATTTTGGGCGCCTGCGCAAGCTCCTCCAGGTAGTACCAGAACATCCCACGCCGTATCCGCACGGCAATGGAGGGGAAGCGCCGGACGGTTACATCCAGCGCGGACTGCAGAACGAGCGGATCGACGGGATCACGAAGCGTTGCGGAAAGGCGGAACAGATTGTTCCAGTTGCGCCGTTTTGCCGCCGGATAAATTTTTGCAGCGTTATCCAGACGCATCCAGCGCAGTTCACGGTCTGCCATCGCCTGCCTCCTTCAAAAATTTCGAAATTTTTTCGTGGTCCTTTTTGGATTCCCGGACGCCATAAAGCACATAGCCATGCCACATTCCCGGCGTGACGACCAGCTCGCTGGGGCTGCCCGCCTCCAAAAGGCGTTTGTGCAGCTGCACGGCGTCGTCCAGCAGGATCTCATCTCCGCCTGCGAAAATGAGCGACGGGGGCATGTGGTCCAATTCGCCGAAAAGAGGGGAAAGGAAGGGATTGGTGCAGGGCTCTTCGGCTGCATAAAGCTGCGCATAATAAGCCAGACGCTCACGCGTCATGGAGGGGTCACATTCGCGGTTGGTTTCATAGGAAGCGCCGGACGCCGTGAGGTCTGTCCAGGGTGAAATGGCGATGATGCCTGCCGGAAGCGCACGTCCGGCAACTTTCAGCCGCAGCGTGAGCGCATAGCTCAGCCCGCCGCCGGCTGATTCGCCGCAGAGAAAGATCTGATGGCTCTCATAGCCGTTTTCCAGCAGATATTCATATGCCGTCATGGCGTCCTCCAAAGCGGCGGGATAGGGATACTCCGGCGCAAGGCGATAAGCCGCGCAAAAAACCTTCATGCTGTTCTTTGCGGCCAGTATGGTGCCGAATCCTTTGGCGTAGTCAATATCCCCCGCCACGTAACCGCCGCCGTGCAGATACAGAATCACACAGTCGCTTGCCTGCTGCTTCGGCGCGATCCATTCGCCGATGAAATTGCGGAAAATCTGCGGGGAATACAGGACTTTGCTTTTATGGGTGTTTGCCATCAGTTCGCCGAGCTTTGCCTGCCCCATCCGGGCGGTTTCAATCGTGCAGCCATTTACAAAAGGCTTGAAAAATGCAAGCTGCATACGCAGCAGTTTTGTCGATATCGCCATAAAGCTTCCTTTCAGACAAGTTTGGGGGATGGCATAGGCGTTTTTTGTGAAAAAAGAACGCAGCAGGATTACGATAATTCAGTATATCAGATTTCCCGACTGAAAAACAGTCCGATTTTGTAAAAACACCGGAGTGAATTTGCAAATTGAACAGAGAATGTGACGCAGTCCGCAATTTCGTCAGTCAATTCAACGAATTTGCAAATTGGTATTGACAATTGAGCACCTGTTCAATTATAATACGATTGAAAGGTGATTCAATTATTGCTGTGAAAGGAGCGTGCCGCAATGGGAAAGTCGGAAGTCCTGTGTGACTGCGATGTGATTCATGACGACGTCGTGGCGGCTGTACGGCAGGGGATGCCGTCAGACGGAAAAATAACGGAGCTGGCGGAATTTTTCAAGGTCTTTGGAGACAGCACCCGCATCCGGATTCTCTGGGCGCTTGACCACGCAGAGCTGTGCGTCTGTGATATTGCGGTGCTGCTGAATATGACGAAATCCGCCATTTCCCATCAGCTGCGCGTTCTGCGCGACAGCAAGCTTGTGAAAACCCGGCGCAGCGGAAAAGTGGTGTACTATTCGCTGGCCGATCATCATGTACAGGAAATCTTTGAAAAAGCCGTGGAGCATCTTGAAGAATAGACGGGGAGGAATGTTCGATGAAAAAGACCTTCAAGCTGGAGGAACTGGATTGCGCAAACTGCGCGGCAAAAATGGAAGCAGCCATCCGGAAGCTGGACGGCGTGCAGAGCGTGACGATCAGCTTTATGACCCAAAGGTTGACGCTGGAGGCGAGCGACGCGGATTTTGATGCCATTGTGAAGCAGGCAGCCGCAATTTGTCGAAAAATCGAGCCGGATTGCCGTATTTTAGTGTGAGGAGCGCTTCGTTATGAACCGGAAACAGAAACGTTCGCTGTACAGGATTCTGTTAAGCGCCGTCCTGTTGGCAGCGGCAGTGTGTACAGTCCATTTTATAGCGCTGCCCTGGTGGGGAGAACTGCTGGTTTTTCTCGTGCCGTATCTGGTGATTGGCGCCGGCACGCTGAAGCGTGCGGCAGTGAATATCGCGCATGGGCAGATTTTTGATGAAAACTTCCTGATGACGATTGCGACGATTGGCGCATTGTGCATCGGGGAATACCCGGAAGCCGTTTTCGTCATGCTGTTTTACCAGGTCGGCGAGCTGTTTGAAAACATTGCCGTGGGCCGCAGCCGCAAATCGATCGCAGGACTGATGGATATCCGGCCGGACTATGCAAATGTGGAGCGAAACGGCGAGGTCGAGCAGGTGGATCCCGCGGACGTACGGATCGGTGAAACAATTGTGATTAAGCCGGGCGAGCGTGTTCCGCTGGATGGAATCGTTTTGGAAGGAGCCTCCAGCCTGAATACCACTGCGCTGACGGGCGAATCTCTGCCGCGCAATGTCGCACAGGGAGAAAGCGTGATCAGCGGCTGCATCAATCTCAACGGACTGCTGCGCGTCAGCGTCACGCATGAATACGGGGAATCCACCGTTGCAAAAATTCTGGAGCTTGTTGAAAATTCTGCGGCCAATAAGGCACGTACGGAGAATTTCATCACCCGCTTTGCCCGGATTTATACGCCTGCGGTTGTGGGCGGTGCGGTGCTGCTGGCGATTGTGCCGCCGCTTTTTGTGGGCGAATGGAGCGTGTGGCTTTATCGCGCGCTGACTTTCCTGGTGACATCCTGTCCCTGCGCGCTGGTGATCTCCGTGCCCCTGTCCTTTTTTGGCGGCATCGGCGGCGCCTCGAAACGCGGTATCCTGATTAAAGGCAGTAACTATCTGGAGGCACTGGCGGACAGCGAAATCGTGGTGTTTGACAAGACCGGTACGCTGACGCATGGCACGTTTTACGTCACGGCAATCCATCCGAACGAGATTTCAGAGTCGGAACTGCTGGAAATTGCGGCGCTTGCCGAATGTTATTCCGATCATCCGATCTCTGTCTCTCTGAAGAACGCATACGGCAGAGAACCGGACCGTTCCCGTGTATCCGACATGACCGAGGTGGCCGGACAGGGAATCTCCGTCCTGCTGGACGGTCATCGCGTTTCCGTCGGTAATGATAAGCTGATGGATGCGATTGGCGCGGCGTGGCACGCCTGCCATAAAAACGGAACGGTGATTCACGTTGCCGTTGATGGAGAATACGCCGGCCACATCGTGATTTCGGACGAAGTGAAGCCGGAATCGGCAGAGGCCATTCACCTGCTGCGTAAAAACGGCGTGCGCCGTACCGTGATGCTCACGGGCGACCGCCGCGCAGTCGGAGAGGAAGTGGCGCAGGAATTGGGTCTGGACGAAGTGTATACGCAGCTGCTCCCGGCTGGGAAGGTGGAAAAGGTCGAGTTGCTGCTTGCCGAAAAGAGCCGGAAGGGAAAACTGCTCTTTGTGGGCGACGGCATCAACGATGCACCGGTGCTCTCCCGTGCAGACGTTGGCGTTGCCATGGGTGTGCTGGGTTCCGATGCTGCGATCGAAGCAGCGGATGTGGTGCTGATGGACGACGATCCGCGCAAAATTGCCCTGGCCATTCAAATTTCCCGCAGAACGAAGCAAATCGTGCTGCAAAACATTGTGTTTGCACTGGGTGTGAAGCTGCTTGTTCTGATTCTGGTGGCCTTCGGTCTTGCCAATATGTGGGCAGCAGTGTTTGCTGATGTGGGCGTTTCTGTGATCGCGATCCTGAATGCGGTGCGGACATTAAAAACATCGGACCGGAAATCGCTTTAACAGATCCCTGCGGTGCTGCCACAGCAAAAAAGCCGTTCTTCCCGTTTTCGGGAGAACGGCTTTTTGACAAAACAAAACAGGACAGAAGGTGACGAATCCTCTGTCCTGTTAGCAGTCGCTGAAAAAAGAATCAGGCCGACTTCTGTGCTTTGTTTGCAGCTTTCGCGTAAGAGCTCTTGCGGCGAGCAGCGGTATTCTTGTGCATGATGCCATCTGCGCAAGCGGAATCGACCTTGGAGGCGATTTCGTTATAAGCAGCCTGAGCGTTAGCAGGGTCCGCTTCTATCTTGGCATAAAAACTCTTTATAGCGGTTTTGAGGGACGATTTTGCCATCTTGTTCTGCAAAGCTTTCGCTGCAGTGACACGGACTCTTTTCTCAGCAGACTTAATGTTAGGCATATGTCCACCTCCTTTTTTTCATCAGTAAGCAGTATTATAGCACCACTTGCCGTAAAATGCAAGTACTTTTTTGAAAAAAGCTGAGTTTTTTGACGCGGTTTTCCGGAACGCGCGCTTTTCTTCCCGTTTGCACGCTGCCGGGTGAAAAAAGAAGCTTCCCATATGTTGGCTGCGGATGTTTTCAACAGATTTACAGAAAAAGACTTGCTTTTTTTGCGGCTTGTGTTATAATAATCGTTGTAAATCTGTCAGGAGGTGCGGTATGGCTTATAAGATTTCTGATGATTGCATTATGTGCGGTGCTTGCGAGAACGAGTGCCCCGTTTCTGCAATTTCTGCGGGCGATGACAAGTACGTGATCGACCCCGAAACCTGCGTGGAGTGCGGTGCGTGCGCTGGCGTATGCCCGGTTGAAGCTCCGAAAGCAGAGTAATTTCAATCCAGGATGAACAGAGCCCTGTTTCGTGTCAGCGCGTCTGATATGAAAGAGGGCTCTGCGATTATTTATGCCTGACAAGCCGCCGATAAGGAAGAATACCGCTGACCTCGGAAACGGAATTGAATATGAACAGGATGTCCTTGCCATCGGCACGGACAGCGTACTGCTGGCGGATTTTGCATTGCCTGCACATGGCCGTGTGTGCGACCTGGGCTGCGGGGCAGGCGCTGTGATGCTGATGATGGCGCTGCGCGGCGGAGACAGCACACGCTTCGACGGTGTGGAACTGCGGCCGGGCGCGGCGGAAAAGGCGCGGCGGAATATCCTGCGCGCCGGTCTTTCGGCGCGCATGGACGTATACTGCCAGGATCTTCGTGCTATTTCGGAAACGCTTGCTCATGCCGCCTACACCAGTGTGGTTTCCAATCCGCCCTATATGCCTGTGGGCGGCAGTATCCCGCCGGAGGACAGCGAGGCGCAGATCGCCCGCACGGAGTGCTGCTGTACGCTGGAGGATCTCTGTGCCGCCGCCGCATACCTTCTGAAATACGGCGGCCGTTTTTCGGTTGTTTATCCACCGGAACGGCTTTCCGAACTGATGCGTGTGATGCGCGAACATGAAATTGAGCCAAAACGGCTGCGCCTGTTTTGCCGCCGTCCGGATACGGGCCCTTCTCTGGTCCTGCTGGAGGGACGGCGCGGTGGCCGGGAGGGCCTGAAAATCCTGCCGTCGCTCTTTGGTGACAGCGAGGAATTTCAAAAAATCGCCAGAACGTTTTAACCGGCCGGATGGTATCCCATCAGCCGGCCTCTCTGATTGGGTGAAACATGAATATCGTCAAAAAATTATCTCCGCACGTTGCGGATCTGATCGCGGCCGGGGAAGTGGTGGAGCGGCCGGCTTCGGTTGTGAAAGAATTGATGGAAAATGCGGTGGATGCCGGTGCAACGCAGGTGACTGTGGAAATCCGAAACGGCGGCATCGACTTGATCCGTGTGACGGACAATGGCTGCGGTATGTCTCGGGAGGACGCACAGACCTGTTTTATCCGGCACGCTACAAGTAAAATCTCCGAGGAAGAGGATCTGCACGCGATTCTGACGCTGGGTTTCCGCGGTGAAGCGCTTGCCGCCATCTCTGCTGTCGCGCGCGTGGAACTTGTTACGCGCATGGCAGAGGATACGGCCGGAACGTGCGTGACGCTGGCCGGTGGGGAAATTCAATCCGTTGATGACGCGGGTTGTCCGGTCGGTACGACGATTACCGTTGAAAAATTGTTTTATAATACGCCTGCCCGCATGAAATTTTTAAAGAAAAACGCGACGGAGGCGGGGTACTGCGCGGCAGCGGCGGACAAGCTGGCGCTGGCGCATCCGGAAGTGGCCGTCCGCTTCATCAAGGACGGGCGCGACGCCATGCGTACGCCTGGCGATGGGAAGCTCCGCAGCGCCGTGTATGGGGTGTGCGGACGGGAATTTGCAGCTTCTTTGACCCCTGTGGAGCAGGAGGAAACACTTTCGCTGAGCGGGCCTCGTATGACCGTCTGGGGCTTTGTGACAAAGCCGGAACTCTCGCTTTCCACGCGCAATTCGCAGTATTTTATTCTAAACGGCCGTTTTATCCGCTCGCGCACGATGGGCGCGGCGTTGGAGGAAGCCTATCGCGGCAGCATCATGACGGGGAAGTACCCCGGCTGTGTGCTGCAGGCGGCGATCGACCCGGCCTACGTGGATGTGAATGTCCACCCGGCCAAGACGGAAGTGAAATTTGCCGACGAACGCGCGGTGTTTGAAGCGGTATATGTGGCGGTAAAACGCGCGCTGGAAGGTGCGGCGCGTCCGTCCTTTGCAGCGCCGCGTGCGCCGGCGGCGCCCGAGGCGCCAACGGAAGGAGCGCATACGGTGCCACTGCCGGAAAAAACCGCGGGACCGGTGAAAACCCCAGCCGGCGTACCGCATTTCAGCGTGCCGGAAACGCCGGAGCAGTCGCGGTTTGCCCCGCAGGTTCTGCGTGCCCCTGCGCCTGTCTATCAGTCGCAGCCTGCGCACGGCGTGGTCCCGCACCACTTTGTGCCGGATGTAAATGCGGAGGATTTTGAAAACGCCATACAGCCGGAACCGAAAAAAATGCCGGAAAATCCGCTGCAGCCGCTGCCGGATCCCGTCCCTGCGGAGCCGGAAACGCAGGCTCCGGCGGAAGAGGCAACCGAAAATTACCGGATTGTCGGAGAACTGTTCCACAGCTACATTGTGGTGGAGCTGGACGACGAAATCATGTATATTGACAAGCACGCGGCACACGAACGCATCCTGTATAATGCCCTGAAAGCGCAGGAAACCGCCGTGGCGTCGCAAATTTTGCTGGAACCGCTGCTGCTGCCGCTTTCACCGGAGGATATGGAGCTGATTGATACCCACCGGGAACTGCTTGCCGAAGCAGGCATCGTGGCGGATGATTTCGGCGGCGGCACCTTGATCGTGCGGGAGATCCCGCAGCACATTGATGCCGCACAGGCCGGCGAATTGATTGCCGATATCTGCGGCAGGATGCGCGCCGGGGAACCGGACGGTATTCGCAATGATATTCTGCACTCGATTGCCTGCAAAGCGGCAATCAAGGCCGGGTGGCACACCGCGCCGGAGGAACAGGAGGCGCTGGTGCAGAAGGTTTTGCGTTTGCCGGATGTACGCTATTGCCCGCATGGACGCCCTGTGGCCCTGGTCACATCGCGGCGTGAATTTGAAAAAGGATTCCGGCGTGTTTTATGAATACATTGATTTGTGTAATGGGCCCGACAGCGTCGGGCAAAACCGGCCTTGCCGTGCGGCTTGCCGCGCACTATGGCACGGAAGTGATCTCTGCGGATTCCATGCAGATTTACCGCTGCATGGACATTGGAACGGCAAAGCCTACGATTGAGGAGCAGGACGGAGTCCCGCATCATATGCTGGACATTCTGGATCCCGCGGAGGATTATTCCGCCGCGCGCTATGCGGCGGATGCCGGCGCGTGTGCGGACCGTTTGCTTGCGCGCGGTCTGCGTCCTATCGTGGCGGGCGGGACCGGGCTGTACGTCGATGCGCTGATTGGCGCCCGCAGTTTTGAGGATGAACCGGATACCGGCGCGATTCGTGCCCGGCTGCAGGCGGAAGCGGCTTCTTCCGGCAGCGCGGCGCTGCACGCCCGGCTGTCGCAGATCGACCCGGAACGGGCCGCCCGGCTGCATCCAAATGACGAGAAACGGATTATCCGCGCTCTGGAGATTTATGAGGCGACAGGCGAAACCGCCACGGAGCGGGACCGCCGCGCCGCTGCACGCGCACCGCGTTACCGTGCGGTGAAAATCGGCCTGGACTGGCCGGACAGAGCAACGTTATATGAAAGAATTGACCGGCGCGTGGATCTGATGTTTGCGGCAGGGCTCCCGGAGGAGGCCCGGCGCATCCGCGCCATGCACCCCGGCCGCACGGCGTCGCAGGCAATCGGCTATAAGGAACTTTTTCGGTATTTTGACGGGCTTTGCACCCTGCAGGAGGCGCGTGAGGATATCGCCCGCGAAAGCCGCCGCTATGCAAAGCGCCAGCTGACGTGGCTGCGCCGCGATCCGGACATCCACTGGATTGATGCGCGCGACGGCGATAAACTGTTCCTGCGCGCCTGTGAAGTGATTGAGCAAAATAGCTAAAAATTTGACAAAAAAGTAAATCTTGCAAATTATTCGAGCCAGACCGAAAAGTTTATGATATAATCAACCCGTCAAGATGTATTCCAGGCATCTGTGAAACAGATGGTTCCCCTATTTCAGAAGAAAATCGAAAGGATTGATCTTCATGCAGAAGCAGACCAATATCCAGGACGTGTTCCTCAATACGGCGAGACGTGATCGTATTCCTGTTACCGTATATTTAATCAATGGTTTTCAGCTGCGTGGCCTGATCAAGGGCTTTGATAATTTTGTGGTTCTGCTGGAAGGCGAAGGACGCCAGCAGCTGATTTACAAGCACGCACTTTCCACCATTACACCCTCCAGAGAAATTCCGATCAAACTCAATTGTTGTTCGGAGAAAGAGGAAGTATGCCCTCCCGAGACAGAATTGTAAATCGTTACGTCAGGCAGTATAACGAGAAAAAACAGGCGCGTGCGCGCCGGAAACTGGTGATGCTGCCGATCAAATTGGTATTCGGCATTGCGTGCGTCGGTATTCTTGCCTATTTTGTTGTGCAGATTTTTCTGGCATTCAATACGCCAATGACGACTGCAACAGCTCTTTCCACCGTGGTGAATGACGAATTTTCCATTGTCGGCTATTTTGTCCGCGAGGAGACTGTACTGGAGGCCGATTATAACGGAATCCTGGTCTATACGGCGGATGAAGGCGATAAGGTGGCGCGTTTTGGCGAATATGCTGCCGTTTATGAAAACAGCAAGGCTGCCGATCTGAAGACCACCGTCACGCGTCTGGACGAAAACATACAATTTCTGAAATCCGCCCTCGACTCCAGTATGGATACGAGCGGCGTGATGAGTTTGTCCTCCTATATTTATGACGGCCTTTGCGATACCGCTGAACTTGCGGACGCGGAGGCTTTTACCCTGATTTCCGAGTATGCCTCGGAATTGAAGTCGAATATTGTAACCCGCGAGCTGACCAATACTTCCATGGAGGAAATTCAGTCGATGATTACCTCACTGGAAGCGCAGCGGGATTATTTGAATGAGCGGATCGGCGACAGCGAAACCGCACTGAAAACTTCGGCCTCCGGCTTTTTCACCAGCCATGTGGATGGATATGAGAGCGTTTTTGACGTGGATACCCTGGGCGAACTCACACCTTCGGCCTTCCGAAGCCTGCTCAAACGCAATGTCCGTACCACGGACCGGCAGGTGGGCCGTCTGGTGACCAGTTTCAAGTGGTATTTTGTCTCTGTCATGCGGACCGACGCTGCCTCTGTGCTGACCAAGAATAAGTATGTCAACCTGCGCTTTGACGCCATGGGGGACGAATTGGTGCGCGCACGCGTGGAGTCCATCAGTCAGGCGGAAAACGGCGAGGTGACGGTGGTTTTCTCCTCCAATCAGCATATGAAGGAACTTGTGAATCTGCGGAAGCAGAGCGCCAGCGTTGTTATGGCTACCTATGAGGGCCTGAAGGTGCCGAAAGACGCCGTGCGTGTAGACAATGAGGGCAACCTCGGCGTCTACGTGATCACCGGCATGTACTCGGAATTTAAGAAGATTGATGTCCTCTATGAAACGGAGGATTACTATATTGTCGATACCGACCCAACGACGACGAAATCCCTGTTGGTGTATGATTTCATCATCGTAAACGGGAAGGGACTCTCAAACGGAAAGGTTATCAAATGAACGTTTCTTGCATCAGGGAAAACGTAGAAAAAATCAAGGCGGATACAGCGGCGTTTGCGGGCGGACGGGACGTGCTGCTGCTGGCTGCAACCAAAACGCGCGGCGCTGAGGAAATTCAGGCGGCGTTTGCCGCGGGAATTGATGCTGCCGGTGAAAACCGCGCGCAGGAATTTGCGGAAAAGTTCAAAAACGGCGCATATGCAGGGGAAAATGTACAGTTTATCGGACATTTGCAGACGAATAAGGTGAAACTGGTGGTTGGCAATGTGTCGCTGATCCAGTCGGTGGATTCAGTGAAGCTCCTGCGTGCCATTGATCTGCGTGCCGCAGAACTGGGAATTTCCCAGGACGTTCTGGCGGAAGTGAACATCGGCCGGGAGCCGGAAAAACACGGCCTGATGCCGGAAGAACTGACGGCTTTTCTGGATGCGGCAGCCGGTTTTTCAAACGTTCGGGTTCTGGGCCTGATGACCGTTGCGCCAAAATCCGATTCGACCGGCGAAAACCGTCAATATTTTGCAAAAATGTATAAACTATTTATTGACAACCGTGCAGAAAAAAGAGATAATGTAGTAATGAAATACCTCTCGATGGGGATGAGCGGCGACTATCGCGCCGCACTCTGCGAAGGCTCTAATTTAATCAGAATCGGAACGGGGATATTCGGCCCCCGCCAATAACATATCGAAAGGATGGGAAGCATGGGTTTGGTTGACAGCTTCAGAAGATATATTCGGGGAGAAGACTATGATGATGAGGGTTACGATGATTTCGTAGAGGCGGATCCGGAACCTCAGAAAAAATGGCCTGCGTTTGACGCGTCTGCCGAGCGTGACGACCGTGCCGAGCGTGTTTCCGACACGCGCACAAGAGATGATCTTTCCGCGATTCGCAGCAATCGCGTTGTCAATATCCATACGGTGACACAGCTCTCCGTTGTGCTTGTGAAGCCGGAAAAATATGAAAATGCCGCCGAAGTGGCGGATCATCTGAAGGACAAGCGTACGGTGGTGCTGAACCTGGAGCAGACAAACCGGGATATCGCCCGCCGCCTGCTGGACTTTTTAAGCGGCGTGGCCTATGCCAACGAGGGCAAGATCAAGAAAGTGGCCAACAGTACGTATATCATCACACCCTATAATGTTGATATCCAGGGCGATCTGATTGACGAACTGGAAAACAACGGCCTGTACCTGTAAGGGCCGGTTCTGACAGTCATGATTGCACAGGTGTTTGCCGCGCTGTTGCGTGCGGTACAGATTTTGTTGTTTGCCGGCGTTTTGCTGACTTGGTTTCCGGTTGATTCGGACAGCCGGTTTGTCAGATTGATACATACCTGCACGGTGCCGATCCTTATGCCTGTCAGAGCACTGCTGTCCAAAATTCGTTTTTTACGAAAGATACCGTTTGATTTCAGTTATATCGTCGTGTTTCTGCTGCTGGAGTTGATCATCAGGCTGATCATCTGAATACGGTGTTTCAAAAAGGGGGAATATCATGCTTACGCCTCAGGAAATTGCGGATAAGAAGTTTGACAAAGTAATTATGGGCGGTTACGATATGGCGGCTGTCGACGCTTTCCTTGACACCGTTGAGAAAGATTACGGCCAGATCTATAAGGAAAATATCGTCCTGAAGAATAAGATGAAGGTGCTCGTCGCGAAGATCGAGGAGTATCGCACTGTGGATGAATCCATGCGCAAGGCGCTTTTAAGCGCACAGGGCATGGCGTCCTCGATTATTGAAAAAGCAAAGGCAGAAAGCGCCAATATTGAAAAGGCTGCGCAGGAAAAGGCCGAGGCGCTGCTGGCTTCCTATAACGAGCGGATTGCCGCAGAGGAAATGCGTCTGGAAGAGGCCAAAACCGGCGTACAGCAGTTTGTTGAGCGTATGCTTGCCATGTACGAGCGGGAATCGGAGTTTTTGCGCGGCGTGAAGGAAGAAGAATTCCATGCGGAAGCAGATGCTGCCTATCCGGCGCAGGCCGACACGCAGCCGGAGCCTTCCGCACCTGTCCAAACGTTTGCACCGGCGCAGCCCGCACCGTCTGCACGCCCGGGCCAGACGGTCCTGCCGGACACAGTCCCGCTTCCCAATATACCGCCTGTACCGACGGACGCACTGCCCCGCCGGGAGCAGAGTACCCGCGTGTTTGAAGCGGACCTTGCCCCGAATGAGGAACTGCCGAATTCCGTCAAGCGCCCCACCGGGGACGACGAAGAAGTGATTCTTCTGACGCCGAAGCCGCGGTTTGAGTTTAAGGATCTCCAGTTTGGGGAGAATTATGACGGCGGCCGCAAAAAGAAAAAATAAGAAATACCAGAGGAACGGATGCGCCGTATGCCGGCCGTATCCGTTCTTTTTTTGCGCTGCGCACGGTGTGCAGGCAAGGGCTGCTTCACCAAAACAGCGGAATCTTGAAAAACCATGTTGTATAACGGCGCATTTTGTGCTAAAATACATTGATATCAATGAAATGGGGAGGGACTTGTGTTGCAGTACACATTCTCAAATAGAATCAGCGAATTGAAACCCTCAGCTATCCGTGAAATCCTGAAAGTTACTCAGGATCCGAATGTCATTCCGTTTGCCGCGGGCAATCCTGCGCCGGAAGCATTCCCTGTTGCCGAAATGAGCGAGATTTCTGCCAGAATTTTCAGGGAATCTCCGGCCTCCGCTTTACAGTATGGCGTCAGCGAAGGCTATACGCCGCTGCGCGAGGCGATGAAAGCCCGTATGCACGATAAATACCACACCGGCACCGACGACGATGATATCCTGATTGTGACCGGTGCGCAGCAGGGCATGGACCTGACCTCCAAGTGCTTCCTGAACGAGGGAGACGGCATTATCTGCGAGTCGCCGAGCTTTATCGGCTCGCTCAACAGCTTCCGCTCCTACCGCGCCAATCTGATCGGCGTGCCTACGGAACCGGACGGCATGGATCTGGAAAAACTGGAAGCGGCGCTGCGCGACAACGAAAATGTGAAGCTCATTTACATCATCCCGACGTTCCAGAACCCGACGGGTCGTGTTACTTCGCTGGAAAAGCGTAAAAAAATCCTGGAACTGGCACAGAAGTACAATGTCCTCATTCTGGAGGATAATCCGTATTTTGAACTCCGGTATTCCGGAGAAGATATTCCCACGATCAAGAGCCTGGATACCGAAGGCCGCGTGATTTACGTGGGCAGCTTCTCCAAAATTCTTTCGCCGGGCATTCGCGTGGGATTCGTACTAGCGAATCGCAGCGTGATTTCCAAACTGACGGTTGCCAAGCAGGTCAGCGATGTGCATACCAACCTGATGTATCAGATGATTGCCAGCGACATGATCACAAAATATGACATTGACGCGCATATTGCAAAGATTTGCGATATGTACCGCGCAAAGCGCGACGCCATGTGCGAGGCAATCGAGAAATATTTCCCGAAGGAGTGCACCTACGAGCGTCCGGATGGCGGTTTGTTCCTGTGGTGCCGGCTTCCGGATGGATATGACGGCGTACCGTTCTGCAAGCTCTGCGGCACGCGCGGCGTCATGGGTGTGCCGGGTTCCTCCTTCTGCATTGACGAAAACGAGGTCAGCCCGTATATTCGTCTGAATTTCTCACTGCCGAGCTTCGAGCAGATCGAGCGCGGCGTGAAGATCATGGGCGATACCATGCGTGAATTCATTGGATAAGGAAGAGTGAAGTATCATGGATGTCAATACTGCGGCAAAAAAGCCGGTCATGCTCTCCGGAATTAAACCCAGCGGCGAACTGACTCTGGGTTCCTATGTCGGGGCTATCCGCAACTGGGCGGAGCGCGCAGACGATTATGATTGCTATTACTTTATGGCGGATCTCCACGCTATCACGGTCCGTCAGAAGCCGGCCGACCTGCGCCGCCGCACCATTGAGCAGCTTGCGCAGTACATTGCCTGTGGCCTTGATCCGGAGAAAAATACGCTGTTTATCCAGAGCCATGTACATGAGCATGCGGAACTTGGCTGGGTGCTGAACTGTTATGCTATGTTCGGCGAATTGTCACGTATGACGCAGTTTAAGGATAAATCGGCCAAAAATGCCGAAAATATCAACGGCGGACTGTTTACGTACCCTTCGCTGATGGCGGCGGATATCCTGTTGTATCAGCCGGATTATGTGCCGGTGGGCGAGGATCAGAAGCAACACGTGGAACTGACGCGCGACATTGCCAACCGGTTTAACGGCGTTTATGGCGAAACCTTTAAGATTCCGCAGTCGTTTGTGCCGAAAATCGGCGCACGCGTGATGAGTCTGGTGGATCCGACCAGGAAAATGTCCAAGTCGGAGGACGAGGACCCCGGCCGTATCATCCTGATGGATAAGCCGGAAGATATTATGCGCCGCTTTAAGCGTGCCGTCACGGACAGCGAGGCGGAAGTACGTTATGATCCGGAGAAAAAACCGGGTATTTCCAACCTGATGACAATTTATGCCGCCGCAACGGGACGCAGCTTTGCAGAAATCGAAGCGGAATTTGCCGGACACGGTTATGGCGACTTCAAGACCAAGGTTGGCGAAGCTGTGGTGGAGCTCCTGCGCCCGATTCGCGAAAAAACCGAGGAAATTCTGAAAGATAAGGCCTATCTGGAAAGCGTTTATACAGATGGCGCCCGCCGCGCACAGTATATTGCGCGCAAAACGCTGGATAAAGTCTACCGCAAAGTCGGTTTTGTCCGGCACTGAGTGCAGCGGAGGAAGCTATGACACAATTATCTTACCTGTATACTGCGGCTGCGTTCGTGGTGGCAGGTATTCTGGCGTTTGCAACGACACCGCTTGCAAAGAAATTTGCTTTCCTTGTCGGCGCCGTGGATGAACCGCGCGGACGCCATGCGCACGAAAAACCGACGGCTTTAATGGGTGGACTTGCCATCTTTTTCGGCTTTGTCGCCTCACTGCTGATTTTCGGCAGCATGGACAGACAGATGACAAGCATCCTGCTTGGCACGCTGGTCATTATTGTCGTCAGCGCATTTGACGATATCTATGACCTGCCTGCATGGCTCCGGTTGATCGTTCAGATTCTGGCGGCGCTGATCCCTGTGTTTTACGGCGGCATCCGCATTGATGTGCTTTCCACGTTTGGCATCGGCGCCAATCCGGATGTCGTGCTGAGCGAGGTTGTCTCGATCCCGGTCACGATTATCTGGATCGTGGGAATTACCAATGCCGTCAACTGGATTGACGGCCTGGACGGTCTGGCGGCAGGCGTTTCCGGCATTTCCGCGGTTTCGCTGCTGGTGATTTCCTGTATTTTGGGCAACGCCTATGTCGCCATCGTGATGGCCGCGCTGGCCGGCGCAATCATTGGCTTCCTGCCCTATAATCTGAACCCCGCAAAGATTTTTATGGGGGATACCGGCGCCATGTTCCTGGGATTTGTGTTGGCGACGATGTCCATTCAGGGGCTTTTCAAGTTTTATGTGGTCGTCAGCTTCCTGGTGCCGTTTTTTGTGATCGGGATTCCGCTCCTCGATATGCTGATTGCGATTATCCGCCGTGTCTCCCATGGCCAGAGCCCCATGGCTTCCGACCGGGAGCATATGCACTACAAGTTGATTGACATGGGCTTTAACCAAAAGCAGACAGTGGCGATTTTATACTGTATTTCCGGTATTTTCGGCATTGTTGCTATTATTCTGGCGGCCGGTGGGGAGATTAAGGCAATCCTGCTGCTGCTGGCAATTCTGGTTGCGGCGGTCTTTGGCGTAAGCATGATTGCCGCCCGTGAACGGCGGCAGGAACAGCCGGACGCTGCACCGGAAAACCGGGAAAATACACAGAGTACGGAAATGAAAACCGATGAGGCACCGTCGGAGCATCATGAAAACACCTGACTGGTTTGAAGGGATGTCCTATGAAGAAGATAAAAGTTGAATGGCTTGCCGCCGCACTGGTTGTGCTGGTGATGGGCGTTGTGCTGATCTTCTTGCTGATATCCACTTTCAATCCGAACAGCCATGAGGCGGACATTACTCTGCCGGACAGCTCGGACTTCAGCGACAGTGCCAATGCGCAGCAGCGGCCCATGGAACCGGGGGATCATGCGCAGCGGGTGAATGTGACGCGTAGTAATGTCCAGAATGTGATCAAAACGCTGGACCGTCCGGAAAGCTATTATATTCGCGTGGAAAATGTGGTTTCCTATCGCGAGGAAAGCCGCGTTACCAGCACAGAACAATGGATCCTCCCGGATAAGTGCGTGACGAAAACGCTGGACAGTCTGACAGGACGTGCGCTGTGCTCGATTACGGCAAAAGACCGCGTGACCATCTGGTATGAGGGCGACGACCGGGTCCTGTCCGGCGGCGCAGAATCCTTTGAGGACGCGGACCGTCTGGCGGGAATTCCGACTTATGAGGACATCCTGAACCTGAATCCGGAGATTATAACGGTCGCGGATTACAGAGAGTGGAACGAATACTCTTGTATTTATGTGGAGTCCTATGATGAATCGATGAGTTATACAACCCGCTATTACGTTTCAGTGAGTCTGGGTCTTCTGATTCATGCCGAAACCTATACGCAGGGCGAACTGGTGTATTCCATGTCGCTCCTGGAATATTCGGAAGATGTCTCCGGCAGCGAAAGCGTGATACCGCCGGCATAGTCTGAAACGATTAAACATCCGGCAGGATGAAAACATCCTGCGCCGGATGTTTTTTGTCATTTTACAGGGTATTTACAGATGTGGTATAATAGCAAAGAACAGCGTTTTTTATCAGAAAAGGCGATTTCGGTAGTTTGCCGGAATCAAGAAAGCACCTGCGGTGCGCGATTGTCTGCGCCGCCGGTTGGAATATGAGGCTGCTGCATGAAAAAATGTTGTGTTATGATCGCGCTGGCGCTGGTTTGCGCGTTCGCGCTGGCCGGATGTGCGGGAAGCATGCTTTCCGGTGCGCCCAGTCTGCCGGCGGAGGAAACCTCCGCCGGAACAGCGGATGTGGACGCCGGGACGCCGGTGGAAGAGAACTTGGGCTTTACCGTGATTCCGGCTTCCGTTGAGGAACCGGAGGAGGAACCGCCGCAGGAACCGGAGGAAACGGATCCCGCAGCGGATAAAATCGAACAGCTGCTTGGGGATATGACGCTGGAGGAACGCGTGGCACAGATGTTCTTTGTGGGGTGTCCGTCCTCCGGCGCGGCGGAGGTCTTGTCGCAGTATGCGCTGGGCGGTTATATCCTGTTTGCGTCAAACCTGTCGGGACTGACGGCGGATGATGTCCGCACGATGCTGGATGGCTTCCAGGAGCGCGCAGAGATCCCGCTGCTGATCGGTGTGGATGAAGAGGGCGGCACCGTTGTGCGTGTCAGTTCCAACCCCAATCTGCGTGATGCACGTTTTTTATCTCCCCGCGACCTGTATGCCGAGGGCGGCATGGAGCGCGTCGTCGAGGACGCGCATGAAAAGTCGCAGCTGCTGCTTTCTCTGGGCATCAATGTCAATCTGGCGCCGGTCTGTGACGTGACGGCCGGAGAAAGTGACTTTATGTATGCCCGCAGCTTCAGCGGGGACGCCGAAGCCGTTTCGGAGTATGTTTCCCGGGTAGTGGAGGTCATGTGCGAAGAAAACATCGGCAGTGTGCTGAAGCATTTCCCTGGCTACGGAAACTGCGCGGATACGCATGTGGGTATGGTGGTGGATCACCGCGCGGCGGATGATTTCTATGTTTCTGATTTTCTGCCGTTTACGGCCGGGGTCCAAAACGGGGCGAGTGCCGTGATGGTGTGCCACAATATCGTAGAGGCCTTTGACACAGAAATGCCGGCTTCACTTTCCCCGGCAGTGCATGAAATCCTTCGGAAAACGCTGGGCGGTGATGTGGTTGTCCTGACCGATGATCTGGACATGGATAGCATCACGGATTACACGGACGGCGCATCCGCCGCCGTGCAGGCAGTGCTGGCCGGCAATGATATGCTGCTGACCTCCGACTATGCTGCGCAGATCCATGCGGTGTTGAATGCCGTGCAAAACGGAACGATCCCGGAAGAGCGGATCAATGAATCTGTCAGGCGGATTCTTGCCTGGAAAATATCGCTGGGTCTGATCGCGGTGTAATGGCGGCTGTCCCGGCGTACAATAGGAGAGAGAACAATGACGACTTTTAGAACCCCCTTTTCCCGTGACTATTGGCGCACTGCGTGCGCAGAGCTGAAGAGCACCCGTATGCTGGTGCTGACCGCATTGCTGGTGGCTGTGCGTGTGGCGCTGAAATCCGTTGCCATTCCGGTTGGGGAGAGCCTGTATATCACGGTCGGATTCTTCATCAATGCCGTCGGCAGTATGGTTTATGGCCCGGTGCTGGGATTCCTGTCCGGAACGGTCTGCGACCTGCTGGGGTGCCTGCTGTTCCCAAAAGGCGCATACTTCTTCCCCTTCACGGTGATTGAAGCACTGGGATCGTTTTTCTATGCACTGTTCTTTTATCGCGCGCAGCTCAGCCCCATGCGCATTTTCACTGCAAAACTGACCGTCAACGTGGTTCTGAATATCATCCTGACGCCTCTGGCACTCTCCTGGATGTACAGCAAGTCCATTCTGGTATACCTGATTCCGCGTATCGCCAAAAACCTGTTGATTTTCCCGCTGGAAGCTGTGCTGCTGACGATGTTTATCGGCGTTATGCTGCCGGTGCTGCGCCGGCTGAACCTGCCGATCGCGGAACAGCCGGATCTGAAACTGACGAAGCGGCATCTGGTTTTACTGCTGGTTCTGTTTTTGCTGGCAGTTGCGGCGGTTATCGCATATTACCAATTCTTTTACGTCGCAAAATAACCCGGCCCGGGAATGGAATTCCGGTATCCTTGTGCAAAATAACTGTTGAAATACAGGGTTTTGTATGGTAAAATAACACACAATATGGTGAAAGACGATGACCGGGCGGCCGAGCAGGCCGGATAGCATTGTCAGAAGCGCGAAAAAGAGAGAAAACGTCACCGGCTGAAAGCGTTTTCCGCGCGGCAATGGGAAACTTCACCCGCGAGTTCTGCCGCTGAACGATAAGCAGTAAGCTGGCGGCGTTTTGCCTGCGTTAAAGGCCCCCTGCCCGGCGACTGTCCTGCCGCGTGGGGTTGAGTGTTCCCGCTTGCTGCGGGAAAACCGGGGTGGTACCGCGGAGAATGTCCCTTCGTCCCCGATGCGCCGATACGGCGCGTCGGACGAAGGGTTTTTGTTTGTATTTTTTGATGAAGAGGTGTCAGACATGGGAATGAGAGAAGATCTTGAGCGTATCCGTGAGGAAGCGCTTGAGGCAATTGACTCCGCTGCGAGTGAGCAGGAACTGGAGCCGGTTCGTATCCGTTATTCCGGCAAAAAGGGCGCTTTGACGGCCATTTTAAAGATGATGGGCAAGCTCAGCGCCGAGGAACGTCCGGTGATGGGACAGTTTGCCAATGAGGTTCGTGCACAGATCGAGACCAAACTCGGCGAGCGCTTTGAAACACTGCGCGCACTTGCACTGGAGGCCAAGTTAAAAGCGGAATCGCTTGATGTTACAATGCCGGGCAAGGCGCCGGCGCCCGGATACCGTCATCCGCTGACGACGACAATTGCGGATGTCCGCCGCGTTTTTGAGAGCATGGGCTTCCAGACGGTCGAGGGACCGGAAGTGGAGCTGGCCTATTATAACTTTGACGCATTGAACACGTCTGCGGACCATCCGGCCCGTGACCCGCAGGATACCTTTTATATTACGGACGACGTGGTGCTTCGTACGCAGACGTCCTCTGTGCAGATTCGTACGATGCAGGGCAAGGAACCGCCGATCCGCGTGATCGCGCCCGGCCGTGTATACCGAAATGACGACCTTGATGCGACGCACAGCCCGCTGTTCCATCAGATTGAAGGTTTGCTGATCGACCGCGGCGTACGTATGAGCGACCTGAAGGGCTATCTGGAGGTGTTCGCGCAGAGCATCTTCGGCGCGGAGACCCGCGTACGCTTCCGTCCGCACCATTTCCCGTTCACCGAGCCGTCCGCCGAGATGGACGTGTCCTGCTTCGCCTGCGGCGGTGCGGGCTGCCGTCTGTGTAAGGGCGAGGGCTGGATTGAGATTCTGGGCTGCGGCATGGTGCATCCGAATGTCCTGCGCGCTTGTGACATTAATCCGGAAGTTTACAGCGGTTTTGCATTTGGCATGGGCGTTGAACGAATTGCCATGCTGCGTTATAAGATCGATGAAATCCGCAAATTCTACGATAATGACCTGCGCTTCTTGAGCCAGTTCAACGGTTAAGGGGAGGCAACAAGATGAAACTTTCAATGAATTGGCTGAACAGCCTGGTTCCCTATGGCTATGAGCCGAAAAAATATATTGCCGACATGACCATGTCCGGCTCCAAGGTGGAAACGCTGGATTACCTGGGCGCTGAGATTGAAAACGTGGTAGTTGGCCGTGTGACGCAGATGGAACGCCATCCGGACTCCGATCACCTCTGGGTCTGTCAGATTGACGTGGGAGCGGGCGAGGATATCCAGATCATTACCGGCGCACAAAACGTCCATGTGGGCGATCTGGTGCCTGCTGCGCTGCATGATTCGCATCTGCCCGGCGATGTGCACATCAAAAAGGGAAAACTGCGCGGCTTGCCCAGCAATGGCATGTTGTGCTCTTATAAAGAGCTTGGCCTGACCGAGCACGACGTTCCCGGTGCGTATGAGGATGGCATTCTGATTCTGGGCGACACACTGACGGCAGAGGAACTTGCCGCGGCCGTTCCCGGACGCGATATCCGTGAAGTGCTGGGATTTGACGATTGGGTGGTTGACTTTGAAATCACACCGAACCGCCCGGATTGCCTTTCCATGATCGGCCTGGCGCGTGAAAGCGCCGTGACCTATGATATCAAGTATGTGCCCGAAACGCCTGTTGTGCGCGGCGGCGCAGGTGATATCGGCGAGTGGCTGCGTGTCCGTGTGGAGGAGCCGAAACTCTGCCCGCGCTATACGGCCCGTGTTGTAAAAAATGTAAAGATTGCACCCTCTCCGAAGTGGATGCGCGACCGTCTGCGTGCCTGCGGCGTTCGTCCGATCAACAATATCGTGGATATCACGAACTATGTCATGCTGGAATACGGCCAGCCGATGCACAGCTTTGACTATGCCTGCCTCGACGGTGCGGAAATCGTTGTGCGCCGCGCCCGGGAAGGCGAGCCGATGAGCACGCTGGATGATCAGGAACGCAAGCTGGATGCCGAGATGCTGGTGATCGCGGACGCGAAGAAACCGGTCGGCATCGCCGGTGTCATGGGCGGCGCCAACAGTGAAATCACGGACGGCACGAAAATGGTGGTGTTTGAGTCCGCAAATTTCAACGGCACCTCGATCCGCCTGACCTCCCGTCGTCTTGGCATGCGCACGGAGAGCTCCGGCCGCTATGAAATGGGCCTGGATTCCCAGAACACGCTGCCTGCGCTGGAACGTGCCTGCGAGCTTGTGGAGCTTTTGGGCGCCGGCGAGGTCTGCGACGGTATCATTGATATTGACAATTCCGGATACCAGCCGACAGTGATCAAATTTGAACCGGAGCGCATCAACCGGTTCATCGGCATTGACATCCCGAAGGAAGACATGCTGCACTGGTTCGATCTACTGGGCTTCCGGATGGACGGCGAGAACATCGTTATTCCGTCCTGGCGCATGGACGTGGAGCAGTTTGCGGATATCGCGGAAGAAGTCGCCCGTTTCTATGGCTACGACAACATTCCGACGACTCTCTTCGGCGGTGCAACGCGGTACACACCCATGCCCCGCATTGAGTTTGACGATCGTATCCGTGATATTTTCTACGCACTGGGTTACAGCGAGGCACAGACGCTCTCCTTCAGCGGCCAGAAAATCCTGGACCGTGTCCTGATTCCGCAGGACAGCCCGCTGCGCAGCGCGGTCGTGATCACAAACCCGCTTTCTGAGGATATGAGCATGCTGCGCACGCTGATGCTTCCCTCCATCCTGGATGTAACAGCGCGCAACTACAATATGAAAAACGATTCCCTGCGCCTGTATGAACTGGGCAGTGTTTATACCCCGTCCGAGACCGAAAAGCTGCCGAACGAACGCAAGATTCTTTCCGCAGCGGCCTATGGCGGCGTGGATTTCTATGATATCAAGGGCGCAATTGAAACGCTGGCGGATGGCCTGCGTATTCAGAACCTGAGCTTCCGTGCAAAACGCGACAACCCCTCCTATCATCCTGGACGCTGCGCCGAAGTGTACTGCGGCGACGATTATGTCGGCGTATTTGGCCAGGTGCATCCTAAGGTACTGGAAAACTACAATGTCTCCGGCGAAATTTACGCGGTAGAGCTGGAGGTTGAGGCGCTTTATAACAACCGCGGCGGCATCGTGGAATACGAACCGCTTGCCAAGTTCCCGGCGATCAGCCGCGATATAGCGGTTGTATGTGCGGAGGAAGTGACTGCGGCCGAAATCGAAGCCTGCATCCGCGAAGGCGCCGGTAAACTGCTCGAGAGCGTTCACCTGTTCGACGTGTACCGCGGCGCGCAGCTGGGAGACGGCAAAAAGAGTCTTGCCTATACCTTCACTATGCGCGACCGTGCCCGCAGCCTGACAGATGAGGATGCGGACGGTGCGATGAAGCGTATTTTGAAGCTCCTTGCCAGCCGCACGGGCGCGGAACTGCGTGCCTGACTGCAAAAACTGCAAAAAAATCAAAGAACGGCGGTGGAACATATCCACCGCCGTTCTTTCGCTCTTTTTCGGTTATTTTGCTGTGTAAATCTCGACGTATTCCAGTGTGTTGACATTCAGTTCAAAGATACGCGATGCCTGAAAGTCCACAGCGAACTCGCGCTTCCATTCAAATTCCCCGTCAACATAGGTGCCGAAGGCAATGTCATAGCACTCGGTTTCATTATTCACAAGGCAGACGCCTACATACAGATACGCAGTTTCCACGTCCTCGCCGACCTGTTCGGCGGGATCGCACCACCATGCAATCAGGTCAATCGCTGCGCGCAGTCCTGATTCATCGGATGGCAGCGCCGTGTCACCGGTAAGCAGAGTATATCCGTATTCTTTGCTGCCGGAATGGAAAAAATCTGTATCGATTTGTATTCCTCCGGTTTGTTCGCCGTTTTCGGCGGCTATGATGGCGTCTTTGATTTTATTTGCAGCTTCGTCATCCACCGTTTTCTGCTGTGCGCAGGCGGAAAACAGAAGCAGAAAAAGAATTACCGGGAGAAAAAGTGTGATAGATTTTCGCATAAGAACGGCCTCACGATCTGTTAACAAGTCGATTTACATAATACCATACCGGCGCAGAAAAAGCAAATGAAAAAGCAACAAAAAGCATGAAAGCATTGTAAATATTTTCTTTCAACTTACTTGCCGCTTCCTGTGGGATGTTTTATAATAAGAAAAGAGATCGGATCACGATACAGGAAGGGTAATATGGAAAATTTCAATGGATTTTTAATTTGCACCGATATTGACGGAACGCTTTATAACAGCGAACGGGTTCTTTCGGAAGGCAATCGAGCGGCGATTGCACGCTATACCGCTGCGGGAGGATTGTTTACCGTTGCAACAGGCCGTACGCCGCATGAATTGGAGCCTGTTGACCGGGGAATCCTTTCTGCCCCGGTGATTGCTTCCAGCGGATCCATGCTGCTGGATCAGAAAACCTATGCGGTGCTCGAGGATGAGCCGTTTGCGGAGGATGGAATCGAAATTTTAAGGGAAATCTGGGCGGAATATCCGTGCGTGACGGGCCTGATCGCGGAAGATAGCCACACGCTGCCCCAGATTTTCCGGGAAAACGGCGATTCCGTGGAAGAATTGCTCGGCGCTTTTCCGAACGCATGGCATAAAGCGATTTTTTTGACGGAGAACGCGGAGTCGCGCGAAAGGCTGGAGCGGGAACTGAACAACCGGTACGGGGATCGCTATGTATTTGACAGCGCCTGGTATCGCTCCGTAGAAATGCACAAGGGCGATAAGGCCACCGGTGTGGAGCGCCTGCGCCGCAGACTGGGGGAGCGGGCCCGTGTTGTCATTTGCGTTGGCGACCATACGAACGACATTCCCATGCTGCGCGCGGCCAATATCGGCTGTGCGGTTGCCAATGCTCTGGATGTGACGAAAGCGGCTGCCGACCGTGTGGTCGTATCAAACGATGAGGATGCGCTTGCCTATATCATAAATCACGCCCAGGAATGGGCGGAAGAATTGCATCTTTTGTAAGAATTGGGGAAATACCTCCGCTATGAGGAAGCAGAAAGGTGGTTTTCAGAATGGTGGAAGCAATTGAGGCTAAAAAAGCCGGAAATTTTACCTATGGCATGGTGGGCGGCGGGCCTGGTTCCTTCATCGGCGTGGTGCACAGGGCAGCCATCAATCTGGGAGGCAGTGCGCGGCTGACTGCTGGGTGCTTTTCGCAGGATTATGCGAAAAGTCTGGAGACGGGCCGTTTGCTTGGCGTGGCGGAGGACCGGATTTATCAAACCTATGAGGAAATGGCCCGCTGCGAGGGCGAACGGGAGGATCGCCCGGACTTTATGGTGGTCACTGTGCCCAATGTGAGCCATTACGGCGCCTGCCGGGCCTTTTTGGAGCAGGGTTTCCATGTGATGTGTGAAAAACCGCTGACCTGCACAACGGCGGAGGCACGGGAACTGGAAGCGCTGGCCCGAAAAAACGGCTGTCTCTTTGCCGTCAGTTATGTTTACACAGGCCATTTGATGGCGAAGGAGGCACGCCGGCTCATTCGCGACGGCGTGATCGGCGAAATCCGTGTGGTGATTGCGGAATATCCGCAGGAATGGCTCATGGATCTGGTGGAGGGCGAAAGCAAGCAGGCATCCTGGCGTACCGATCCGGCAAGAAGCGGCATTTCCAACTGCGTCGGCGATATCGGAAGTCATATTGAAAACATGGTTGCCTATCTGACGGGCCTGAAAATCACAAAGCTGTGCGCAAACCTGGATATTGTGGGCGAGGGCCGCACGCTGGATACCAATGCGGAAATCCTTGTGAAGTTTTCCAATGGAGCCAGCGGCTGTTACTGGTGCTCGCAGGTTGCAGCCGGATATGATAACGCCCTGAAAGTTCGCGTGTTCGGCACACTGGGCGCCATTGAATTTGAGCAGGAAAAGAGCAACTACCTGACGCTGACCCTGAAAGGGGAGCCGCCCCGCTTGATTTCCCGCGGTAATGGATACATTCATGACAACGTGAAGGCCTATAACCGCTTGCCCAGCGGGCACCCCGAGGGCTATCACGAGGCTCTGGCTAATCTGTACGATCAGTTTCTGCTGGCAATTGCCGCCCGCCGCGCCGGCGAAGAGGTTTGCGAGGCGGATTATGATTATCCGGGTATTGAAATGGGAATTGACGGCGTGCGTTTTATCGAAAAGTGCGTGGAAAGCTCTCAAAATGGCGCTGTGTGGGTGGAATTGTAAGAAGTATAGTTGCCCAAAATGAAAGGAAAGAAAAAAGTCCCCCGTGAAATTTGTTTCACGGGGGACTTTGCCGGCTGCGGGATTTTTCGGAGGCAACCGGGCAATTCATGTCAAATGTTTGCGTAACGATCCAGATCGTTATTCTGCATTTCGAGGGCCGCCTGTGCTTCCAGACCGGCAATGCCCATCTGCGCCGTATACATATTGTAGTAGAACCCGTGCTGCTGCATGAGCTCTTCATGCGTACCGCGCTCGATGACATGACCTCCGTCGACAACCATAATCACATCTGCGTCGCGGATGGTGCCCAGACGGTGCGCGATGACAAAGGTTGTGCGGCCGCGCATCAGGTCTGCCATGACGTGCTGAATGTGCATTTCCGTTCGGGTGTCG
This sequence comes from Clostridiaceae bacterium, assembly GCA_018384365.1. Lineage (GTDB taxonomy): Bacteria > Bacillota > Clostridia > Oscillospirales > QAMX01 > Allobutyricicoccus. Next base: position 61,152 of record JAHAYX010000054.1, read on the forward strand.
ATGTTTGAGGTGGCCTCGTCGAGGATCAGAATGGGCGGATCCGCCAGCACAGCGCGGGAAATGGCAATCATCTGCCGCTGTCCGGAGGAGAGGTTGGCGCCGTTATCCTGCACGATGGTGTCATACCCGTTTTCCAGGCGCGAAATGAAGGTGTCCGCACCGGCCGTTTTTGCGGCGGCTATGACCTCCTCGTCCGTTGCGTCCAATTTTCCGTACCGGATGTTATCGCGTATCGTCCCTTCAAAGAGATAGGTTTCCTGCAAAACAACGCCGAAGGTGGAGCGGATGAAGTCGCGCTTGTAATCGCGCAGGTCCACGCCGTCCAGCTTAATGGAACCGCCGTCCACGTCGTAAAAACGTGTGAGCAGGTTGATGATAGTGGTTTTTCCGGCGCCGGTCGGCCCGACAAATGCGGCGCGCATGCGGGGCTTGATGTCGATATTCACGTGCTCCAGCACGCGCACATCGCTGCGGTAACCGAAGGTGACGTCCTCAAACTCCACATGGCCTTCGATATGGTTCGGGGCTATGGCACCCGGCCGGTCCTCGGTCTCTTCGCGTTCGCTGATGATTTCAAAGACGCGCTCGGCGCCTGCGATGGCGGAGAGGAAGGTGTTATAGGTGTTCGCAATTTCATTTAAGGGGCGCGTGAACTGTTTGGCCAGACTGACAAAGGAGGCGATAACGCCTGCCGTCAGTGCGCCGTTTAAGCAGAGAATACCGCCGAAGGTGCTGATTAAGGCATAGCCGAAGTTATTGATCACGTTCAGAAGCGGCATGATATAGCCGGACCAGATGTGCGCCTTGGTGCCGACGTCGCACAGTGACTCGTTCAGCTCATCAAAGTGCGCAACGACCTGTTTTTCCCGGCCATAGGCACGGACGGTCTGGATTCCGCTGATGGTTTCTTCGATGTGGCTATTCATAACGCCGAGATAAGCCTGCTGCTCCCGGAAAAGCTTGCCGGTACGTTTGGTTACGGTGCGCGTCAGCAGATAAATCAATGGAACGGTGACAAACACGGCGAGGGAGAGCAGCGGACTGAGCGCCAGCATGGCGGAGAGCGTGCCGATGATGGTCAGCACACCGGAAATCAGCTGCGTGGCCGACTGCGCAACGGTGCCGGAGATGGTATCCATATCGTTGGTCAGACGGCTCATGATGTCGCCGGATTCATATGTATCGAAGAATTTCAGCGAGAGCTTCTGGAGTTTTGCAAAGAGTTCGGTACGCAGGCGGTTGACAAAGCGCTGGGAAACGCCGGCCATGATAAAGCCCTGCATGAAAATCAGGATCAGATCGGTGACATAAACCGCCGCAAGGATCACCAGCAGCTTTGTGAGAAGCGGGAAGTCCGTCGTGCCTGGCACGAGGCCCATGGAGTCCACGACCCGGCCGACGATCATGGGAATCAGAACGCCAAGACCTGCCGTACAGGCTGAGATGACAATGATGAGGAAAAGATACCACTTCAGATTTCCCATGTAGTCCCACAGCATCCGAACGGTGCCGCGGAAATCCTTGGCCTTCTGTACGGGCATCCCGCGGCGTCCGCGTCCTCCGCGCATGCCGCCGATGGAAGCGCGGGCATCCGAATTATATTTATCCATTTGCCATCGCCTCCTGTCCCAAAACCGCAGTTTCGGCAAGCGCTTCCTTGCCGTACTGGGACTGATAAATATCGCGGTACACCTGACAGGACGCCAGAAGCTCCTGATGGGTGCCGACGCCGGCTGCACAGCCGTCATCCAGGACAACGATGCGGTCGCAATCGATAATGGAGCTGATTTTCTGGGAAACAATCAAAAGTCCGCGCTCGTGTGCCTCTTCTGCCAGGCTTTGGCGGATAGAGGCCTCTGTCAGCGCGTCCACCGCGCTCAGACAGTCGTCCAGAATGAGAATGCGCGGCTTTTTGATCAGTGCACGCGCGATGGCGATGCGCTGGCGCTGTCCGCCGGACAGGTTCACGCCGCTGTGACCAATCAGGGTGTCATAACCCTCTACAAACCCTTCGATAAAGTCGTGCGCACAGGCGGCGCGTGCCGCCGCTTCGACTTCCTCGCGGGTTGCATCCTCTTTGCCCCAGAGGAGGTTCTCCAAAATCGTGCCGGTGAAGAGCATCACGCGCTGCGGCACGACGGCAAGCGAATTGCGGACCTCGTGCGGGTCGGACTTGGTTGCGTCAACGCCGAAAATCTCAATTTTGCCCTCCGTAGGCTGGTAAAACTGGAGGATCAGAGAGATCAGCGTGGTTTTGCCGGAACCGGTGGAACCGATAATCCCGACTTTTTCGCCGACATTGCAGGAAAAACTGATGTCACGCAGCGCCGGCTTTTTTCCCCGGTAGGAGAAGGTGACGTGGTCAAACCGGATGCCCTGGGTGTAATCGAGCTTCTCCGGATTTTCGGGAATATGCTGCAGATCGTCGGAATCCAGCACTTCGCTGATACGGGCGCAGGAGGCCTTTGCACGGACAATCCGGTTGAAAATCATGGAGAACATATTGAGCGATTGCAGGATCTGTGTCATGTAGGTATAAAACGCAATGATTTCGCCGGCCTGCATCACGCCGTTGTTCACCTTGATGCCGCCGCGCCAGAAGATCATGACAATGCCGAAGTAAATGATCAGCGTTACGGTGGGGTTAAAGATGGACATCACGCGGGAGGCTGTGATACTGGTGCGTTTCAGATCCTCATTGGGGCCGGAAAAACGGTGAACCTCGTAACGAAAGCGGTTGAACGCCTTGACAACACGCACGCCGGAAAGATATTCACGCATGACCGTGTTTACGCGGTCGAGCGCGTTCTGCACTTTCGCATACAGCGGAAAACCGATTTTCAGATTGAGGAAGATGACGCCGAAAATGATGGGAACCAGGATGAGCGGGATGAAACCCAGTGACGGGTTCAGGCGGAACGACATGATAATGCCGCCGATGCACAAAATCGGCGCTTTGATAAAGACGCGCATCATGCCGTGCGACAGGTTCTGCAGCTGTGTGATGTCGTTCGTCATACGAGTCATGAGCGTGCCGGGGCCGAAACGGTCCAGTTCGTCCGGAGAGAGCTCCTGAATTTTCCGATACAGGTCGCGGCGCATCAGAAAACCGGCGCGCTCAGAACCTTTACTGGAGAAAATGTTTCGTCCCGCTGCCGCAAACGCCGTAATCGCAACGATGCCGAGCATAATGGCGGCGGTTTTGAGAATATAGGCCAGGTCGTTGTTCTTGACGCCGACGTCAACGATATCGGCCAGAAGCGAGGGCTGCAAAAGATCGGCGAGCGATTCAATTGCAATGCAGGTTACCGACAGAAATAAGAGCGGCCAGACCTGCTTCAGATATTTCCAGAATACTTTCAAATAAATACCACCTTACAACGAGAGTAAGGAGACATAACGCCATACCAGGATCGCGGCAAGAATCAGCTGAAGAACGAGAATCAGCGGCACGCCGATTGTAAATTTCAGATGGCGCGTTTTATGCCGGAAGAGATACATCGCGGCAAGACCACCCAAAGAACCGCCGACGGCACAGAAAAACAACAAAGTGGCCTCCGGCACACGGCTGCCGCCCTGACGAGCCAGCTTTTTGTCCGCAAACATGATGAGAAAGGTGCAGAGATTCACCAAAACGAGGTAAATGAGAAGAAACGAAGAAAATGTCAGTTCCACAGTTACTCCTCATTGCCGCCAAGGCCCAAAGCCTCGGCCTCCGTCTGCATACCCTGTATGCAAAGCTCGGCCACTTCGGCAATATCCATGTTCAGCATTTCACAGCCCTGCAGAATAACCGTACGGCTGCATTTGGCTGCAAAGCGCTTGTCCTTGAATTTCTTCATCAGGCTTTTGACATTCAAACTGGTGATACCTGCCGGTCGCATCAGAGAAGCAGCCAGAATGATACCGGTCAGTTCATCGACGGTAAACAGGCTTTTCTCCATGTCGGAAATGGGTTCCACATCCGTGCACAGCCCATATCCGTGAGACTGAATAGCGCGGATATCGGCGCTGTCCACGCCTTCCGGTTCCAGAAGTTCCTCCACGTGCAGACAGTGTTCCTCCGGAAATTTTTCGTAATCCACGTCATGCAGATAGCCGACAGCGCGCCAATGTTCCGCATCTGCGTCGAAGTGCGCGGCCATGGCGCCCATTGCGGCGCTGACTGCAAGCGCATGCTGGAAGAGATGCTCTTCTGTCACGTGCTTTTGAAGAATTTCCGCTGCTTTGTTCAATGTGAGTGTCATAAATGCCTCCGATGTTTGCAAAATCAGTCAAAAAGAAACCAAAAATGCATGGATTCTGGTGAAAATGTTATGACTCCCCAAATGGGTGAATATGGTTTTCCTGGGCTTGAAGCGTGAGCGCGGCGGATCAGGATGTTCTCCATATCCGGTTTGGCTTTTTGTGGAGACGTGAGTGACGCATGGTTTTACTCCTTTCCATTCTTTTTCATTATAGTGTTATTTTATCATGTTTCGGCGGGATTTACAAGACTGACGGCAAACTGTATGTGATTCTTGGATATATTGCAAAGGCTGCGGGTGTGTGGGGCTTGCTGTTTTACCGGTTTCATGGTAGAATGAAGCTGTGCCGCAGAAAAAAAGGAAATCCGGCCGGAAAACAATCGTACCGACGGGGAACTTCGTTTGCTGAGGCGAAAAAAAGCCGCCGCTTTCTGTCAATTCCGGTGGTTAAATGGTGGAGATGCATATGAAGGTTAATTTTGATGAGATCGTTGAACGCCAGGGAACATACAGTGCAAAATGGATGGGGATCAATGGCAGCAGTCTTGATTATCTGAATCCCGCTGTGAAACTTCCGTTCCAGGTGGCAGACATGGATTTTGCCTGTCCGGAACCGCTTGTCCAGGCTATGCACCGTGTGGCGGACCACCGTGTCTTTGGATACTCTGCGCGCACGCAGGAATATACCCAGGCTGTAATCACCTGGTATCGCCGGCGCTATGGCCTGGAACTGAAGGGCGAATGGATCATCCCGTCCCATGGTTCCATGTCTGCGGTCAATGCGGCAATCAAAGCCTTTACAAACATTGGCGACGGTGTGATCATCTGCCGTCCGGTTTATGGCCATTTCACCGGATGCGTTGAGGAGGAGCTTTATCGCCGCGCAGTGGATGTCCATCTTGTCAATCAGGACGGCTATTATACGATGGACTGGGAGGCTTTTGAAGCCGCCTGTGCGCGTCCGGAAAATCGCGCATTCATTCTCTGCTCTCCGGCAAACCCGGTCGGCCGTGTCTGGACGCGGGAAGAACTTGCGCGCATGTGTGAGATTACGCGGCGCAACCATGTGCTGCTCATTTCGGACGAGGTGCACTGCGATCTTTTAACTGCCGGCGTCACCCATACACCGATTTTACAGGCAACGGATGACTGGAGCAATCTGATTCTGGTCACGGGCATCAATAAGACCTTTAATGTCGCAGGACTTGCCTGTGCAAACGCCGTGATTCCCGACGATAACCTGCGTGGAATTTTCAGCAAGGAATTTGGACATGGCTTGCTTTCGCCGTTTTCCATTGCCGCGCTCATTTCGGCATATACCGAATGTGATGAATGGCTGGAGCAGCTGCGTGCCTACATAGAGGGAAACTTTGACGCGGCAATTGCGTTTATCAAGGAACATATGCCGAAGGTGAAGGTGCATAAGCCGGAGGGAACCTATATCCTGTGGCTGGACTTCTCGGCGTATGGGCTGACGGGAGAGGAAATCCATCGCCGCATTTACGACAAAGCCAATGTGCTTCTGCAGGACGGCATCGTCCATGATCCGGAACATGGCAGCCAGTTCCAGCGTATGTGCGTGCCGTGTGCACGCGCAGTGCTGTTGGAGGGCCTGCGCCGTATCGCAGAGCAGTTCCCGGAAGAATAACGTGTAAAAAATGCCCGGCTGTATAAGGTGGGCGTATTCAGCAGTTATGAAAAGATGACCGAAGAATTTCAGCGCTTCCTCGCGTGTTTCCTGTACAGAGGTGTATGGAGATCGAGACAAAAATCCCCGTTTTCTGCTTGATAGCGTGTACGCAACCCAGGGGTTACATTTTGCAACCGGGCGTATGTGGTGTGTTTTGCATAAATTGTGTAGAATTCAGAAAAACATGAAGGGGGATCACACCAATGACTTGCGGTGAAAAGATTACGATGATCAGAAAAGAAAACAACCTTACGCAGGAGCAATTTGCCGAGATGATGAACGTATCAAGACAATCCGTTTCAAAGTGGGAACTTGGCACAGCTTACCCGGATACTGAAAAACTGATTCGAATCAGCAAGTTGTTTTCCTGTTCCCTCGATTACTTGCTAAAGGATGAGATTGAGAAAAAAGACTTGATTCTGGAACAGGAAAGCGATCAGAGAAGAAAAGATTATTTCTTGGGGGTCTTCTTTACATACCTGTCGTTTGCTCCGATTTTTGGATGGATATTGGGCCTATATGGGATTTATCATCAGAAGAAGACAATCAATAATCGGAAAATGATGATTCTGAGCATTGTGGGAACCGGTATTTCCCTGGCATTAACCGCAGGAATGATAATAGGCGTTGTTTTGGGATTATAGGAGGAGCTGTGAAAAAGAAGAAAAGAAAAATCGTGATAGTGCTCATGGCAATCCTTCTGCTTCCGGTCATCTTTTTCGCTTTGTTACTGTTGTTTGGGGACGGGAAGCTTGTTCTGCCAGTTGAGAAAAAAGAAATCTTTGAACCGTCAAGCCGTGATGTACCCTATGCAGAAAAGCTGATGGTAAAGGAGGGCATGATTGTTAACGAACAGGGGAAGCAGGTGGTTTTACAGGGACTCATGGTGCCGGAAGCTAGGAAACTCGATCAGGAAGGGAAGTTCCATCAGGCATATTTTCAGGAAGTGTTTGCCTGCGGCGGGAACGTGATTCGTATTCCTGTACATCCGGAGGAGTGGGCACAGGATGAATACTATCTCTGGAGATACCTGGATCCGATCGTGACATGGGCAGTGGAAAGCAATCAATATGTGATTCTGGATTTACATTTTATCGGAAACATGGAAACCGGAGCCGGCGATGAAATGTATAAAGGCAAAACGGAGCCGAAAGCCTTTTCTGCGGCGTTTTGGAAACTGGTAGCCGGGTATTTCAAGAACGTGCCCAATGTGATTTTTGAGATTTACAATGAGCCGGCCTCTATTGACGGGAAAACATGGGGTCAAAATGCACAGCTCTTGGTAGACACGATAAGAAATACGGGAGCAAAGCAGATCATCCTGGTCAGCGGAACAGATTATGCGTATGATTTGTCCTGGTGGGCGAAAAACCCGCTGGCGGAGGAAAATATCGCGTATACAGCGCATATTTTTCCAAACAGAGGACAGGGCCTGAAGATGTTGGATGAAATTTCGGATACACTGCCGGTTTTTGTAACGGAATGGGGATATATTGCAAAAGGGGAGCCGGTCGGACAACCGTATTTATTGGGTGACCGCGAGCAGTATGCCGTCCCGATGCTTCAGCTGATGGAACAGAAAGGAATCAGCTGGGCTGCGTGTTGGTATGATGACAACTGGGAGCCGCCGATGTTTTTGAAAGACAGCAAGGAAAAAACGGAATGGGGTGAATTGATTTTCTCCTATTTAGCGGACAGATCCGATTAACGCAGATTCGTCATTTCTGCGCAAATAACGTAGCAAAACCCTCCGCGTGGTCGAAACCATGCGGAGGGTTTTCTGGACCTTGCCCAAGGGCAGGGGCTTTTGCAATTCTGCACTTATTTATTTACGACATTCACGGGATTTCCATTGAGGAATGCACGGAGGTTGTCCACAGCAATGTTCATCAAACGTTCGCGGCTTTCTTTCGGCGCCCAGGAAATGTGCGGTGTAATCAGGCAGTTTTTCGCGGAAAGCAGGGGGTTGCTGCCGCGAATCGGCTCAGTGGAAACGACATCCACGGCTGCCGCCGCGACTTTGCCGCTGTTCAGCGCGTCTGCAAGGTCTTGCTCGACGATGAGCGGTCCTCGGGAGTTGTTGAGGATGATTACGCCGTCGCGCATTTTCGCGATGGTATCGCGGTTAATGATGCCTTCCGTATCCGGGAAGAGCGGGCAGTGCAGCGCGATGACGTCGCTTTCACGGAAGAGCTCGTCGCGCTCCACATAGCGGCAGTTTTCATTCTCCAGCGCAGGATTCTGGAAGGTGTCATTCGCTAAAACCTTCATGCCGAAAGCTTGTGCCAGACGTCCGGTGGACTGGCCGATGCGGCCATAGCCAATAATGCCCATGGTTTTTCCGGCCAGCTCGATGAGCGGGTAATCCCAGAAGCACCAGTCCTGATTGTGCTCCCAGCGGCCCTCATGGACAGCGTCGGAATGATGCTGTACGTGATGACAGATCTCGAGAAGCATGGCAAAGGCAAACTGCGCAACGCTGTCCGTGCCATAGGTCGGGATATTGGTCACGGCAACGCCGTGTTCCTTCGCGGCGGCAACATCCACAACGTTATAGCCGGTTGCCAGCACGCCGACATACTTCATGTTCGGGCACGCTTCCAGTGTGGCGCGTGTGATGGGGGTCTTATTGGTAATGATAATCTCCGCATCGCCGATGCGGGAGAGAATCTGATCTGCTGGTGTACGGTCATAGCAGGTAAATTCGCCGAGCGCCTCAAAACCGCCCCAGGAGAGATCGCCGGGGTTCTCGGTATACCCGTCCAGTACGACTATTTTCATAAACCCTCCTTATTCACACAGCGCCCATGCACGGTTGATGACGCGCTTGCAGCCCGCCATGACGATATCGGCATCCTCGTCGCCCCACGGCTTGACTTCAAAGGAGAGAACATAGGGTTCGGCGGCATTGAAGAAGCCCTCGGCCTTCAAAACATTGAAGAAATCAACAAGCTCCATGGTGTCGTTGGCACTTCCCGGGAAGCCAAAGCGCGGATGCTGATCGCCATAGGCCTCGGCGCCGGGGTTCACAACGGCGTTGCCGATGTGGAAGTGGTTGATATAGGGGCGCAGCGTGCGGATGACGAATTTCGCCGTCTCATATGTGGTCGGGAAATGGGAAAGATCGACCATCAGACCAAAGTTATTGCACATGGTGCGCATATCGGCGGCAAACCGGGCGGCAAGCGGCGCGGGGCCGATCAGCGCGGCCTTGTCCATGTCAAAGTCAAAGACTTCCAGGTTAACGGTCATGCCTTTGGCGGCGGCATAGTCACAGACGTTCTTCGTGGTCTTGAGCAGCTGTGCATAGGCCTGCTCCTTCGTTTCGGGAGACCACTTGCCGGCGAGGAAAGCGATGCCGCGCGCTCCGAGATATTCCGCTTCGTCTACGGCTTCCAGCAGTGTTGCCTCTGCCTTTTTACGTCCTTCTTCATCCAGATCGTTTGGATTCAGCTTCGGACCCAAAAGACGCGGCTGTGCGCCGTAACAGACGGTCATATGGCCCTCGGCAAGCATTTTCTTTGCTTTATCGCGGGCTTCGTCGGAGTCAAACTTCGTCACTTCAATTGCATCGAAGAAATCATCACACGCGATCTGATGGATGGAGGTGAGCACATCACGGTCTGCCGGCGGATGGCTCATCCACTGAATTGTGCCGATCTTAAAATATTTATGGATGGATTCCTGCATGATAAGACTCCTTTCAATCAATATACAAATTCACGGACGTTTGCCAGGCTGGCACCCATGGAGCAATCGACCTTCGGGTCACAGATGACGTCGATCACGGCGGGCTTGCCGCTCTCCTGGGCGCGCTTCAGGGCAGCGCTGATCTCGTTCGGATCAAAGACGCGTTCGGCATAGCAGCCGAGACCTTCGCCGACCTTGACATAGTCGATCATATCATGATTCTGGTTTTCTGCCATTTCAACGGCATACTCATAGCCGTAAGCATACTTCTGGTTCTGACGGATCAGGCCGAGATAGGCGTTGTTGACGACCACGACGATGACCGGAATCTTATTCTTGGCGCAGACAGCAAGCTCCTGCACATGGAAGGTGAAGCCGAAGTCGCCCATGACGGCAACGGACTGCTTGCCGGTTGCAATGGCGGCACCGAATGCAGCCGGAATGTCATAGCCCAGGCAGCCTGCACCGCCGGACGGGAGATAATTGCGCGGGACGTTGGTCTCCTGCAGTTGGCCGGACCAGATCTGCGTGATGCCGCAGCCCGTGGTAAAAATGGCGTTGTCGCCGAAATACTTGTTCAGTTCAGCCATCACACGGTGGGGATTGATGGGCTTGCAATCATAATCGGTCTTGCGCGCAAGCTTTTTTCGCAGCGTCGGAACATCAATATCCCAATCGGATTTCTTTGCGCGTCCGGCTTCTGCAAGCAGCGCGTTGATCGCCTTTTTGGCGTCTGCAACAATACCGAGGTCGGGCTGGAAGATCTTGCCGATCTCAGACGGCTCGATGTTGATATGAATAAACTTGCGGTCGCCGCGATAGACCTTGATATCGCCGGTGTGGCGGTCGGTGAAACGGCAGCCGATGCCGAGCACCAGGTCGGATTCCAGGAAAACGTGGTTGCCGATCGGTTGACCAACCTGAATGCCGCAGTGTCCGGCGTTCAGCGGATGGTCGATCGGGATGCCGCCCTTGGCCATATAGGTCGTAATGACCGGCATATTCAGCGTTTCGGCGAGACGGACGCACTCTTTTTCCGCACCGGCGAGGATGACGCCGCCGCCCATGAGCAGCAGCGGCTTCTTCGCGGCGGAAATCATGTCGAGCGCCTGACGGATTTTGTCCATATCGGGCGCCGGAGCATCATAGGATGCCGGAACGTAGGTGTCGGGATCATAATCAATGTCTGCATTCTGTACATCGAGTGGGAGGTCGATCAGCACAGGGCCGGGCTTGCCGGAACGTGCAGTCAGGAAAGCCTCGCGGAAGATTTCAGGTACTTTCTCCGGCTCCGTGATCTGCCAGGTACGTTTGGCAACGGGCGCGGCAATTTTTGCGATATCGACGCACTGGAAAGCATCGAGGCCAAGCTGGGCGCGGACGGCCTGTCCCGTGATGGCGATGACCGGGATGGAGTCAATGTTGCAGGTGTAGATGCCGGTGACAAAGTTGGTGGCACCGGGGCCGGACGTGCAGAGCGCGGCCGCCATGCGGCCGGACGCACGGAAGTATCCGCCTGCGGCGTGCACACAGCACTCCTCGTGGCGGTGTGTATAATGGCGGATTTTGCTCTCAGCCATATACTTGTAAAGGCCGTTGATACCGGCTCCCGGGATACCGAAGGCATCCGTAATGCCTTCGCGCTCCAGAATTTTGACGATTACCTGTGATACATTCATCTTTACAATCTCCTCCTGTTGATTCTATATATTTAAAACGCAAATTCATGAATGACTTCGCGCTTTTCAACGATGTCCCAATTGATGTCCTCGCCGATGCCCGGCGTTTCTGCAGTACCGTCCCTCCATTCGGATTTGTCCCACCAGCAGTGGTCACGTCGTGTCTTGGGGCTAAAACGGTCATCGCCCATTTTAGCATACTCTTCATAGACGTCAAGCGGCGCGGCAGAACGCTGTGCGCCAACCCCATCTGCGGGCGCATGGTCGCGCGTTGTCAGGTTTTCAATGCGCATACCGGTGATTTTCATGTGAATTCTCCCTGTACTGTATTCTGTAAGGAGCAATTAAATAAAAGCAAGCGTTTTCAGCAGCCAGATCCAGAGGAATACCGTGCCGATGGAGATCAGCGTGATGAAAACGACCAGCTGTGACATCAGTTCGTCGTCGCCGCCAAGCTGCCGCGTCAGAACATAGGAGGAGGTGGCGGGCGGCGTGGCAAAAAGGGCCATCAGGGTGACAAGCTCCGCATTGCGGAAGCCGAGCGCAATCGCCAGGGTGACGAAAATACCCGGCACCAGCACAAGCCGTGCGGCGGAGCAGGTGAATATGTAAGTTTTATAGGCTGAAATGTTAGAAAATTCAAATGTGGAACCCAATACGATCAGGGCAAGGGGCGAGGCTACCTGCGCGATACTGGAAATGGGGGAGTAGATCGCCCGCGGCAGTTTCCATCCCGCCAGAAGCACAAGGAATCCCAGTATGGACGAGATAATGTAGGGGTTTTTAACTACATTTTTGACAATATCCCGTGCCTGCGGCTTCCCCGTGTGATAGTATTCCAGCGCAAATACGGAATAGGCGCTGGCCAGCGGCACAACAAGCGCCGTGAGCATGGAAAGCATGGCGCCTGCGGTATCGCCATACAGCCCGGTGACAAACGGCATACCGTAAATGATGAAATTCGAGCGGAACATGGCAACCGCAATCGCGCCGCGTCGGCGGTTATCATGCTCGACGTGCGGAATGATCAGCATGGCAAGCAGAAAGACCGCTGTTGACCCGGCAATGCTGTATCCCAGCATACGCCAGCTGAATGCCATCTGCAAATCGGCGTCAATGATGTTTTTGAAGATCAGGACAGGGATGAACAGATTGAAAATCAGCTTGTTGATGCCGCTGGCCAGATCTTTCCCCAGAAGGCCGAGCTTTTTCATCAGAAAGCCAACCGCCAGCAGGACAAACATGGGAAAAACAACATGAAAGGAAAGTATCAGATTTTCCATACAAAACTCTTTTTCCTCAGCTCTTAGCACGAAATTGCGCCTGTGCATGGCCGATTATGGAATGATTTCCGCGAGGGAACCTTATTCACTGTTATTATACGACTTTATTTTCGCAAAGACAAGGTGAAAACTACGGTTAATTTGAAAATAAGCACGGGACAAAGCACAGCGCGGGAGACAAACGGCACCCGAAAGAGCGGGAATTGCCATGCCGGACACCGGACGAGGCAGAATTTCCCGAAGCGGCCGGTTCCGGCGTGTTTTTTTGACAAAATGCCAATTTTCACTTGACTTTTTCGGCAAGCAATGTTATGCTGAATTTTGTTACAGACGATGACCGGAAAGAAGTAGTTTTATCGGAACCATAAGAGAGCTGCCGGTTGGTGAGAGGCGTAGGTGTAAAGATAAAATGAATACATTCCGAGAGTTTCACGCTGAACCGCATCCTGCGCAGTAAGTGGTGACGGGCGCTCCCGTTACAGAGTCGGGGTATGTTTGTACCCGTTGAGGCCGCCGCCGTGAGGCGTCCGGCGAATAGAGGTGGTACCGCGGATGATCCGCCCTCTGTTAGTGTGACAGAGGGCGTTTTTTGTTGTCCTCTGACCGGATGAACTGTTGTAAAGGAGAGAAATCGTATGCCTATTACTGAAATTTTGGCCAGAAATGCTGCGCTTTACGGCAATGATGTGAGCCTGGTTGAAATCAATCCCGAAATCCGTGAGCGCCACGGCACGACCTGGCGTGAATATGAGCTGGTGGAAACAAACCCGGCAAACCGTTACCGCCGCGAGATCACCTGGCGCGAATTTGACGACACGGCAAACCGTTTTGCCAACCTGCTGATGAGCCGCGGACTGGGACGCGGGAACAAAGTCGCCATTCTTCTGATGAACTGCTTGGAATGGCTGCCGATCTATTTCGGCGTGCTGAAAACCGGCGCCGTGGTCGTCCCGATGAATTACCGCTATACGGCGGACGAAATCAAATACTGCTTGGAGCTTTCGGAGTCTGATGCGCTGGTGTTCGGACCGGAATTCGTTGGCCGTGTGGAAGATATCTGCATGGATATCCCGCGCGTGGGAACCATGCTCTATGTCGGCGAAACTGTGCCGACTTTTGCGGAAAGCTATGATAAGCTGGTGCCGTTTTTCTCAACGGAGCCCCCGCGCGTTCATCTGACGGACGATGACGACGCGGCAATCTATTTCTCCTCCGGCACCACCGGCTTCCCGAAGGCGATTCTGCACGCGCACCGCAGCCTGGTCTGCGCCTGCGAAGTGGAACAGCACCACCACGGTCAGACGCGCGAGGATGTATTCCTCTGCATCCCGCCGCTTTATCATACCGGTGCAAAGATGCACTGGTTCGGCAGCTTCCTGACCGGCGGCCGCGCCGTGATTCTGCGCGGCGTGCGTCCGGATTGGATTTTGAAAACGGTCAGCGAGGAGCATTGTACGATTGTCTGGCTGCTTGTGCCGTGGGCCCAGGATATTCTGGACGCCATTGAGCGCGGAGAGATCAACCTTTCCGAGTATGAGCTTGACCAGTGGCGCCTGATGCACATCGGCGCGCAGCCTGTCCCGCCCTCCCTGATCCGCCGCTGGAAGGAGTACTTCCCGCATCATCAGTATGACACAAACTATGGCCTTTCCGAGTCCATCGGACCCGGCTGCGTCCATCTGGGCGTGGAAAACATTCATAAGGTCGGCGCAATTGGTGTCCCGGGTTACAGCTGGGAGGTCAAAATTGCGGATGAAAACGGCGAACCGGTCAAGCAGGGCGATGTTGGCGAGCTTTGTGTGCGCGGCCGCGGCGTCATGAAGTGCTACTTCAACGATCCGGAGGCGACCGCCGCCACCCTGCGCGACGGTTGGCTTTTCACCGGCGATATGGCCATGCAGGACGAGGATGGATTTATCTATCTGGTCGACCGCAAAAAGGACGTTATCATCATGGGCGGCGAGAACATTTATCCCGTGCAGATCGAGGATTTTCTGCGCGAACTGAGTGCAGTCAAGGATGTGGCGGTGATTGGCCTGCCGCACGCACGTCTGGGTGAGATCCCCGCGGCGGTCATTGAGTTAAAGCCCGGCGTCGAGTGTACGGAGGAGCAGATCAACACCTTCTGTGCCCGTCTGCCGCGTTATAAGCGCCCGAGAAAGATTATCTTCGACAATGTGCCGCGTAATCCAACCGGTAAGATAGAAAAGCCGAAGCTGCGTGAGCGTTACGGCGCGGGCAGCCTTGTGGCGGAGCAAATGACAAAATAAGTGCACGAAAGCCGCTTCTGCATTTCCGGCAGGAGCGGCTTTTTGATACGGTGTTGACAATCCGGATCGGGTGGAATATTGGCTGCCGATTGCTGCGAAGGAGGAGTAAGCGGCCGGTTTACAGATAGCCGAACATCATCAGGCCGATGAGGTTGATGGCTGCGTTTGCGGACATATGGACAATCCAGGATGGATACAAAGAACCGCAGCGGTCCAGTCGATTGAAAATCCACCCGGAAAGCGCAAGCCCGGAAAGAATCAGCAGAGCGATCCACGGGGAGAACCAGCCGGAGATAATGGCAATGTGATAGGCGGAAAACGTCAGAATGCTGACCGCCGAGGCAACGGGCTCCGGCACGAACCGGCGCAGTTCCAGATATGCGAAACCACGGAAAAAGATCTCTTCCAGGAAGGAATTGACCAGGCAGATATACACGGAAACCGGCAGGAAGTCGCGAGCCGTGATGTTTTCATCGTGAATCAGATCATGCGCGATGGTTTTCAGATTGATAAAGTGCCGGCAAACATAAAACCCGGCCAGAATCAGTGCGAAAGTGGCAAATCCAAGGCAAAGAGAGCGGAGGAACTGCCGCTTTCCCTGCCAGCGGAAGTTTTGGAGAAAGGATGCATCGTGACTGACGAGGCAGGCTCCAAGGATGATAAGGCCGAAAAGCAGAAATTTTATGACGGCCTTCACAAAATAGGAGGGTTGACGCACCATCTCAAAGCAGGCCATGGCAGTGCATCCGAGCAAAACGCCCAGTATGATCAACAGGGCTCTGGTTTTCTTGCGCAGCGGCATGGAATCCTCCTTTTATTTGAAGCGGCGGATGCCTGTTTTGCTGCAATTGTAGCACACCCGGAGGACAGACGCAAGGTGTTTTCCGGTGCACGCCGTTTCGCAGAGGAAGAAAGCAAACAGCACGGCTTGTTTTACCGTGCTGTTTTTGTATTTACAGGGCGAGGTACTGCTGCAGATTATCAAGGCGCTGTGCGGCGTCGCTGTGGCCCAGGCGATAGATTGCGTTCAGTTTTTCGCGGTTTTTCTCCATGCGTCCAAGCTCCAGCGGGACGGAGGGCGCAATGACAAATGCACGTCCGTCAGCCTCCGCTTCGCGGACGAAATCGAGCTGTGCATTGTATGACAGATGGCGCATCTCCAGGCGCTCGACAAGCGCCGGATAGGCACGGTATTTCTTCTTCAAAAACCCGGTAACACTGCTGGGCTCTTTGCGGTAGGTTCTGTCGCGTGTGAGCACGACGACATTTTTGGAATAGCCGTCCTCTATACTGCGGCGCAGCGGAATGGCATCTGCAATGCCGCCGTCCAGATAAGGCGTTCCATTCAGCCAGACCAGACGGGAAACGCCGGGCATGGAACTGGACGCGCGAACATAGTCCACATCGCGGAACAGATCCCGGACCAACGGATACTCCGCGCGGCCGGTGAGGCAGTTGGTCACCACGGCGTGGAAATTGGACGGCGTGCCTAAAAAGGCTTCGTTGTCGATCGGATAGAGCTTTTCCGGCACTTCGTGGTATAAGAATTCCACTCCAAACAGATCGCCCGTTGTGACAAGACTGTAAAGACTGCAATAGTATTTATTACGCAGATAATCGACGTTGGTACTGTACGCCCGGCCGTGCTGATAGGCCAGATAGCTGCACGCATGGCAGGATCCTGCCGAAACGGCGTAGACATTGCGCAGGTCGATCCCGTTTTCCAGAAAGCAGTCGAGAACACCTGCCGTATAAATGCCGCGAAGGCCGCCGCCTTCGAGAATCAGAGAGGTTTGCCCGGTCATGGTATCGTCCTTTCCCTATCGGTGCTGTGCGTGTGCAGGCACAGCGGCTAAGTGAAAAACAGGAACGGCTGCCGGATGAACGGCGCTGTTCCTGTTTTATGGTTTACTTTGTGATTTTTGCAAGCAGCTTGACGATCAGAGAAATGATGATCATAACAACAAAGATGCCAAGCATACCCTGCCACATGATATTCAGCGAGGCAATCAGATCATAAGACATATGAAATCCTCCTTATCGAATCAGCTGCGGAACAAGATACAGAATCATGCCGCCGGCAAGAACCGAGGCGATCTGGCCGGAAACGTTCGCGCCGATTGCGTGCATCAGCAGATGGTTCGTCGGGTCTTCCTTCAGGCCGAGCTTCTGTACCACGCGCGCCGACATCGGGAACGCGGAGATACCGGCAGCGCCGACCATCGGATTGATCTTGTTTTTCAGGAACAGGTTTAAGAACTTTGCAAACAGGACGCCGCCAATGGAGTCAAAAACGAAGGCCACGAGGCCCAGGCCCATGATCAGAAGCGTCTGCCAGGTGACAAACATTTCGGCGCGCATGGAGAAAGCAATCGTAATGCCGAGAAGCAGGGTGATCAGATTTGCCAGCACATTCTGTGCGGTGTCGGAAAGACGGCCGAGCACGCCGCATTCACGCAGCAGATTGCCGAACATCAGGAAACCGACCAGTGCAACGCTCATGGGCGCCACAATACCGGCAATGAAAGTAACGATGATCGGGAAAAGGATGCGCGTCAGCTTGGAAACATTGCCGGGCTGATAGGGCATGCGGATCAGACGCTCTTTCTTCGTGGTAACCATCTTGATAGCCACAGGCTGTACCAGCGGAACCAGCGACATATAGGAATACGCCGCAACGGCAATTGGGCCGACATACCTGGACTTCAGCACCTGCGAAACGAGGATGGAGGTGGGGCCGTCGGCAGCACCGATCATGCCGATGGAGGCTGCATCCTTCAGGTCAAAGCCGAGCAATACGGCGGCGATAATGACGACGAAGATGCCAAACTGTGCCGCTGCACCGAAAAGGAACATTTTCGGGTTGGAGAGCAGGGGCCCGAAGTCAATCATGGCGCCGATGCCGATAAAGAGCAGGAGCGGGAGTGCTTCGGAGGCCTCGATACCCACTTCAAAGAGCCATTGGATGATGCCGCTTGTCTCGCCGACGTTTTCAACCATTTGATTCAGCACGCCGGACGCCGGCAGGTTGACGAGAATTGCACCGAAACCCATAGGCAGCAGCAATGCAGGTTCAAAATCCTTTGCAATCGCAAGCCAGATGAGCAGGCCGCCGACTGCATACATAACAAGCATTTGCCAGGTGATGGACAAAAGACCGGAATACAGGAATTCCATTGTTATGCTTCCCCCCAGATGTATGTTTTTTGCGTGTTTTAGTATATCATGCAGTGAAGTTAAATTCAAGTTAAATGTGACTTAACATTTTACACGGAGCAGGCAGGAAAAATCCGCGTGTGCGGCAGGGAAGGGGAATCAGTCAAAGAGCGGCGTGGAAAAATACCGCTCCGCCGTATCCGGCAGCAGTGTCACGACGGTTTTGCCCGGCCCAAGCGCCCTCGCCAGCGCAATCGCGGCAGCGACGTTGGTTCCGGAGGAAATGCCGCAGAGCAGACCCTCCAAACGCGCCAGATCCTTTGCGGTCTGAATGGCGACGTCGTCGGAAATAATAAAAATGTTGTCATAAATCTGCCTGTTGAGATTATCAGGGATGAGCCCGTCACCGATTCCCATCTGAAGATGTGTCCCGATTTTGCCTCCGGCCAGAATTGCAGCGTTTTCCGGCTCCACGGCCCAGATTTTAATATCCGGATAGCGCGATTTCAGAACCTCTCCGATGCCGGTGATGGTTCCGCCGGTGCCGATGCCGGAACAAAATCCGTCAATGGGCCCGTCAACCTGCTCTAAAATCTCCTGTGCCGTGTGACAGCGGTGGGCAAACGGATTTGCGGGGTTTGAAAATTGCTGCGGGACGAATACCCGCGGGTCCTTTTGCTGCATCTCAAGCGCCGTATCCAGGCAGCGCCGGATGCATGCACCAATGTCCCCGCCGTCATGGATCAGCACGACTTCCGCGCCGTAGTGCTCCACCAGCTTGCGGCGCTCCACACTGACGCTGTCCGGCATGATAATCACGGTACGGTAGCCGCGTACTGCGCTGACGAGCGCCAGTCCGATTCCCTGATTCCCGCTGGTCGGTTCCACAATCGTGGAGTCTGGCCCGATGAGACCCTGTCTTTCGGCCTCCAGAATCATATTCCAGGCGGTTCGGGTCTTAATGGATCCGCCGACGTTCAAACCTTCGTATTTGACCAGTATGCGGGCACCGTCTGCCGGCGCCATCCGCTGCAGTTCTATGACAGGCGTGTTCCCGACGCACTCCAATACGTTTTGATATACCATAAGACTCCTCATTTCCGCAGCCATCGGGGCTGCACATAGCTTCTGCTCTATTATAGAAAAAACTGTGGCTTTTGTGAAGTACCACAATTCGAATATCGGACAGAAAATGTGCGCACAGAAAAATGCCCGAAGGAGAGGGATCTCCTTCGGGCGTAAAACGCTTGTTGTCTGTGCACCTGAGCCCGGCGCTGCGTTTTTAGGAATATAGGGGGTATAATACTCAGCCGAGGATCGGCTCACGTCCCAGAACCACCAGATAACGGTCGATTCTGGCCTGGATAACATCGGCATACTCCTGCATGCCAAGGTTATCATACGCATATTGAATGTCCTCTTCCAGCGTATCCGTGGACTTCTGACCCGTGATGTGGCTCGTGGTGAGCTCGTTCAGGTACAGAATCAGGTCGGATTTGTACATGTTCAGAATCGCAGCTTCGTCCTCAGTGGCGAGCGTTTCGAAGTTGGCGGTGATATCGAACTGCATATTGTCCGTGCCAAACTCATTCATCATGTTCATCAAACGCTCCTGCGGGGAGATCTCATGCCAGTTATAGATGGAGTTCTGCGACTTCCACTCTTCAAAGGTGGTCATGAGGCCGCGATACGGCTCGCCAGCTGCCAGAGCTTCATCAACGGAGGAATAGGTGGCTGCGGTGACATCGTAAATAGCCGTGTTGAACTGCGGGAAGAGGCACCACGGAGCATAGCACCACATATCGCCGTAACGCTCTTCTTCTTCCTGCGTCAGCTCTTCGCCGACTCTGTAACGGTAGATCGTACCGTCATCCTTCCACTCCCAGGCCTTGCCTTCAATACCATACTGCCAGAGCATGAACAGATCCTTGCTGAAGATCCAGTTCAGCCACTCAGCGGCGGCATTGTAGTCACAGTCGAGGCTGAAGGAAATGGCACGGAAGGAGGAAACGGTGGCCTGACCAAGCAGGTGCGGCTTCACGCCTTCGATGGCCTGGATGATGGGCATCGGCTCATATTCGCTGTCCGGATCGCCGGTCGAAACCGTCATCATGCTGTTCGGATACTGAGGATGAGCGGAGCAGTAGTTACCTGCCGTGTTGACAGCGTGCTGGTATGCCATGCCTTCGCCGATCAGCGCAACCTGGTTTTCATACAGCTCGTGTGCATAGTTTGCATACTGGGTATAACCGGGGTCTTCGATTGCGGACATCACCGCGCCGTTGACCGTATCCATGACAAAGTTGTCACGGTGCAGGCCAAACCAGCCGGCAACACCGTTCGAGAATACAGTGCCGATGCCGTTGCCTTCGTTCAGACCGAAGCCGAGGAATGCACGCTCGTCAGAAGCGCCGTTTCCATTGATATCATTGGTCTGGAACGCAATCAGGGCGTCCTTGAATTCTTCCGTAGTGGTCGGCATGGAAAGGTTCAGCTTATCCAGCCAGTCGCGGCGGATACACACGTCATACCAGTTGGACATACCGAAATTGACCAGATAATCGATTTCAGAATTGTCGAAATCAAAGCCGATTGCGGCATTGTCGGTATTCTTAACCATGTACCAATGGCCATCCGGAGCCGTGGACCAGGCTTTCAGATAGTTCATCGGTTCGCCGTCGGCAGTCAGCGTAGCAAAGTTGCCGTCAGGAGAGCAGGCGATGATGTCATCAATGTCTGCAAAGCGGCCGGCAAGCATAGAGTTCACCAGCAGGGCATCGTCCATCATGCTCTGAGAGATGAAGGTGTCCGGCAGGGCGTTTGCGGCCAGATAGCCGGAAAGCGTGGTCTTGTAGGCTTCGTTGTCGATGGAGGAAATCGTTACGACCAGATTGTGCTTGTCAAGCAGCAGCTGCTCGTAGTAAGCCAGGCTCTCAAAACCCTTCTGCTCGGCCTCTTCCAGCGTATAGGTCCACTGATGCGATTCACGGCCCATATACTCCAGCTGAAGCGGTTCCACTTCTACCGGATCACCGGACGGTGTTTCGTCAGCGGTTTTGTCATCGGTCTTGTCGTTTGTTTGCACATCGTCTTTTTTGTCGTCTGTCGTGTCGACGGTGTTGCCGGATCCCGTGTCTTCAGGCTTTGTGGAGCAGGCGCTGAACAAAGCAAGCAGCATGAGAAGGGCAAGCAGAGTAGCGAGGACTCTCTTTTTCATGGTTGTTCTCCTTTCTATACTGGATCCCTTTGGGATCTGTTAACTTTATATTAACTGACCGCACAAAACTTGTCAATATAGCAAAAATACGCTGACTAAAAATTCAAATAAAATCGGAAATACTAAGAAATATAGGAATATAAATCAGATATTATGAAAACTAATTAAATAAAAATGCAAAATAATTTCACACTTTTGGTTGCCGTTGAAATGCAGGGAACACCCTGTCGGAATATCCGTTTGCGAACGACAAACATGCTTGATGCACGACGGTATCGACGCAAAATGAGTGTATGCGGCAAATACTTGACATTTGTCAATATGATGGTATAATCGTCTATAAGTGTTGATCAGTGAAAAAGGAGCAGAAATATGGATACAAATCAATACAATGACGCGGAACGCGCTGAGGAGCAGGCCGAGGCCTGTACACATGACTGCAGCACCTGTTCCGCCAATTGTTCCTCCCGCGGTGCAAATCCGGAGGATTTCAGGGTGGCTCTGCACGAGCTGTCCAGTGTAAAGAAGGTAATCGGTGTCGTCAGCGGCAAAGGCGGCGTCGGCAAATCGCTGGTTTCGGCCATGATGGCAGTTTCCATGCAGCGCCGCGGCCTGCACAGCGCGATTCTGGACGCGGATGTGACCGGTCCGTCCATCCCGAATATGTTCGGAATCAAGGGTGTGGCAACGGCTGATGAATTTGGCATCATTCCCATGCGTACCAAGACCGGAATCGACGTGATCTCGGCGAATGTCCTTTTAGAGGACGCCGGTGCGCCGATCGTCTGGCGAGGTGCCATGATTTCGAATCTGGTGCAGCAGTTCTGGAGTCAGGTGATCTGGAAAGACGTGGACTATATGTTTGTCGATATGCCTCCCGGAACGGGTGATGTGCCGCTGACAGTATTCCAGTCATTGCCGGTGGACGGCATCATTATTGTAACGTCGCCGCAGGAGCTTGTTTCCATGATCGTCGGCAAGGCTGTGCGTATGGCGGAATTGATGAATATTCCGATTATTGGCCTGGTTGAGAACATGAGCTATCTGAAGTGCCCGGACTGCGGGAAGGAAATCCGCCCGTTCGGCGACAGCCATATTGATTCGATCGCGGAATCCCACGGACTGCAGGTGCTTGCCAAGCTGCCGATCAATCCCGAATTTGCGAAGGTCTGCGACGCCGGACTGGTTGAACT
This sequence comes from Clostridiaceae bacterium, assembly GCA_018384365.1. Taxonomy (GTDB): domain Bacteria; phylum Bacillota; class Clostridia; order Oscillospirales; family QAMX01; genus Allobutyricicoccus. The sequence goes on from JAHAYX010000054.1 coordinate 83,577, forward strand.
CTTTGAGGGAGACTATTTTGAACCGGTTGCCGACGCAATTGAAAAACTGTAATGATAAAAAAGGACCCCGGATATCCGTATCCGGGGTCCTTTTTGTTTTTTCTAATTCAAGGCGCGCGCAAGTGCCTGGGCGTTTTCGGTCATGACGTCGATATAAGTCACCTGGCCGAACTCACGGTCGCTGACATTGTGAAACGAGTTGAACATCAGGATTCCCGCGCCGGTTTCCTCACTGATTGTCTGCGGCAGGGAGGAAAGCGAATAGGGCACGCTGAACACGAAGGGAATTTCCTCTTCCCGGATCTTGTCAATCAGGAAGGCAACGGTGGCCGCGCTGGGCTCCGTCTGCGAGGAACAGCCGGGGAATGCGGCATAATAGGTAAGGCCGTATTCTTCCGTAAAATAACGCGCGGGGAAACGGTCGGCAAACACAACTGTTGTGCGTTTTGCATTTGCCGCAATCTCCCGGAAGCGGGCATCCAGCTCTTCCAGCGCGGAGAGAAATTCCGCGGTATTTTCTTCATACGTCTCCGCGTTTTCCGGATCGGCTTTCGTCAGGGTATCACACAGGGAACCGGCAATCTGCATGACGTTGACCGGGGAGAGCCACACGTGTTCGTCATATTCTTCGGATGTCTCTCCGTGCGCATGGTCTTCGGTTTCAACTTCCATGCCTTCAACGGTCTCTTCCTCCAGCAGCGTGACACAGTCCATCATGCGGATGATGCGCATACTGTCATTTTCAACGCTTTTCAGCAGCTCATCCACCCAAACGTCGCTTTCGCCGCCGTTATAAATAAAAATATCGCAGTTTTCGATATCAATCATGTTCTGCGGCGTGGGTTCATATTCGTGCGGATCAATGCCGGGACGGGTCAGCATACGGATTTGCACCCCTTCTCCGGCCACCTGCCGCGCAAAGTCATATGCCGGATAGGCGGACACGACAATGCGGAGTCCGTCCTCTTCTGTTCCGGCGTTCTGCGCAGTGCAGCCGGTGCAGAAAATCACGAGCATCAGCACGAGTGCCATCCAGAGTTTGCGCATGGGAAGCCTCCTAAAAACGAGAATCATTTTCAAATTATCATACAGCAAAGGAAACGAAATGTCAAGCAATATTCCGGCGCGGACGCAGCAAAAAAGTCACGGCGCAAAGGATTCGCACCGTGACCCGTCGGGGAAAATTCGCATTATTGGATTCCGTTTTGGAGAAAGGCCAGATAGGTATTGATGGTTTCCCAGTCCAGATGGTCCGGATGCATGCAGGGGGACTCCAAAGACATGGTTCCCTGATACTGCACGCGCTTCAAATGCGCAAAAAACGCGGGGTAGTCCACATCGCCGCGGCCCGGCGCAGGAATGGGGTAGAGGGCCTTCCAGTCGCCCTTTTCGCCGTGGAAGTCGCTGATGTGCAGGTGTCGGACAGCGCCCTGCCAGAGCTCGGCGGCGGCACACTCCGCCTCCAGCTCCCGGTGAAACTGCGCGGGGCGGGTGTCAATGGTAAAGCCGATGCCGGGTTCGAGCCGGAGCAGGTCCCGGAAGTGCGCAAGCGGCGAACCATATACGCAGCAGCAGTTTTCGCAGAGCATATCGAGCCCATAGGAAAGTGCGGTTTCCCGCAGCAGCAGAACGCGCGCATACAGCCGCTCGAGATAGCGATCGGAATCCGGAATGCCCCAGATGTGCGTGACGACCTTTTGGGCGCCGATTGCACAGGCTGTTTCCAGATTGACCTTCCATTTGTCCAGACATGCGCCGAATTCGCTGTCCGGTGCGGAACTGATCTGATCGCCGATGGCCTTGTCCGCGTGCAGAACGGGGAAGCGCAGACCGCTGGACCGCAGTTCCGCAGTCATTTCTCCGAGTTTGTCATACCACATCGGGAACAGCATGAGTTCAAACCCGTCGCAGTGGATGTGATGGCCGTTTTCGGTCAGCAGATGATAATTGCCGCCATTCATGCGGCCCAGAAAAACGCCGGTTGAGCAATAAATCTCCATGGAACACCTCGTATCACAATGGGATTTATTATACGCCGAAAAAATGCCGAATTCAAGGACCGAAACCGTAGTTTTCAACGCTTGACAAACAAATGTTCGTGCTGTATAATACTTAGGATGCAAATGGGGAGGGCGACGTATGCCGAAATTTGAGGTTGTGAGCAAATATGAGCCGGCGGGCGATCAGCCAAAGGCAATTGATGCACTGTCACTCGGTGTTGAGATGGGGCTGGACGAGCAAACGCTGCTTGGCGTCACCGGTTCCGGTAAAACCTACACCATCGCAAAGGTGATCGAACGCGTCCAGCGTCCGAAGCTGGTGCTTGCGCACAACAAGACGCTGGCTGCGCAGCTTTGCTCCGAGTTCCGGGAACTTTTTCCGAACAACGCGGTGGAATACTTTGTGTCCTATTACGACTATTACCAGCCGGAGGCCTACATCCCCTCTACCGATACCTATATAGAAAAGGATTCCTCCATCAATGATGAGATAGACCGGCTGCGCCATTCGGCAACCAGCGCGCTTTTCGAGCGCCGCGACGTGATTATCATTGCATCAGTCTCCTGTATTTATTCGCTCGGTGATCCGCAGGAATATACGACACTGGGGATTTCCATGCGGCCCGGCATGGCGTTTGGCCGGGATAATCTGTTAAAGCGCCTGACGGCAATCCAGTACGAGCGCAACGATATGAACTTTGTTCGTAATACCTTCCGCGTGCGCGGAGATACGGTGGAGATCTTCCCGTCCTATGCCACGCAGACCGCGCTGCGCGTGGAGTTCTTCGGAGATGAGATTGACCGCATCAGCGAAATCCATGTGCTGACCGGCCAGGTGGAGCGCCGCCTGAACCATGCGATTCTGTTCCCGGCTTCGCACTATGTTTCGTCCCCCGAGAAGCTCGAAGGGGCGATACAGGAGATTCAGCGCGAACTGGAGGAGCGGGAACGCTGGTTCCGCGAAAACGATAAGTTGATCGAGGCGCAGCGCATCCACGAACGGACGATGTATGACTGTGAAATGCTCAGCGAGATCGGCTTCTGCTCCGGTATTGAGAATTACTCGCGCGTAATCTCCGGGCGCGAGCCGGGCAGCGCGCCTTATACGCTGCTCGATTACTTCCCAAAGGATTTCCTGCTTGTCGTGGACGAGTCGCACGTAACGCTGCCGCAGGTGCGCGGGATGTATGCCGGCGACCACGCGCGTAAGCAGTCGCTGATTGATTATGGCTTCCGTCTGCCCAGCGCATTTGATAACCGCCCGCTCAATTTTGAGGAATTTGAGGAAAAAATCAATCAGGTGATCTATGTCAGCGCAACGCCCGGCGATTATGAACTGGAACGGTCCGGACAGGTTGTGGAGCAGGTGATCCGCCCGACGGGTCTTGTGGATCCGGAGGTGATTGTCCGGCCGGTTACGAATCAGGTGGACGATCTGATCGGCGAGCTGAATGCCTGCATCGCGCGCGGCAGCCGCGCACTGGTTACCACTCTGACGGTGAAAACCACCGAGGATTTGACGGCATATCTGATGAATGTCGGCATCAAGGCGAAATATATCAACCACCAGATCGAAACGATCGAGCGCATGAAGCTGATCCGCGAACTGCGTATGGGTGAAGTCGACGTTCTCGTCGGTGTAAACCTGCTGCGAGAGGGTCTGGATATGCCGGAGGTTGATCTGGTGGCCATTCTGGACGCCGACCGCGAAGGCTTCCTGCGTTCGGGCCGCTCCATGATCCAGATTATCGGACGTGCAGCGCGAAATGCAAACGGCCGCGTGATTATGTATGCGGATACCATCACGGATTCCATGCGCTATGCGATTGACGAGACGAACCGCCGCCGCAAGCTCCAGATGGAGTATAACGAAGCGCACGGCATCACGCCGAAAACGATCGTCAAGGATGTGTATGACCTGATTGAAATCACGGCTTCCGATGACAAGGAGGAGCCGGAACGTCAGATGACCGGGCGCGAACGCACGGCGTTGATTGAAAAACTGCGCCGGAACATGAAGAACGCGGCAAAGATGCTGGAATTTGAATACGCTGCGCAGCTGCGCGACCGGATCGCGGAGTTGGAACGCGAAAACGTTTCCGTAAAAACCACGAGAGACAGGGAAAGGCAGAAATCATGACGGAACATATTTATGTAAAAGGCGCGAGAGAGCATAATCTGAAAAATATCGACGTGGAGATCCCGCGCGATAAGCTCGTGGTATTCACAGGGCTTTCCGGCTCCGGAAAGTCGAGCCTGGCGTTTGATACGATTTACGCCGAGGGCCAGCGCCGCTATGTGGAATCACTTTCCGCATACGCACGGCAGTTTCTGGGGCTGATGGAAAAGCCGGATGTGGATTATATTGAAGGACTGTCGCCCGCCATTTCTATTGACCAGAAAACAACCTCCAAAAACCCGCGCTCCACGGTGGGAACGGTGACGGAGATCTACGATTACCTGCGTTTGCTCTGGGCGCGCATCGGTGTGCCGCACTGCCCGAAGTGCGGCAAGGAAATCCGCCAGCAGAGCATAGATCAGATCATCGACCAGCTGCTCTCGCTGGGCGAGGGAACGCGCCTTTCCGTACTTGCTCCGGTTGTCCGCGCGCGAAAGGGCGAGCATACGAAGATTTTTGAGGACGCACGACGCTCGGGTTATGTCCGTGCCCGCGTGGACGGCAATGTTTATGACCTTTCGGAAGAAATCAAGCTGGAAAAGAACAAAAAACACTCCATTGAGATCGTTGTGGACCGTATCGTGATTCGCGACGACGCGCGTTCGCGTCTGACGGACTCCATCGAGGTGGCGGCAAAACTCTCCGGCGGACTGGTGATGGCGGATGTCGTGGACGGCGAGACGATCCTTTTTTCGCAGAGCTATGCCTGTCCGGACTGCGGCATTTCCATCGAAGAAATGTCGCCGCGCGCTTTTTCCTTCAACAATCCCTACGGCGCCTGTCCGACCTGTACGGGACTTGGTATGCAGCAGAAGATCGATCCGGATCTGATTATTTCCAAGCCGGAGCTCTCTATCAAAGATGGCGCCATCAAAGCGATCGGCTGGTCGATCAGCGACCCGGACAGCGGTGCTGCCTGTATGATCCGCGCCCTTTCGGAACGGTATGGCTTCCCGCTGGACGTGCCTGTGCGCGATTTGCCGGAGGAAACCATCCGGCTGCTGCTTTATGGCAACAAAGGCGAAAAAATCGCCGTGAAATACCCGAACCTGAAACGGCCGATCATGCAGGCCTTTGAGGGCATTATTCCGAATCTCGAACGCCGCTACCAGTACACGGGAAGCGAGTCGATGAAAGCGGAATATGAGGAGTATATGAGCGAAATCCCCTGCCCGGACTGCGGCGGAAAGCGTTTGAAAAAAGAAGTACTGGCCGTTACGGTTGGCGGCAAGAATATTTACGAATACTGCACTATGCCCATCACGGAGGCAAAGGAGTTTGTCGAAAATCTGACGCTGACGCCCAAGGAAGAAATGATTGCGCACCGCATTATCAAGGAAATTCGGGAGCGTTTGGGCTTTTTGCAGAGCGTCGGCCTGGAATACCTGACGTTGTCGCGCTCCGCGGGAAGTTTGTCGGGCGGTGAAAGCCAGCGTATCCGGCTTGCCACGCAGATTGGTTCGTCCCTGATGGGGGTGCTGTATATTCTGGACGAGCCGTCCATTGGTCTGCACCAGCGGGACAATCAGAAACTGCTTGCCACGCTGAAACGTCTGCGTGATATCGGCAATACGCTGGTCGTGGTTGAACACGATGAGGATACCATGTATGCCGCGGACTATATCGTGGACATCGGCCCGGGCGCGGGCGTACACGGCGGCGAGGTGGTGTGCACCGGCACGGTGGAGGATATCAAAGCGTGCCCGAACTCGCTGACGGGTCTTTATCTGAGCGGCCAGCGCCATATCGATCTGCCGGAAAAACGCCGCGAGGGCAACGGCCACAGCATCGTGATCCGCGGCGCGAGGGAAAATAACCTCAAGGACATTGATGCGGAGATCAAATTGGGGACACTGACCTGCGTGACCGGCGTTTCCGGCTCCGGAAAATCGTCGCTGATTAACGAAATCCTGTATAAAAGTCTTGCCTACGAGCTCAACGGCGCACGACAGCATCCCGGAAAGCATGACCGCATCGAGGGAATCGAGCATCTGGACAAAATCATCAATATTGATCAGTCGCCGATCGGACGTACGCCGCGTTCGAATCCTGCAACCTACACGGGCGTGTTCGGTGACATTCGAGAGCTCTTTGCGCGCACGCAGGACGCAAAAATGCGCGGGTATGGCCCGGGACGCTTTTCGTTCAATGTGCGCGGCGGACGCTGTGAATCCTGCTCCGGCGATGGCCTTTTGAAGATTGAAATGCACTTCCTGCCGGATATTTACGTGCCCTGTGATGTCTGCCACGGCATGCGCTATAACCGGGAAACGCTGGAAGTACGCTATAAGGATAAAAATATTTACGAAGTGCTGGACATGACGGTGGATGAGGCACTGCCGTTTTTTGAAAATGTGCCAAAAATTTACCGCAAGATCAAAACACTCGCGGAGGTTGGCCTGGGCTATATCAAGCTGGGTCAGCCCTCCACAACGCTTTCCGGCGGTGAAGCGCAGCGCGTGAAACTGGCGACAGAGCTGTCGCGCCGCGCAACGGGGCGCACGATTTATGTGCTGGACGAGCCGACGACCGGCCTGCACGTCGCGGATGTGCATAAGCTGATTGATGTGCTCAATGCGCTTGTGGATGCGGGGAATACGGTGGTCGTGATCGAGCACAATATGGAAGTCATCAAGATTGCGGACCGTATCATCGATCTGGGCCCGGAGGGCGGAAACCGCGGCGGCACGATTGTGGCCTGCGGTACGCCGGAAGAGGTCGCAGCCTGCGAGGCATCGTATACGGGACAGTTCTTAAAGCCCTTTTTAAAACGATAACGCCGGAGGTTTTATGAAAAACGAGTATCTGGATATGTTTTGCACGTTTGCCCGCATTGGCGGGCTGACGTTTGGCGGCGGTTATGCGATGCTGCCGATCCTGCAGCGCGAAGTGGTGGAAAAACGCGGCTGGGCCACGGAAAACGAACTCTCCGATTACTATGCAATCGGCCAGTGTACTCCGGGCATTATCGCCGTCAATGTAGCAACCTTTATCGGAAACAAGCGCAAGGGAATTCTGGGCGGCATCACGGCCACGCTGGGCGTGGTTTTCCCGTCGCTGGTCATCATCACACTGATTGCGGCGTTTTTGCAGAATTTTGCGGATCTGGAGATCGTCAAGCATGCCTTCGCCGGTGTGCGCGTCGGCGTTTGTGTGCTGGTATTCAACGCAGTGGTGAAGCTGTGGAAGAAAGCCGTGATCGACATTCCGGCGTTTGTGATTTTTGCGATCGTGCTGCTTTTGATGGTGTTCCTGGATATTTCCCCGGTTCTGCTCGTTATCGGCGCCGGAATTGCCGGTGTGATCGTGCAGGGAACCAGAAAGGCGGTGCGTAAATGATTTATCTGCAGCTTTTCTATGAGTTTTTCAAAACGGGCCTTTTTGCCGTGGGCGGCGGACTGGCAACGCTGCCGTTTTTGTATAATCTCTCGGACAAAACCGGCTGGTTTACGTATGAGCAGCTGGCGGACATGGTGGCAATCTCCGAGTCCACCCCCGGACCGATCGGCGTCAACATGGCAACCTATGTGGGATTTGAAACGGCGGGGATTCTGGGCGCCGTGGTTGCAACACTGGGACTGATCGCACCGGCGATTGTCATTATTGTGATTGTCGCGGGATTTTTAAAGAAATTCCAGGATAATCAGTATGTGCAGAACGTTTTCTATGGCCTTCGTCCTGCTTCGGTCGGTCTGATTGCGGCGGCTTTCGTGTCTGTGCTGACGATGTCTGTGATCCGGGTGGATCTTTTTCGGGCCTCGGGTGTGTGGACGGACCTGTTCAGCATCAAGGCGATCCTGTTGGCGGCCGTGGTGTATGTGTTGACCAACAAAACCAAATGGCACCCGGCATTTTTCCTGCTGGGTTCGGCGATTGTCGGCGTGATCTTCAAGTTTTAGGGAAAAACGGCGCGCAGCGCCTGATAGAAACGGAAAAAAGCACCGCAGGCCGGGAAGCCGCGCTTCCTGTCTTGCGGTGCTTTTGCTTATTTGGATTTTCAGCGAATGGACGCGGTAATGCCGGAGAGATCGTCAAAAACGTAGTCCGGTTTGACCGCGGATTTTGCAAGATCTTCGGTTGTGGACTCTCCTGAGAGAACCAGAATGCTTGTGATACCGGCATTGACGCCCACGGCAATATCCGTATAGAGCCGGTCGCCCACCATGGCGATGTCCTCATGCCGCAGACCGTATTTTTCGCACAGCGCGTCGATGATTCCGCGGTTCGGTTTTCCGACAATGTAATCCGGCCTGCGCCCGGTGGACGCTTCGACCAGCGCGAGCATGGAGCCGACGTCGGGAATGAAGCCGCCGTCCGTCGGGCAGTTAAAATCCGGATGTGTGGCGATAAACGGCGTGCCGTAACGCACAAAATCGCAGAGCTTCCGAAGTTTCTCATAGGTCAGATCGGTATCAAAGCCCAATACGGCGTAATCAATGTCCTGATCCGTCAGGACGAAGCCTGCCTCCCGGAATTCTTCCTCCAGCGAGGGCGTGCCAAGCAGGTAAATCCGCGCGCCCGGCTTTTGCTTGTTCAAATAAATGGTCGTGGCCTCACCGGAAGTGAAAACGCCGTCCGGTTCCACGGGAATCCCCATTTTTTCAAGATGCGCAAGATAGGCATAGCGGTTTCTGGTGCAGTTGTTCGTCAGAAAAATATAGTGCTTTCCCTGCTCCTTCAAAAGCGAGAGAAAGGGAAGCGTGCAGTCAAAGACGCGGTCCCCCAGGTAAATGGTGCCGTCCATGTCGAGCAAAAAAAGCGAGATATCGCGTAAATCTTTCATGAAATCCTCCGTATAGTTTGTCCGTATCGATTGTACCGTAAGGCGCAGGCGGTGTCAAGTGCGCGTGCGCAGATAACTGCCGAGCAGACGATAGGCCACGGCGGCACAGGGAACGGCGAGAAAGGCGCCGGCTGTACCCAAAATGCGTGCGCCAAGCAGGACGGACAGCATTGTCCAGACGGCGGGAAGTCCAACGCTTGTGCCGACAATACGCGGGGAAATCAGATTGTTATCCAGCTGCTGCAGCGCCAGGATAAAGACGGCAAACCAGACGGCTTTGACCGGGTCGATGACCACCAGCAGCAGGACACAGGGAACGACCCCCAGAAGCGGGCCAAGGAAAGGAATCAGATTGCTGACGCCGGAGATGAGGGAAAGCAGCGGCGCATAGGGAATACCCGAAAGCAGGAGCCCGACAAGACAAAGCACGGTTAAAATGGCGGATTCGATCACGCGGCCGCTGATATACCGGGAAAAGATTTCGTTTGATGTACCGAAAAGGGTGCGCAGCTGCTGATATACTTTTGCAGGAAGGCAGGCGGAAAACAGTTTTCTGCACTGCGAAAGAATGAGGCTTTTGCAGCAAAGCAAGTAGATAAAAGAGACGAGGGCTGTGAAAATATCGGACACGGAGGCGGCAACTGCGCCGCCCATATGCCGCGTCAGGCGCCAGGCTTCGGAGAGCAGTCCGTTTCCCGCAGCTTTCAGCTGCTCCAGGAAAGCGGCGCCCTGCTGCGACACAAAACGGCGCACTGCATCCGGGATGGGGAGGCGATCGAGGGAGGAAATCAGCGCTGCCCAGTATCCGGGCAGACGCGCAGAGAGCAGTCCGGCGCTTTCGGTAATCCGGGGAACGAGGAGCGCCGCAAAGAGAAAGGTAAACGATAAAGTGCCGAGCAGCGCAGCGGATACGGCAAGCGCACGCCGCAGCTGTACGCGGCGGACGCCGGAAAACAGTCGTTCACAGCAGCGCGTAGGCATATCCAGAATGTAGGCAATAGCGGCTCCTGCCAGAAAGGGGGCAAATGTCCTGCGAAAGGCAATCAGTACGGCCAAGAATACGGCCGCCGGTACGAGATATCTGCGTTTTGACATGCTTCCTCCCCAATAGACGGAATTTCCTTCCCCGCTTGCATAAAACTTTTGAATACGGTATACTGGTTCGGGTGATTAATATGACAACAGCAACATTTCTATGTTCCATTCTGGCTCTGGTTCTTTCGGCGGCCGCATTTTTTGTGCTGCTTGGCCTGCGAAAAATGCTGCAGCATGCGCAGGAAAGACCGGAGGAAAAGCCCCTGGACGCCGGGGATCTTGCCAGGCTGCAGGACGCAGTCATGCAGGAAATCAGGCAGACCGGCCATGAAAATGTGAATCTGACGCAGACCAACATCAAAATGCTGGGCGATGCGTTTATCAGTGCATCGGACCGCACACAGGCTGTGCAGGATAAGCGGCTTACGGAGCTGACGGATCAGTTCTCCCGCCAGAGCGAACAGCTGCGAAAATCGCTCGGCGAGAGCATTGCGCAGTTTGACGAGCGTTTTGCTGCGTTTTCGCTTCAGAATGCACAGGCTCTGGCGGAGATCCGCGCGGGCGTGGAGCGCAGCATCAAGGCACTACAGGAGGATAACGCAAAGCAGCTCGACCGTATGCGTGAAACGGTGGACGAAAAGCTGCAGAAAACGCTGGATGAGCGCCTGAATCAGAGCTTTGCGGTCGTGAGCGAACGGCTGGAGCAGGTTTATAAGGGCCTGGGCGAGATGCAGACGCTGGCCTCCGGTGTGGGTGATCTGAAAAAAGTTCTTTCCAATGTCAAAACGCGCGGTATTTTCGGCGAAATTCAGCTTGGCGCGATTTTAGAAGAAATTCTGGCGCCGGAGCAGTATGAAACAAACGTGGTCACCAAAAAAGGTACGGCCAACCCGGTTGAATATGCGATTAAGCTGCCGGGCAACGACGGCGAATCGGTCTATCTGCCGATTGACGCCAAATTCCCGGCTGATGCCTATACGCGCGTGCGAGATGCTTACGACGCGGGAGATCCGGCAGAGCTCGCCGCGGCCAAAAAGACGCTGGAGGCGGCGGTCAAGTCTTTTGCCCGCGATATACGGGATAAGTATATCAGCCCGCCTGCAACAACGGAGTTTGGCATCATGTTCCTGCCCTTTGAGGGGCTGTATGCCGAAGTGGTTTCCTGCGGACTCGTGGAGGTCTTGCAGCGCGATTATAAGGTGAGCATTGCCGGGCCGACGACCATGGCGGCATTGCTCAACAGCCTGCAGATGGGTTTCCGCACACTTGCCATTCAAAAGCGCTCCGGCGAGGTCTGGAAGGTGCTTGGCGCGGTCAAAACGGAATTTGACCGCTTTGGCGACGTCCTGGAAGCCACACAGAAACGGCTGGAGCAGACCAGTACGGAGCTGGACAAGCTCGTCGGCGTGCGTACCCGACAGATCCGCTCCAAGCTGCGCGGTGTAACGGCTATGCCGGAGGGCGAGGCTGCCGCACTGCTCGGCGATGCGGAGGAATAAGCGCTTTGTCTGGGTAAAATCACGGATGAAAGAAGGACGGAGAAACATCCCGTCCTTCTTTTTTTCGCGGGGAAGAAAGCGGAAAGTCTGCCCCGGAAAAACTGTCTGAAACTGCCGAGCGTATTTAACATTTCGTACATTGACGCTGTCCTGCGGCCTCGGTATAATTTCTGTATAAGGATGATTGCCGTGTTCTGTCTGCGGGGGTCTATCTGCTTTTTTCGGAGTAAAAGGAACGTATTGCAGCAGACAGAAACTGCCCTGGAGGATTTTTTGAGATGAGTGCATTTGTAGAATTCCATGAGGTGGGAAAAACTTACCGGATGGGCGAAGTGAAGATTGAAGCGCTTCATGATGTCAGCTTTGAAATAGAGCAGGGGGAAATCTGTGTGATCGTGGGCCCGTCCGGCGCGGGCAAAACGACGCTGCTCAATATTCTGGGCGGTATGGATACTCTGACGACGGGCCATGTGCTGCTGGATGGAAAAGAAATCTCCCGTTATGACAAGCGCCAGCTCACGTCCTACCGGCGGCATGAAATCGGCTTCGTTTTTCAGTTTTATAACCTTGTACAGAACCTCACGGCGCTGGAAAATGTGGAATTGGCATCGCAGATTTGCCGGGACCCGCTTGACGCAATGGAAGTACTCAAACGCGTGGGCCTGGAGCACCGCGCCGCAAACTTTCCTGCGCAGCTTTCCGGCGGCGAACAGCAGCGCGTTGCCATCGCGCGCGCACTGGCCAAGAACCCAAAACTTCTGCTGTGCGATGAACCGACCGGCGCTTTGGACTATGTAACCGGCAAAGCCATTTTGAAGCTGCTGCAGGATACCTCCCGTCAGACCGGGATGACGGTTGTGATTATTACGCATAACCAGGCGATTACGGCGATGGCTGACCGGATCATTTCCGTGAAAAACGGCACGGTGGCCGATATGCGCAAAAACGAGCACGCAACGCCTGTGGAACTGATCGAATGGTGACGTATGCTCAGAAGATCGGCTTTTCGGGAAATACGGTCGAGCCTGGGCCGTTATATCGCTATTATTGCCATTATTGCACTGGGTGTGGGATTTTTCGCCGGTCTGCGCGTGACGAAAACCGATATGGTGAAAACGACAGACACCTATGTCAGAGAACATGGGCTTTTTGATTACCGTCTGCTCTCTACCGTCGGGTATGATGCGGACGATGTGGCGGCGCTTGCGGCGCTGGACGGCGTCCATGCGGCGGAGGGTTCTTTCAGCGTGGATTTTCTGACACAGACGGCAAACGGAAACGATTTAGTCCTGCGCGCACATTCCATTACCGATGTGACCAACACACTTTCGCTGGCTGCCGGCCGGCTGCCGGAAAAGGACAACGAATGTGTGGTTGATGCGCGCTATTATTCGGCGGATGCCATCGGGTCAACGATTGGAGTATCCGAATTGAATGACGAGGATACGCGGGACCTCTTCCGCTATGACGAATATGAGGTTGTGGGTCTGGTCAACGCGGTATATTACCTGAACTATGAGCGCGGCAGCACGGCTCTTGGAACCGGCAGCGTTTTTGCTTTCGTGTATATGCCGTATGGCGGATTTGATGTGGATTATTTTACGGATATCTCTCTGCTGCTCAGCGAAAGCGGTTATATTTACAGCAGAGCATACGAGGACGCCGTAGACGCGATGGAAGAAAGCGTGACGGATGCGGCCGAACTGCGTGCGGAAATCCGTTTTCACAAGCTGACGGAGGACGCAGAAAAAGAAATTGCGGATGCCGAATCCGAACTGGCCGACGGCTGGGAGGAATATGAATCCGAGCGGGCGAAGGCGGAACAGGAACTGGCGGACGCCAAGCAGGAACTGGAAGACGGCGAAGCGGAAATCGCGGAAAACGAGCAGAAACTTGCCGATGCGAAAGCCGAACTGGCGGACGCCGAGGCAGAGCTTGCCGACGGCTGGGCTTCTTATGAGGAGGGACTTGCGGAATATCAGTCGCAGCGCGCGGATGCGGAAAAAGAACTCTCTGATGCGGAAGAACAGCTGCTGGAACTGCGCCGGCAGGTGAACGATGGCTTCGTCCAGTTGCAGGGAACAGACCTGGACGCAGCTGAGGCAGAACTGAATGCCGCAAAGGCGGAGCTTGCAAACGCGCAGAGCCTGTATCGTACGATTTCCGGGGCTGTATCCTCCGGTGACCTGAGCGAAGCCGAACTGGCGGCGCTGGGGGCGTTGCTTGCAGAGGCTGGCTATTTGCCCGGGGGAATACAGAATATCACCATGCAGGAGCTGTCACAGATCCTGCAGCAGATGAGTATGGACCTGAAACGCGCACAAAGCGAGCTGGATGCCGCTGAAAAACAGCTGAACGAGGCAAAAGCTCAGGAGGCGGAGCTTTATCGGGCACAGGCGGAGGTCGACCGCGGTTTTGTGCAGCTGCAGGAGGCCCGCCGAGAGGCCGAACAGCGTTTTGCGGATGCCGAGGACGAATTGGCGGCTGCCTATGCGGAGCTGATGGATGGCGAAGCCGAAATTGCCGATGCCGCCCGTGAGCTTGCCGACGGGGAAGCAGAGCTGGCGGATGCACGCCAGGAATTGGCCGACGGCTGGCGTGAGTATGAGGATGCAAAGGCCGAGGCAGATGAAAAGCTGTCAGACGCCTATCAGGAATTGAGGGACGGCGAAGCCGAACTGGCGGATGCGCGCCGGGAGCTGGCCGACCTGGAGGAACCGGATGTTTATGTGCTGGACAGAAGCACGAATGTGGGATATGTCTGCTTCGAGAGTGATTCCGATATCATTGAGGCGGTTTCCCGCGTGTTTCCGGCATTTTTCTTCTTCGTGGCGGCGCTCGTGTGTATTACGACCATGACGCGCATGGTGGATGAACAGCGCACGCAGATCGGTGTACTCAAGGCTTTGGGCTATACCAACATCGCCATTATGTCGAAGTTTATGATTTACTCGGGCAGCGCCTCGCTGATTGGCTGCATACTGGGCTTTATCGGCGGCTCCATCATTTTCCCGAAGGTTCTGTGGTCGGTATATGACATTATGTATGGATTTGCCGACATCATCCTGGTCTTTGACAATGGTTTGGCTGTGGTGATGATTGCCGCTTTCCTCTTCTGCGCGCTGGGTGCGACGTGGTTCGCCTGCCGGAATGAGCTGGCGGACGTTCCTGCGGAACTGATGCGTCCGAAATCACCGAAAAGCGGCAAACGCGTGCTGCTGGAGCGGATACCGCTGCTTTGGAACCGCATGAAGTTTTTGCATAAGGTATCTATCCGCAATATTTTCCGTTATAAAAAGCGCCTTGTCATGATGATTCTTGGTATCAGCGGCTGTACGGCGCTGCTGATCACGGGCTTTGGCATCCGGGATTCGATCAAAAACGTTGCGGATTACCAGTTTAACGAAATTTCCCTCTATGATTACACGGTTACGCTTTCCGAAGGCGCAGAGGAGGAAACCGCAGAAAGGCTCCGTGAAGCCGGAGAAGGTACGATTGCCGATCTGCTGTTTGTGCATGAAAGCAGCATAGACCTCGTGGGACCGGAGGAGACGAAGTCGGTGAATCTGGTCGTTTCCGACGGAAATCTGGATGCCTTCCTGGACCTTCACTATAACGGGCAGCAGATTGCTTATCCGGGCCCGGGAGAAGTGGCCATTTGCGACGCCCTTGCAGAGCGTCTGGGCATTGCAGTCGGCGATATGGTGACGCTCCGGACGAGCGATATGAAATCGCTGGAGGTGCGGGTAAGCGCAATCTTCCAGAACTATGTATTCTACTACGTATACGTAAACGCGGAAACCTGTGAAGCGCAGTGGGGCTATGTTCCGGAGTATAAAACGGGTTATGTAACACTTGCCGACGGCGAAGACGTGCACAGCTCTGCTGCAAAAGTGATGGATGCAGACGGTGTGACCGCCGTTTCCATTGCGGAGGATCTGCGCGATCGTGTTGCGAACATGATGTCGAGCCTGGATTACATTGTCCTGCTGATCGTGTGCTGTGCCGCCATGCTGGCGCTGATTGTGCTGTATAACCTGACGAACATCAATATCACAGAACGCATCCGGGAAATTGCAACGATCAAGGTTCTGGGGTTTACCGCAAATGAAACGGCGTCCTATGTCTTCCGGGAAAATATCCTGCTGACTGCCATGGGCGCACTGGTCGGCATTGTGCTTGGCAAACTCCTGCATATGTACGTGATGAATCAGATCCGGATTGATATGATCTCGTTTGATATCCGTATTGCGCCGCTCAGTATGCTGCTCTCTCTCGGATTGACGTTTGTTTTTACCCTGGGTGTGAATCTACTGATGCGGATCAAGTTGGATAAAGTAAATATGGCGGAATCGCTCAAGTCGATCGAATAAAAAATGCACCGGACGAACAAAACCGCCGCTCCGGAAACCCGCCCGCCAACGCATAGGTGCGTTGGCGGGCGGGCTATATTTCCGGCACGAAAGCGATGCCTGCTGCATAAACTGCATAGAAAGCGATTGGCGAGAAAAGGAGGTTATCCTATGGAAAGCGGCGGCACAGGAATACTTCCCGTTTTGCTCAGGCGGGGGTATCAGGCATATGCCGAGATGCGGGGGAGCGCGGAATATCCACTATTGCGAGGGCGCGTTTTGTTTTATCAGACCGGGCAGGGTGTGCTGGTGACAGCCGATATTTCGGGTCTGCCCTTCGGAACCGGGAAGTGTGCAGGACGCATATTCGGTTTTCATATACACGAAGGCTCCTCCTGTCAGGAAGCGGCAGAGGGGGATCCTTTCCCGGGCACGCTGTCGCACTATAATCCGGGAGAATGTCTGCATCCCGCTCACGCCGGGGATTTGCCGCCTCTGTTCGGAAACCGGGGTCATGCTGTGATGGCGGTGTTGACCGACCGCTTCCGTGTACAGGATATCATCGGCAGAACGGTTGTGATTCATGACCGTCCGGATGATTTCAAAACACAACCCTCCGGTGATTCCGGCACCAAAATTGCCTGCGGAATCATCCGGCACAGATAAACAGGCGCAATGCCCCGGACGGTTTTGCAAAAAAATACCCCCATCCGGCAGTTTCAAACTGCCGGATGGGGGTATCAGAGTTGTTTGCTTATTTCTCCTGGCTGAGAGCGGCCTCCTGCTCTTCCTGAATATCATCGAAATAGGAGAGCATGGGCTTGACGTTTTTCGGGATTTTATCAAGCCGGCGCGCTGCATAGTTTTTGGTGATGGCCATGACGGTGCCGGACAGCGTGACAACGCCGATCAGGTTGGGGATAGCCATCAGACCGTTGAAGGTATCGGAAAGGTCGATCACGAGGTCGGCATTGAGGGTGGAAGCTGCCAGAATGGTGATAATGAAAATCACTTTGTAAATCATTGTGGATTTTGTGCCGAACAGGAACTCCCAGGCCTTCGTGCCGTAATAACTCCAGCCGAGAACCGTGGAGAAGGCGAACAATGCGACGGAAACTGCAATGAAAATACCGCCGAAGGTGCCAAAATTCTTGGTAAAAGCTTCCGTTGCAAGGCCCAGCTTCGTTGCGCCGGAGAGGGATGCGCCGGTTTCCAGATCCACCACTCCGCTGGTCAGAATGACAAGCGCCGTCAGCGTACAAACGATGATGGTGTCAAAGAATACCTCAAAAATGCCCCAGAGACCCTGTGTGACAGGTTCTTTGACATTGGAAGTTGAGTGAACCATGACGGAGGAACCAAGACCGGCTTCGTTTGAGAATACGCCGCGCTTGAAGCCCCAGGTGATGGCCTGCATAATCACTGCGCCGCCGATACCGCCCGCAGCAGCCTTCAGGCTGAAAGCGCTGGTGAAGATGGCCTTGAAAGCTGCACCGACCATGCCGCGGTTCATGATGATGATGACCACTGCGCCGATAATGTAGAAAATGGCCATAAACGGAACGATACGCTCGTTTGCGCGCGCAATGCGCTTCAAACCACCGATGACGACGAGCGCCACGGCTACCATGACAATGCCGCCGATGATCAAACCGTCAACCGTGGTATTGTTCGTAAAGGAACCAAGCCCCATAACGCTCTCGCGGATGGAGGTCACCTGGCCCATATTGCCGATACCGAAGGAAGCGAAAACGGCAAAGACGGAGAACAGGATCGCAAGTACTTTTGCAAGGTGCTTGCAGTGCTTTTTGGCGCCGAGACCGTCACGCAGGTAATACATGGCGCCGCCGCACCACTCGCCTTCCTTATTTCTGCGGCGGAAGAAGATGCCGAGCACATTTTCCGAATAGTTCGTCATCATACCGACGATGGCCGCCAGCCACATCCAGAAAACGGCGCCGGGGCCGCCCATCGTGATGGCATAGGCAATACCCGCGATATTACCGGTGCCGATCGTGGCGGAAAGTGCGGTGCAAAGTGCCTGGAACTGGGAAATGGAGTTCTTGTCGCGGCTTTTCAGGATGTCCTTCTTGCGGAAAATGCTTCCGATCGTTTCACGCATCGTGTGGCCGAAGTGGACAAACTGAAACCCCTTCGTGAGTACGGTCATGAGGATGCCGGTGCCGATGAGCAGCAGCAGGGCAGGCGGACCCCAGACGATGTTGTTCACCACGCCATTGATGGATGACAGCCATTCAACAAACGAATTCATAGTTGTTCCTCCTGATTTTTGTCTTGGATATGGCCATGTAAAAAAAGAGAGAATTCACCGATTTGGCAAATTCTCTCAATTCGAAAAACATTCATCCTGAATAAAAAATCAGAGGAATGACATTCTCCGTCCTTTTGCCTGAGAGATTTCAGTAAACAATACTGTTGCACCTTCGGCACTGCGGTTAACGCAGCTTCTCCGGAGTACTATCCGCGTACAGTCCCCGACAGCTGCCTGTCACCTGAGAGTGTTACTCCTTCGGCGGTCATGGACCTTTTCCTGCACGCTTCACATAGCACATATCAAATTATAGTACATATTTTATACATATTTAAAATGCTTGTCAAGTGCTGCGGGAAAATAAAATACAGAAAGGTGAAATTTTATAAAAACTGTGCAAAAAAAGGCGCTGCATTTCGTCATACAGCGCCTTTTTGTCTATTCAAACCTCTGGAATCACGATTTCCACTTCGCGGCCCAGTTCTGCGGAGCGCGAAATGCCGTCCAGAATGGCCTGGTTGTAAAGAATCTGCCGGGAGGAAATCGGCGAGGGCGCGCCGGTCTGCACGGCATCGAGGAAAGCACGCACCTTTTCATAGAAAATGCGTCCGGCGTTGGATTCCTTCGGCGGAATCACGGTTTCCACCTGCGCGCCGCCGACGTCGTGATAATACACGAGCGGACGATCCAGGCCGTAGCCGTTCCAGCATTCCGTGGAGGGGATCCGCAGGCCGCCCTTGGTTCCCAGGATGAGAGAGTCGCCCGTTGTATCCATGTGCATGGCCCAGGAAATGCGGAAATCACAGATGATGCCGCCTTCCAGACGGATGAACGCCGCCGCAAAATCGTCCACATTGAAGCGCGAAGCGTCGCTTTCCGGATAATACTCTGTGCTTGCGCCAAAGAAACCGGAGGTATAGCCCGTGACGGTCAGAGGCTTCGGATAACCGATGGCATTGAGCACAACATCCAGTGCATAGCAGCCGATATCGCCAAGTGCGCCGATGCCGCCGGTTTTCTTCTCAATGAAGGTGCTGCCGGGGATTCCGCGGCGCCGCCCGCCGCCCGTCTGGATATAATAAATATCGCCGAGCACACCGGAATCCACGATTTTCTTGATCATCTGGAAATTGACCTCGTAACGAGGCTGGAAGCCGATATCCACGATCTTACCGCTCTCTTTTTCGGCGCGGCAGATTGCCAGCGCTTCGTCAAGAGTGACCGTCATGGGCTTTTCCAGCAGAACGTGCACGCCGGCTTTCAGCGCGTCGACCGTACAGACACAGTGCGTGGTGTTATACGTGCAGACACTGACGGCGTCGAGCTCTTCCTGTTCCAGCATGGACTTGTGGTCCGGATAAAAATGAACGTTTGTGATGCCATAACGCGCGGCAAACTTTTCGGCTTTCCCGGGGATCAGGTCGGCCAGCGCAACGATTTCCACGTCATCCATTTGCAGATAGCTTTCCGCATGGGATTCGGCGATCCATCCGGTTCCGATAATGCCGACTTTGAGCTTGCGGTTGTAGTTCGTTTGCGTGCATTCTTCATCGGGACGGAATTTGCTTAAAACATCAGACATATGCGGCACATCCTTTCCATATCTGTTGAAAACGCAGAAGGCGATTTGCTGTGTTTTAGACGGATTTATTCCGATACGCTCAGACTATCATAGATGGAAACGGATGTCAACGCTTTACTTTTTCCGATCCTTCTCCTATAATGAAAACAGAATAGGTGTTGGGAGGAATGTTCTGTGAAAACGTTACCGGTAGCACTTCAGATTTACACGGTCCGCGACGAAGCGGAGCGGGATTTTGCCAAAACCATGCGTGCTGTGCACGAAATGGGTTATGATTATGTGGAGCCGGCCGGGCTTTATGGAATTCCGGCGCCGGAGTACCGACGGATTCTGGAGGAAAACGGTCTGAAAGCGATTTGTGCCCATGTGCCGATCGTGGAACTGATCTCCGATCTGGACCGCACACTGGCGGATTACCGGGAAATCGGCTGCGAATACCTGGCCATCCCGTACCTGCCCGAGGAAATGCGTCCGGGAACGCCGGGATTTGCCGAAACGCTGCGCCAGATCGAGCGCATTGCCCGCGCTTCTGCGGCGCTTGGCATGCCGCTTTTGTATCACAACCACGATTTTGAATTTGTGCAGATGGAGGATGGCAGCTTCGGCCTGGATTATCTCTATCGTGTGATTCCGGCAGAACTTCTGCAGACCGAACTGGACGTTTGCTGGGTAAAGGTCGCGGGACAGGATCCGGTTTCCTATATCCGGCGCTATGCCGGCCGCAGTCCGATTGTGCATTTGAAGGATTTTGTCGGGGAAAAGAGCGAAAATATGTACGAACTGATCGGAATGGAGAAAAAACCGTCCGCCGCGCCGCAATCCTTTGCCTTCCGGCCGGTGGGACAGGGCGTGCAGGATTTCCCGCCGATTCTGGAAGCTGCTGTGGAGGCCGCCGCACGCTATGTTGTTGTGGAACAGGACGCCTGGCAGGGTCCGTCGCTCGCGGCGGCGCGTGAAAGCCGCGAATATCTGCGTTCGCTTGGATGGTGACCTTTCCCTGCGCGCGGAATCAGGGAAAACCGGACGGAAATCAGGACGCAGGAGGTGCCCATGAAAAGGACATCTGTAATCGGAATATGGATTCTGGTACTTTTGCTGCTGTTTACGTCGTGTACGGGCGAAAACGCTGGTATGCCGGAAATGTCGGACCAGGCGGCTGCTGCGCCGGAGACCGGCGGCACAGAAGATACGGGAGAGACAGAAAAACCTACACCGGATGCTGAACCGGCGCAGGCGCCATACCTGCCCGGCTGGGACGAGGAGGTGCCGTCGCTCTGTGAGACCTATGACGGGGTTTTCCGCGTCGGTGCGGCGGTGAACACTGCACAGCTCCGGGAAGGCACGGATTTTTACCGCCTCATCACCCGGCATTACAACACGTTTGTGACCGAAAATGAGATGAAGCCGATGTATTTGAATCCGTCGGAGGGAACGTTCTGTTTTGACGCTGCGGACCGCTTTGTGGAATTCGGCGAGGAGAATGACGTGCTTCTGCGCGGCCATACGCTGGTATGGCATTCTCAGGCCCCCGACTGGTGGTTCCTGGGCGAGGACGGCGGCCGCGCCGAAAGCGAGCAGCTGCTGGCCCGCCTGGAAGAGTATATTACGACCGTTGTTTCCCGCTATAAGGGCCGCATCCATACCTGGGATGTTGTGAATGAAGCGGTTTCCGATTCAAACGGCGGGCTCCGCCGCGACAGCGAGTCCTCGCAGTATGCGTCCATTATTGGGGATCTGGATGGGGACGGCAAAGATACGGACTATATCGAAAAGGCGTTTTACTGGGCTGACGCCGCCGACCCGGACGCGCAGCTGATCCTTAACGATTATAGTCTGGAAAGCGACGTGAATAAGCTGAACGCCTTCTACAAACTGGCGAAAGAACTGCTGGAAAAGGGTGTTCCGATTGACGGCGCGGGAATTCAGGCGCATATCCAGATTGGATATCCCTCCATTGCCGTGTTTGAAATGGCAATTGAAAAACTTGCGGAACTGAAAGAGATAAGCCCGGATTTTACGGTGCAGATTACGGAACTGGATGTATCTATTTTTGACTGGGGAGACCAGAGCACCGAAAAGGAACTGACTCCGGAGCTGCAGACAAAGCTGGCGGAGCGCTATGCCGATCTGTTTGAGATGTTCCGGCGTCAGGCAGAGAAGGGAAATCTCGACATGGTGGTGACCTGGGGCGTGTATGACGGCCGGAGCTGGCTGGATAACTACCCCGTATCGGGGCGGACGAATGCACCGCTGCTTTTCGACCGTCAGATGTATACAAAACCGGCCTTCTGGGGCGTGATCGACCGGGCTTTGATCCCGGACGCCGTGGCAGAAATGCCATGACAAGGCAAATAAAACGAAAAGGCTTCCGCCGGAATCATTTCGGCGGAAGCCTTTTTTAAACTTACATCACATAGGACTTATCAACCTGGATGACCGTGAAGTAATTCGGATATTTCTCCTGAATTTTCTTCGTGATGAGGTCGATAGCCTCCTGATCCGTGAGCTGGACGTCCATGGGCACGACGACGTCAAAAATCAGGTTCGTGTGGGTGCGGCCGGTTACCATCCGGAAATCGTGAACGGTCAGCTTCGGATGAATGCTGTGCGCAATTTCGGCAACCTCACTCCGCAGCTGTGTGATGGCCTCGTTGTTTGTCTCGATCGGGTCCATATGTATCGTGGCATCACAGCCCAATTTGCTGCGCAGTTCCCGTTCGATCAGGTCGATTTTGTCATGCAGGGCAAAGATATCGCCATTTCCGTTGACTTCTCCGTGCAGGGAAACCATAATGCGGCCGGGACCGTAATCGTGAACGATCAGGTCGTGCATACCGACGATTTCCTCGTGAGACATGACGATGTCGTGCACCTGCTTGACAAAGTCCGGATCCGGGGGATTGCCGAGCAGGGGACTGAGCGTTTCGCGCGCGGCGCTGTATCCGGCAAACAGGATGAAGCAGGCCACCGCAACGCCGCACCAGCCGTCGATGTTGATGCCGGTGAAGCGCATGATGAGAATGGCAATCAGGACAAATGTGGTTGCAATTGCATCGCTCAGGCTGTCTGTTGCCGTGGCACGCATTGCCGCGGAATCAATCCGCCTGGAAATACGGCGATTATAGAAGCTCATATAAAGCTTGACGCAGATGGAAACAACCAGAATGAGGATGGAGAGCAGACTGGTATCGATATCGTCGGGGTGCAGGATCTTTTCAATGGAGCTTTTGCCGAGCTCGAAGCCCATCAGGATGATGGCGGCCGAAACGATAAAGCCGGAGATATATTCAATCCGTCCGTGGCCGAAGGGATGGTCTGCATCCGGCTTCATGCCGGCAAATTTGAAGCCGATCAGCGTGATGAGCGAGGAACCGGCATCGGAAAGGTTGTTGAACGCATCGCTCATGATGGCGATGGAACCGCACTGCAGGCCGGCCAGATATTTTCCGAGGAAAAGCAGGATATTCAAGCAGATCCCCACAATGCTGGCCAGTATGCCGTAAGACCGGCGGACCTTTTGATCGCCGACGTTCGCGTAGTCTTTAATAAATAGTCGGGAAAGCAACGTAATCATAACAAAAAACCTCTATTCATTCTGATTCATTCATTGCGGCATTGGATTCTCTCCATCATACTATAAACTGTAAGAACCGTCAATAGTTTTCCATGTGATTTTGAAAACAGGAACGGCGGCAGGAAGAGTGGAAGAGAAAGGAAAGAAAAACGCCTGCCGGAATAGCACCGGCAGACGCTGCTGCGCAGGGAAAAGAAAGGGGACTCAGATGTTTTCCCGGATTTCTTCGACGATTTCCAGAACCTCGATGTCACCGGCTGCAAGCGTTTCCCAGATCGGCGGCTCCCCGTCCACATTCGGCAGGTTTTGCCAATAATGATCTGCCATGGCACGGTTTTCCGCTTTGTTCAAGGAAGGGGAAAAGCAATTGTTGGCGTCCCCCACGAAGATACTGCCGCGCACCTTCAGCTTGACAATATGATAGGTGGGCCGCTTCCAGTCCACAAAGAGCTGGCTCCACAGTTTGGAGTCGGAGAGCAGCTGCGATACGTACAGGCAGGAGAGTCGGGAAGGATAGTCCGGGTATTTTTCGCGTCTGACTTCCTCAAGCGCCAGTTCGCGCAGCGCAACAGCCGTGTGGTGTTCCAGCGCTGCGGCGTCAAAACGCTCCGGGTGCGCATAAATTTCTTCCACGATCGGCCTTTTTTCCATGACACGGCGCCAGACACCGTTGTGATGCGTTTCGTCAAAGAAAATGTGCTGGCCGATATGCATAGGCCGGTCGGTCACAACATGATAAGCCGTGAATTCCGGCGGTGTGCAGTTCTGATGCATAAAAGAGAGTCCTCTCTCAATACTGAAAATGATTAAAAAGCAGACCTGTCAGAATTTTCGGGTAAAAATAAGTGGATTTCTGCGGCATTTTGTCACCCGCCAGCGCAACGTCCTTGATCTGACGCACGCGCGTGGGGTTGATGATAAACGCGGCCTGTGCGCGGCCCGCGTCCACTTCAGCAATCGCCTCCGCCGCGTCACGCGTATAGCGCAGATTTTCTCCACGCGCCATATTTTCGCGGTCGATGCCGAAGCACGGTTCGAGGATCAGGCTGTGCAGGATGGCAACGTCCAGCCCGCAGTAAGCGGCGGAACGGTCCGGCGCGGCGGCAGACATTGCCGCAGGATCGGTCAGCGTCAGGAGCCAGGCTTTGCTGCCTGCATAAAAGACAAAAGCGGGCGCTTCCGCCTGCGCAAGCAGGGCATTCATTTCCTCCGTCCGGATTTCACGCGCGGCAAACGTCCCGGCCAGCGCAGCAAGTGTCTTTTTGGCGCTGAAATCGGAAAGTCCGAACAAAATACGGTGCGTCGGCAGGACGACAAGGCCCGGCTGGTCGATATCGACCAGCATCATCATCACGCAGTCTGCATTGCCTGCATCCCCTTTTGTCTCGCGCAGGTAATTGCGGTAATTGATCGCGGTTTCATAGCGGTGATGTCCGTCTGCGATGAAGAGCTGATGCCCGGCAAAGGCATCAGTCAGGGCTGAACACTGTGCCTCGTCGCTTTCGATCCACAGACGGTGGGTCACGCCGTCGGCATAGGTGAATGCAATATCGGGGCGGCGCGCAGCCATGCGGTCGATTTTCGGCGTAATGGTGTGCTCGTCGTCGATATACATGGAATACACCTGGCTGAAGTTGCAGCCGGTGGCAACCATCAGGTCAAAACGGTCCTTTTTTGCTTTGGAAAGCGTTTCTTCATGCGGCAGTACAATTCCTTTGGAAAACTCCTCCAGTACAACGCGCGCAATGACGCCGCGCAGGGAATAGGTTCGGCCACCGACGGAGAATTCCTCCTCGTAGACATAGAAAGCGTCGCGGTCGCGGATTTCCAAAACGCCCTCGTCCAGCCATTTCTTCAATGTGGCGGCGGCATTGGCATACCGCGCCGCGCCTTCGCCCGGCGCCAGCTCCAGACGGATTGCGTTGTGCGGTTCCTCCTGATAGAGCCGTGCCTGCTCGGCAGGCGGGATGATATCATACGGCGGGCAGCAGAGCTTTGCCAGCTCCGCCGGACGGTTTTCATGAAACATCATTGCGCGAAACGGTCTTACTTCGGCCATACATTCACCTCAAAAAAATTTTGGTTTATTTTGAAAATTCCAAGGCACAGAATCCCCGGATATACAGGAACTGGCGTGATAAACTTCCCGCATTGGGAAATACTAATGGCGTCCCAAAAATGCGGAGGTGCGAAGAATGAATAATTTTGTAAAAGGCGCCGCGGCTGGCCTTCTGGTCGGTTCGGCGGTCGCAATGATAGCGATACCGATGACACACAAGCAAAGCCCCAGAAAGCGCGTCAGCCGCGCATTGAAATCGATGGGTGACCTCGTCGAGGATATCGGTGGGGTTTTCCGGGGCTGAGGCAGGAGAGATCCTGCCTTTACATATCGGCAAGCTCTCCCGTGAGATGGTCTCCGTCTGCGGCGGTGATCCGCACGCGGCGAATCTGACCCTTTAAGTCCTCCGGATATGCGACGCTGATGGGCAGATAGTTTCTGGTGTGACCCTGTTGTACGCCGGGGACGCCTGCTTCAAAGAGTACGTCGTCTAAGAGTCCCGCCTGACTGCGCAGGAACGCATCGCGCATTTCTGCGGCAACTGCGGCGGCCTCATGCGCGCGCGCCTCCCGTACAGCGCGCGGCAGCTGCGTCATGGCGGCAGCCGGCGTACCGGGCCGCTCGGAATACGGAAAGACGTGCATGGCGGAAAAGGAACATTTGCGGAGGAAGGCAAGCGTTTCGGTAAATTCCTCCTCTGTTTCGCCGGGGAAGCCCGTGATCAGATCGGCTGTGATGCCTGCATGCGGGAAAAACTCCCGCAGCAGGGAAACGGATTCATAAAACCGCGCGGTATCATAGCGCCGGTGCATACGCGAGAGGGTGGCGTCGCAGCCAGACTGCAGGGAGAGATGAAAATGCGGCAAAAGATTTGGCAGCGCGGCCATGCGGCGGCAGAATTCCCGCGTGACTGTGCGCGGTTCCAGCGAGCCCAGATGGATGCGTACTTCCGGCGCTGCCCGGCAAAGCGCTTCCAGCAGATCGGCAAGCCCGGTACCATCGCGGAAGTCCAGCCCGTAGGAAGAAATCTCAATGCCGGTCAGCACGATTTCCAGATACCCCTCGCCGCGGAGTCGCTGCACCTCCGAAACCGCGTCCGCAAGCGGCAGCGAGCGCACATGGCCGCGGGAATAGGGAATCATGCAGTACGTACAGTAGTTGTCGCAGCCGTCCTGCACCTTCAGCAGTGCGCGGGTGCGGCCCTCAAAGCCGCCGGCCGGCAAAAACTCAAACGCTTCGCCGCGCGCATACGGCGCGACGTGGGTTTCCGGGGAACGTCCGGCAAAAGCCTGTTCGAGCAGCGTGAGGAACCGTTCGCGGTCCCGCGTGCCAAACACAACGTCGGCGCCGAGCGCGGACGCGGCCTCGGGAGAAACCTGCGCAAAACAGCCGCAGATGCCGATGACGGCCTCCGGCGCACGCCGGCGGGCGCCGCGCACCATTTGCCGGGATTTGCGGTCGCTCTCCGCCGTAACGGTGCAGGTATTGATGACGTAAACATCCGCCGGGGCGGAAAACGGCACGATTTCGTGGCCGCGCGCCCGGGCAAGCTGTTCCAGCGCCTGTGTATCAAACTGATTGGCTTTGCAGCCAAGCGTGTAAAAAGCAAATTTCATGGAATACCCCATTTTATTCGGAATCCTGCAAATTCATGCGAATCATGTTTTATTATAGTATAACTTCCGCTTTAAAACAAGGCCGAAAACGGTCGGAAAACGCATAAATTCATCGTCCTGACATAGAATACTCCTGTCAAACCGTAAAAATTCCTGTAATATAGGTGGTATTCTATGAAAAAACTGTTTTTTGCAGTGCTTGCAGCGCTGATGCTCACCGCAGGCACATTTGCCGCGCCGGCGCCGCCGGAAGTTGCCGCGCCCAGCGCGATTTTGGTGGAGAGAACCTCCGGCACCGTGCTGTATGAGAAGAATTCGCATGAAAAACTGGCCCCTGCCAGCGTGACAAAGATCATGACTATGCTGCTGACGGTGGAGGCACTGGAACGGGGACAGATCAGACTGGAGGACGAAGTCGTTACTTCCGACCACGCGGCCTCTATGGGCGGTTCCCAGATTTATCTGGAGCCCGGCGAGCGGATGTCCCTGCACGATATGCTGAAATCCATCGCGGTCAGCTCCGCAAACGATGCCTGTGTTGCGGTGGCGGAACACATCGCGGGAAACGAGGCAACTTTTGTCGCCATGATGAATGACCGCGCCGCGGCGCTGGGTATGCAGGACACACATTTTGTCAACTGCTGCGGTCTGGATTCCGAGGAACATTACACGACGGCCTATGATATTTCCCTGATGTCCCGCGAGCTTTTAAAACACGAAATGATCCGCGCTTACACGACCATCTGGATGGACACCGTTCGTGGCGGGGAGTTCGGGCTTTCCAACACCAATAAGCTGGTCCGCTTCTATGACGGAACCACCGGAGTAAAGACCGGTTATACCTCGAAGGCCGGGTACTGCGTTTCCGCATCCGCAGAGCGGGAGGGGATGGAACTGATTGCCGTCATCATGAAAGCCGACACGTCTCCGCACCGCAATGCGGACGCCTCCGGGCTTTTGAACTTCGGATTTGCGAACTATGCGGTGGTGGGCCTTGGCGAAGGGGAAAACGGCGCGGAGGAAATCCCTGTCATATTGGGCAGACAGGACTGCGTGAAGGTAGAACTTGCGGAAAATGCACAGGTGCTGATTGAAAAGGCGCAGGCGCCGAAGGTGGAAAAGCAGCTGGTGCTGGCGGAAAGCCTGGAGGCGCCCGTTGAAAAGGGCCAGAAGGTGGGAACGCTGGTTTTCTCGCTGGAAGGAGAGCAGCTGGCAGAGGTTCCAGTTGTCGCAGCGGACGCGGTGGAGCGTCTTGGCACAATGGATATCTACGGCGACATTCTGAAGTCCTTACTTTTGAAGAAATAATCCGGCGCGCGGACGGTTTCCGCGCGCTACATAAGGCTCCTGAAAAATAATTTACATGTTACGCATTGCCACCGTGCAAAATCTGTGTTAAAATACAGGTAGTCAGTTCCCCATGACAGAAAAGGAGGAGATGCGATTTGGTTAAGGTAATTGTCGGCAAGAAGGGTTCAGGCAAGACCAAGATGTTGATTGATATGGTAAATCATGCCGTGGATGAGGATCATGGAAGCATCGTTTGCATAGAGGCAGGACGTAATCTGACTTATGATATTAACCACGCGGCACGTTTGATTGATATATGCGATTATCCGCTTGCACCCGGTGTCGACTCTCTGTTTGCTTTTATCTGCGCAGTATACGCACAGAATTTTGATGTGACAAACATCTTCATCGACAGCCTGCAGAAAGCTGCCCGTGTGGATGATATTGCGGAGTTCGAACGCTTTATCAAGCAGCTCGACGAGTTCAGTGAGCAGCACCATATCAAGTTTACGGTGATGCTGAGCTGTGATCGCGATGTGGCGGAAGAGCATCTGAGCAAATACTTATAAAAGCTGACAGCAGGCGCCGCGCCACAAACGCGGCGCTTTCCTTTTTTACGCCGCATGCGCATAGGGAGAAGCGGCGTGCATATACTGAAAAAGACAAAACTTACGCGAGGTGCTTGATTTTGGGACGCAGACGTTCTGGCGGCTGTTTATACGCAGTTATTTTCTTTATCGCGTTGATTCTCTCCATCCTGCTGCTTGCCGTGATGTTTTCATCGGTGAAAAGCACGGACGGCGGAACCCTTTTGACCGAAATCCTGGAACGGATTGGCATAGAAAGTAAAAATGAGGATTCCTCCGGTGAGAAAAGCGGGGGAAGCGGGGCGGGCCGCCCGGGCCTTTCCGGCCAGAACAGCCCGGAGGACGAAACATCGGACTCCGGCATCGCTGCCTTACCTTCCACGGATGCCATCCGTATTGAAGTAACGCAGGAAAAACTGCGGGAACTGCTGGAAGCCGCCATGGAGGATTCTTTCCCGCTGACGCTGGACGAAGTGGTGATTTCGGCGGATTCCACGCTGACCTTTTCCGGCCGGGCGGAACGCGATCGGTTCCTGGAAATGCTGGAGGATGAAGGTTCGGCGCTTGGTGCGCTGGAACGGATGACGCTGCAGCTGGCACCGGAGGAAATACCGTTCAGCGCACGGGTCGGCGTGACCTATGACGCAGCGGAAGGGACGATTGCGCTGGAACCCCAGGAACTGACGGTGGCGGAGCTTTCCATTCCGACGGCGCTGCTGCCGGATGCTCTGGTGGAAAAGCTGAACACGGCGCTGACAGACTTTTTCGCAACCTATGGGCGGACGCCGGCCGGCGTGACGCTTTATGATGGCTATATGCGCATTTACTTTGAATAAATGCGTGGAATCCCGACTAAAACAACGATTTTTTTGAGAAAAAGTGTTGACAATTCCCTGCTCAAATGATATACTTTCAAAGGCCGCATTTGGGCGGGTTATAAGTCGGCTTGCCGCACCCGCCGGAGCGTGACTCTAAAGAAGAAGAGAGGTTATTTCATGTACGCAATTATTGAGACCGGCGGTAAGCAGGTCAAAGTGACCGAGGGCGAGATCGTCTACATCGAAAAGCTGAATGTCTCCGCTGATGAGACCGTCACTTTCGACCGTGTTCTGGCTTGCGGCGAGGTTGGCGAGGCCAAGCTCGGCAATCCCTATGTTGAGGGCGCAACTGTAACCGGTAAAGTTTTGAAAAACGGCAAATCCCCGAAGATCATGGTCTTCAAGTATAAGGCAAAGAAGAATTACCGTCGCCGTCAGGGCCATCGTCAGCCCTACACGAAGGTTCAGATCGAAAAGGTCAACGCATAATGACTGTCGTCACGTTCTTCCGTAAGGACGGCGCTTATCTTGGCTTTCAGGCAGGCGGACATTCCGGACATGCGCCGCGCGGAGCGGACATTGTCTGCGCAGCCATCTCGGCTGCGGTGGGTCTTGCCGAGTGTGAGATTACGGATGTGCTGAAGCTTCCGGCGGAAGTCGTGGTGGATGATGAAAATACCGAAGTCTCCGTGCGGTTTCAAGAGCCGTGTGAGGCTGCGCAGCCGGTTTTCCGGGCTCTTTGCCTGTATCTGACCCGGCTTGCAGGGGAATACCCCCGTTTTCTCAAAATTATGGAGGTGTAACATATGTTGAAGATTGGTATCCAGTTCTTTGCTCATAAAAAGGGCGTTGGTTCTACAAAAAACGGTCGTGACTCCGAATCGAAGCGCCTTGGCGTAAAGCGTCAGGACGGTCAGGTCGTTGCCGCCGGTAATATTCTGGTTCGTCAGCGCGGCACGAAGATCCATCCCGGCACGAATGTCGGCCGCGGAAGCGATGACACCCTCTTTGCTCTGGTCGACGGTACTGTTCGTTTCGAGCGTGCCGGCCGCGATCGCAAGAAGGTTTCTGTTTACGAGCTTGAGCAGTAAGCAAACGAAAACTGTCCCGAACCTTTCTATAAAGGTTCGGGATTTTCACTATATCCGGAAAACCTTGAAAAAGGGATATTTGTATGAAATACTTCAGTTTAGAGAGAATATTGGATGAAAACGGCGTTGTGACGCGATGCCCATCCAAGTTTGGCCAGCGGCTTCTCGTTGTGGAGTATGTAGCGAAGGCATTTCAGCCGGACCGTACCTATACGGAGCTGGAAGTGAACGATGTGATTCGCTCGAAGATTGCGTTTTCCGACTACGTGACCCTGCGGCGGGAGCTGGTGGATTTCGGATTCCTCACGCGCAGTGCCGACTGCCGGGAATATCGCCGCGCGGCAGAGCTTCCAACGGCGGAAGCAATTCTGGAGAAATTTTGAGTTTGTAGGTGAATCCTCATGTTTGTTGATATCGTAAAAATCCGCGTACAGGCCGGCCGGGGCGGTGACGGCGCCGTCTCCTTCCATCGTGAGAAGTATGTTGCGGCGGGCGGACCGGACGGCGGCGATGGCGGCCGCGGCGGCAATGTGGTGTTCCTGGCGGATAATCATATGTCC
The DNA here is from genome assembly GCA_018384365.1 of Clostridiaceae bacterium. Classification (GTDB taxonomy): domain Bacteria; phylum Bacillota; class Clostridia; order Oscillospirales; family QAMX01; genus Allobutyricicoccus. The sequence continues at coordinate 114,874 of JAHAYX010000054.1, forward strand.
TCGCTGATGGACTTCCGCTATACGCGGAAATATGTTGCCGGAAACGGCGAAAACGGCCGCGGCGCGCGCTGCTATGGAAAATCCGGCAAGGATGTCGTGGTAAAAGTGCCGCGCGGCACGCTCATTCGGGAGGCGAAGAGCGGCGCGCTGATCAAGGACCTTTCGGATAACGAACCCTTTATCGTGGCGCATGGCGGCCGCGGCGGCTGGGGAAACAGCCATTTCGCAAATGCACAGCGCCAGGTGCCGCGTTTTGCGCATCCGGGACTGCCCGGGGAGGAGTTTGAACTGATTCTGGAACTGAAACTTCTGGCGGACGTGGGCCTGATCGGCTTCCCGAACGTCGGTAAGTCCACGCTGCTGTCCGTCATCTCCGCCGCGCGTCCCAAGATTGCCAATTATCATTTTACAACGCTTGTGCCGAATCTCGGCGTGGTTGCCGTGGACGAAACCACATCGTTTGTTGCGGCGGATATCCCCGGCCTGATTGAGGGCGCCGGTGAGGGCGCCGGACTGGGCCATTATTTCCTGCGCCATGTGGAGCGCTGCCGTCTGCTTCTGCATCTGGTGGATGTTTCCGGCATTGAGGGACGTGATCCGATCGAGGATTTTGAGACGATCAACCGCGAACTTGCGGTTTACAGCGAGGCACTGTCCAAACGTCCGCAGATTGTGGTGGCCAATAAGACGGATATGATTCAGGATGAGGAGGCATTCCACCGCTTCCGTGCATATATTGAGGAGCTGGGTCTGCCGTATTTTGAGATTTCAGCCGCAACAACGGCCGGTGTGCGCGAAGTTGTCCGTGCCGCGGCGCAGAAGCTCTCCGAACTCCCGCCGGTGATTGTGTTCGAGTCGGAGTATGTGCCGCCCGTTATTGATGAAGGCGCTTCCCGAGAGGTGGAAATCACCGTCGAGGAGGGCGTTTATTATGTCGAAGGCACCTGGCTGGAGCGCCTGATCCAGAGCACCAACTTCACGGATTATGAATCGCGTATGTTCTTTGATAAAACGCTGCGGGAAGCCGGTGTCTATGATAAGCTGGAGGAGATGGGCATTTCTGAAGGTGATACGGTTGACGTGGAAGGCTATCAGTTTGATTATGTTGTATAACGCCGCACAGCGGTAGAAATAGAACGGAGGTAGGATTTTTATGCGCTATCATACCGTTTTACGTGAAATCTGCTCCATACAGGGTTCATGCTGCATCTTCCGATGATGCTTTGTATGGAGTAACTGACATCATCGGCAGCATATACCCTGTATTTCCGGATAAAAGAACAAACTATCATGGAAATAAGGAGTTTTATGCGATGTTTACAATGAAATATGCCGAGGAAAAAGACCTTTCTGTCTGCAAAATGCTGGACAGCCACATTTCGGACGCCGAGCTTGCCTGGAAACTGCGCGAGCACCGGTATTATATTCTGTCAGACGGAGAAACTCCGATCGGCGTACTGCGGTATAATCTCTTTTGGGACAGCGTTCCGTTTTTGACGCTGATTTTCATTGAAGAGAGCTGCCGCGGCCGCGGATATGGCCGGATGGCCATGGCCCGCTGGGAAGACGAAATGCGCGTGGCCGGTCACGGCATGGTGATCATCTCCACGCAGGCGGATGAGGACGCCCAGCACTTTTACCGGAAGCTGGGCTATCATGACGCCGGAGGCTTCGTTGTGGATGTTCCGGGCTATGAACAGCCGCTGGAATTGTTCCTGACCAAAGCACTGTAAAAAGAGTGCAGCCCATGGGCTGCAGCGTAGAAAAAAGAAACGCCTGTCAGTTTTCTGACAGGCGTTTTTGTGCGTTTTTTCAGTTGATAACCAGCGCAAACAGCTTGACGGGTTCGTCCTCTTCGTTTGCGATTGCATGGAAGGCGCCGCCACCGGTATAAATGATATCGCCGGCTGTGACAGTCGACACTTCGCCGTTATCATCCACAACGGCTTTGCCCTGTGTGATGATGTAAAGCTCCGCATCCGGACCGTGCGGGTGGCGGCCGATGGAACAACCTTTTTCCAGGGTCGTTTCCGCCGCAACACGCAGCTTCCCAAGGGATTCTTCCGGCGTCAGCAGATCCAGAAACTGCACACTGCCGTTTCCGCCGCGCACACCTTCCACGGTGCGGATCTGCATTTCGCCCTTGCGCTTAATCATCGTCTTCGTCCTCGCCGTCGCAGCAGCCATCCTCACAGCAGTCGTCGTCGCAGTGGTCGCAGCCACAGTCGCAGACAGGATGGAATTCCATCACACGGCCGCACTTCGGGCACTCCAGAGAACCTTCCTCCAGAATGTCGCCGTCGATATACAGCTCTTCGCCGCAGCCCGGGCACTTGATTTCAAAGAAATCGTCGTCGTCCTCATCCTCATCTTCATCCTCGTCGTCCTCTTCATCATCATAGAAGTCGTCTTCGAGGGAGGTGAGGTCTTCGTCGATGCCATCGACCTGATCGCCGAGATCAATGATGTCATCCTCAATGTCGAGCATATCATGGACGATATCGTCAAGCACGTCGGCAATGGCGTTTAAAACTTTGGTTTCTTTCTTTTCGGGATCCAGTTCAAGACCTGCCATCAGGCCCTTCAGATAAGCTACCTTTTCCTGTGAAGTCATAGTTTCCTCCTGCCGCAGGTTATGCGCGGCTCAGATACTCGCCAACGCGGGTGTCGATCTTAATCTTGTCGCCTACATTGATGAAGAGCGGAACCTTGATTTCTGCGCCGGTCTCCAGCGTAGCGGGCTTCATGGTGTTCGTGGCGGTATCGCCGCGGACGCCGGGCTCGGTTGCCGTGATCTCCAGCTCCACGAACGTGGGCGGCTCAACAGCAAAGACGTTGCCCTTGTAGGACAGGATCTTAACCATCATTTCTTCCTTGACGAACTTCAGGCTGTCGCCGAGAACGTGGCTGTCGATCGGGATCTGCTCGAAGGATTCCATATCCATGAAGTAGTAGAGATCGCCGTCTGCATAGAGATACTGCATTTCGCGGCGCTCAACATAAGCGTTTTCAAATTTGTCGGTCGGGCTGAACGTACGCTCCGTCACAGCGCCGGTAATGACGTTCTTGATTTTGGTACGGACGAAAGCTGCGCCCTTACCGGGTTTTACGTGCTGGAATTCGACGACCTGGCAGACCTGGCCATCCATTTCAAAGGTAACACCGTTGCGAAAATCGCCGGCAGTGATCATATAAAAACCTCCATCAATATATAAATTGCTCACAGCTGACATCAGTATACGACAAAACAAGCTATTTGGCAAGTATTATATGAAAATTTGTGATAATTTTGCCTTCGCGCATAACAAATGCGCCGCCGGCATAGGATATTTTGGCGTGATAGATAAAACGGTATGCAAAATACGCCGCATTTAAATTTTGGAGGCCCCCGATGAACATTCTTTCTGTGTTGACGAGCGTTTCTGATGCCATATGGAGCGCTCCTGTGATTTTCGCCCTGTTTCTGCTTTTTATTTACATATCGTGGAAATCCGGCTTTCCACAGAGATATATTCCGTTTGGTGTCCGCACGGCGTTTGCAGGCGGCAGCGGCGTTTATAAAAGCCTCAGCCTCAGCCTGGCGGCGGTGTTGGGCGTCGGAAACATTGTGGGCGTTGCCCTGGCTATATCGTTTGGCGGGGCAGGGGCCGTGTTCTGGTGCTGGCTTGCGGGATTGACAGGCGTCGGCGTGCAGTATGCGGAGTGCCTTTTTTCGCTGAAATACCGGATACAGGACAAAGGCGGCGCCGCGCACGGAGGCCCCATGTATGTCATGCGCACAACCGGCCGCAAAGGGAGCGCGCTGCTGTATGCAGCGGCGGTCTGCCTGTGCGGCATTGCAATGGGGGCGCTGATCCCGGCAAATTCGGTCTGCGAGGTGCTGGGAAAGGCGGGACGCCTTCCGCAGCCGCTGTTGGCCGCACTGATCACCATCCCTGCCGCGGTTGTGATTCTGGGGGGAGCAAGACGGATATTCGAGTTTTGCGCCGGCGCAGTGCCGGTTATTTTGGTGTGTTATATCGGCATTTGCCTGGCGGCACTTTGTATCTGCCGGAAGGAAGTGTTCCCGGCGCTGACACTGATTCTCAAGGAGGCGTTCAGCCCGGTATGCGCGGTTTCGGGATTGACGGGCTACGGCGTCGGACGCGCCGCACGCTGGGGCGTTGCGCGGGGACTTTTTTCGAGCGAGGCCGGAATGGGAACAGCCGGCATCAGCGCCGCTGCCTCAGAACGCGGCGTCGCGGCGGAACAGGCAATCGGCTGCGCCAGTTCGACGGTGTGGGATACGATGGTGCTGGCCGCACTGACCGGCGTGACATTTGTTGCGGCGGCGCTGCACGGCGGATACGGCTTTGGCAATGCACTTGCGCTTGCGGACCGCGCCTTTGCGCTGGTACCGATTGTCGGCCGGTATGTGCTGCCGGTCAGCATTACCATACTCGGCTTTTCCACGATCGTCGGCTGGTATTATATCGCGGAGCAGGCATACCGTTTCCTGTTTGGCGGACGCACTGTGCGGATTTTTTCCCTGGCCTGGATTGCCGCTGCCTTTGCCGGGGGAATGACGTCCATGGAACTTGCCTGGACGCTCTCCGACATCCTCTGCGTTTTCATGATGGCGCCCAATCTTGCCGCCGTGCTCCGCCTGCTGCCGGGTGCCAAAAACGATGCATATAAATTGAAATTGCTTGCCGCGACCCGGCAAAAAGTCAGGAGAAAAGATACTTTTCGTGCGGTTTAATGTTTACAGAAAATTCATCCTAAACCGCAGCCGATGCAATATAATGAAACAGGAAGCTACAAAAGAATGGAGGCATATATTCCTATGGCAAAAAAAGCATTGATCATAGAAGACGACGCAAATATCCGCGAATTGATGCGGCTTTATCTGGAAAAAGACGGATTTGAGGTCTATGGCGCGGCAGACGGCGGAAACGGTCTGCGCGAGTTCAAGCGCGTGGAGCCGGATATTGTCCTGCTGGACATCATGCTGCCCGTGATGGACGGCTGGCAGGTCTGCCATGAGATCCGCCGCGAGTCCACGACGCCGATTATCATGCTCACGGCAAAGGGAGAAACGTCCGATAAGATTTCCGGACTGGAAATGGGCGCGGACGACTACATCGTAAAGCCCCTGGAAATGAAGGAAGTCATTGCGCGCGTACACGCGGTGATGCGCCGCTATGCGCCTGAAACCGTTTCCTCCAAGCGTCTGGTGTTTGACGGACTCATTATCGATATGGAGGCCTATGACCTGACGGTCGCCGGAAAAAAAGTGGATACGCCGCCCAAGGAAATCGAGCTGCTCTACTTCCTGGCATCCAATCCGAACCGCGTTTTCACGCGCTCGCAGCTTTTGGACGAGGTGTGGGGCTTTGACTACTTCGGCGACACCAGAACCATTGACGTACACGTGAAACGCCTGCGTGAAAAGCTGGAAAATGTCAGCGATGAATGGGATCTTGCAACGGTCTGGGGTGTTGGATACAAGTTTGAACTGAGGAAAAATTCTTAAAACAGGGGATTTGGTATGAAAAGCCTGTTTTGGCGCTATTTGACGATGACGCTGCTGCTCCTGCTGATCTGCTTCAGCCTGTTCGGCGTGTGCTATATTGTCCAGACCTATACGTATACACTGGGACAGCTGCAGGATATGCTGGACCAGGACTCCGAGAATGTTTCCAATCTGGCGGAACTTTTCTTTGAACGCAGGGACAATGCGATCCTTCGTTCCATGTTTTTGGCGGGTGTGTCCGCAATCGTCTGTGAAAATGACGAACAGGTGATGATCTGCGATGCAAACGGCCTGCTTTTATACTATGCCAATACAGAAGGCTATTCAGAAGGGTTCACGCTTCAACTTTCGGACGATATCATGAGCCGCGTGAAGAAAAATGGCGTATACGCGGAAGTAGGTACGCTGGGCGGTGTGCTGAGCACGGTGAACTATACGAGCGGACGCAGCGTGATCAAGGCGGACGGCACACTGCTGGGTGCGGTGTTTGTCTCCGCTTCTCCGGGTTCTGCCCGGGATATGTTTGAGTATTACCAGCGCATTTTCTTTATTATCGGCATGGTTGTTTTGATGGTGGGCATGGTGATTTCCTACATCATGGCGCGAAATATGGCGAAACCGCTGCGCATGATGACAAAAGCTACGCGCGCATACGCGCTGGGCGACTTTTCCGTCCGCCTGCCGGAGGACAGAACCGACGAGATCGGCGAATTGGCGCACAGTCTGAATCAGATGTCTGCTTCGCTCAACAAGCTGGAGGAACTGCGTTCATCGTTCATTGCCAACGTTTCGCATGAGCTGAAAACGCCGATGACCACAATTGCCGGCTTTGCGGACGGCATTCTGGACGGCACCATTCCGCCGGAGCGAGAACGGGAATACCTGACCATTATTTCGCACGATACGCGCCGCCTGTCGCGCCTGGTTGTGCGTATGCTGGAGGCCAGCCGCCTCTCATCCGGCCAGATCCAGCTGCACCCCACAATTTTTGATATCAGTGAGATGATCCGCCTGAATATCCTGGAGTTCGAGGGCCGGATTGAAGAAAAAAATATGACAGTGGACGTCTTTTTTGAGCAGGACGTCATGAATGTCACGGCGGACCAGGACAACATCACACAGGTGGTGTACAACCTGCTTGACAACGCCTGCAAATATGGCGCGGAAAACGGCGTGCTGCGTGTTTCCGCGATCCATGAGAACACCAAAACGCGCATCACCATCGCAAACTCCGGTAAGGAGATCCCGGCGGATATGCTGCCGTATATTTTTGACAGATTCTATAAGACGGACAAGTCACGTGGCGTGGATTCCAACAGCACAGGACTGGGCCTTTTTATTGTCAAATCCATCCTGAATATGCACGGCGAGGAAATCCATGCGACCAGCCGTGACGGCGTGACGACCTTCACCTTTACGCTGCCGACTGCGCCGGAAAAACAGCCTGGACAAACGGGAAGACATTCCTGATTTGGGGGAAAATTTATGGACTTTCGTGATCAAGATAACAGGACGCCCGAAGAGAAACCGGCTGCACAGCCGCTGCCGGAGCAGGACACCCCGATTCCATCTGCCGGTCAGGACGAAAACAACACACATTCCCAGGAATGGTCCGGAAGCATAGCAGAGAACCCTGACGCCGCTCCGCTTTCTGCACCGGCGGCTGTTTCGGACTGTCCAAACGGTGAGGCACAGCCCTCTGCAGCTCCGCAGCCTCCCGCTGCACCGCAGCCGCCATGGCTGCGCACTGGAACTGCCCCCGCGGCATACACCGCGCCATACAGACAACCCGGATATTCCTCCTATACAGACCCGCTCCGCAGCCCGGGAATCCCGGCAAATGCGCCGGATGGTGCCTATCGGACGAAGAAAAAACATACGGGCAGAAATGTCTGCCTGCTGATCCTGGCTTTTGTATTTGCATTGGCGCTGGGCGGCGGCATGATGTTCTGCGCGATTTATACCGGGGCAATGGCGGATCTGGAGCAGCTGCTGCGCGACCCGTTTGCCGGGCCGCATGATGTACCGTCGGAAGGCTCGATTCCGGACGGCGGCGATACGCTTCCGCCGGACGATACGCCGCCGGATAACCTGCCGGACGGGGAAGAAAACCAGGACAGCAGCAGCGCACCGGGCGGCAGCGCACAGAAACCGTTTGTTCCGGTTGAAGGTGCGCCGCTTCTGAACATTGTCTCCGTGGAGGATGAGGGGGAAAACTATCGGGAAGAGCTGGATATCCCCTCGATTGCGGAGCTTGCACAGCCTTCGGTTGTCGGCGTGATCAAATATGTCAGCGAAAATCCCCAGGAGGGCTACACCATCGGCTCCGGCACGATTTTCACGGAGGATGGTTTTATCATCACCAACGAACACGTGGTTTCGGATCCATACAGCATTACGGTACTCCTGTATGACGGCACGGAATACGAAGCAGAGGTCGTTGCCTCTGATGATGATGCAGACATTGCTGTTCTGAAAATTGACGCGCACGGCCTGACGCCCGCGGAATTCGGAGATTCCACGCAGCTGCGTGTCGGTGAAATCTCCGTGGCGATCGGCTGCCCGGCATCCGTGGATCTGCAGGGCACGACGACGGCCGGCATTATTTCCGCGCTGGACCGCGTGATTACCGTGGATGCCGCCGGACGCACCATGCGCCTGCTGCAAACGGACGCGGCTATCAATCCGGGCAATTCCGGCGGCCCGCTTCTCAATAAATACGGTCAGGTCATCGGCATCAATACTGTGAAGATGAGCTCGACCATGTATGAGGGTTTGTGCTTTGCTATCCCCACCAGCGAACTGGAAACGATCGTTTCGGATCTGTTTACCTATGGCTATGTGCGCGGCTATCCGGCAATCGGTATCATGGCAAGTTCCGTGATGGCGGCGGAGGATGACTACGGCGGCTCGCCTGCCGGCGTCCTGGTGGCCAGCATTGACCCGCTGAGCGGCGCTTACGGCCTGGTGGAAGTGGGCGATATCATTACGCACTGCAACGGCACAGAGGTGATTGCCGTGGCGCAGATCAATACCATTAAAAACCGCCTGAAGGTCGGCGATACCATTACGCTCACCATTTACCGGAAGGGTGAAACCTTTGATGTAGAGATTGTTCTGGTCGATCAGTACGATCTTTCGGGAGATTAAGAGGAAAGTCGGTGTTTTTCACACACCGGCTCTCTTTTTACTTGAAATTCTTGCCGCTTGCCCCAGAAATTCAAACTTTAAAACCGTTTCGCACCGATGTATAATCTCCATACGAGGTGATGATCGGATGAAGGTACAGAAAACTGGTCCCGACAGCGTTTTGCTGGTATTAAATGTGTCGGAATTGCAGGATAAAAACGAACTGCGGCGGCGCGCCCGCGAAGCGCTTGCCAGCGAGGGTATTCCGGCCGGGGAAACGCCCGAAATGACGGCCTATACGGCCGGCGGAAAGGCCGTGGTGTTTGTGTGCGCCGGGGAAAGGCATGATACATACTTCGGATTTGACACGGCGGACGATCTGATGGATGCCGCCTGTGAAGCGGAACGCTTATTCCCAAAGGCCGGGGCAAGCCTGCGCCGCGCAGACGGCCGGTTTTATCTGACAACAGATTGCCGCCGTGCAGCAGAACTGCTGCGGGAATATGCCTCCGTAATCGCGGAAGACGGCGGGCTTTGTGAAAACAGTGAAGTGATACTCGCGCAGAGCGCGTTTCAAATTTTATCTGGTCGGTGCTGAATGGAAAAAGACAACTATATGGGACTTGCAATTGAATTGGCGCGGGAAGCGCTTGCCGACGGTGAAGTCCCCGTCGGTTGTGTCATCGTGCGGGACGGTACGGTGATCGGACGCGGACGCAACCGCCGCGAAGGCGGCTGTGACGCAACGGCCCACGCGGAAATTCTGGCGATACAGGAGGCGTGCCGCGCCGTGGGCGGCTGGCGGCTTTCGGAATGTACGTTATATGTCACGCTGGAGCCCTGCGCCATGTGTACCGGTGCAATTGTGAATGCGCGTATCCCTGTTGTGGTATATGGCGCACGCGACCGGCTTGCCGGGGCGTGCGGCGGCGTTTTAAACCTCTTTGAAGAGGGCTTCGGCCATCACCCGAAGCTGTATGGCGGCATACGGGAGCAGGAGTGCGCGCAGCTGCTTGCCGCTTTCTTCCAGGAAAGGCGTCAGGCCGCCGGCTGCACGGAGGAGAACATCTGAAAGTTTTGCGCGAAGGCTGTTTTTTCCGTTGACATCCTCTGTAAGTTGTGCCATAATAGGGTTAACTTATTATGGAGGATTTTATGGATTTTAACGGATATAAAAAACCAAGCGTTCCACTTTCGGACGTGATACACGAATTTGACCTGGAAGTGCTCAATGCCCCGGAGGGAATGGAGCATATTATGGTCGAATCGGATGACATCAACCGTCCCGGGCTTCAGCTGACGGGATTTTTTGATTATTTTGACCCAAACCATCTGCAGATTTTCGGAAATGAAGAGATTTCCTATCTGGAACGTATGGAGCCGGAGGAGCGTGCGGAAATTCTGGACAAGCTTTTTTCCTATCAGCTGCCTGCCCTGATCATCAGCCGCAATCTGGAGCCGGTTCCGGAGTGTCTGGAGATGGCAAAGCTCCATAAGGTGCCGCTGCTCCGCTCGCGCGAGTGGACGAGCACACTCATGAGCGATATGCTCTCCACGCTGAAGGTCTGGCTTGCGCCGCAGATCACGCGTCACGGCGTGCTGGTTGAGGTGTACGGCGAAGGTATCCTCATTCTGGGCGATTCCGGCATCGGTAAAAGTGAAACCGCCATCGAACTTGTCAAGCGCGGCCACCGCCTGATAGCGGACGACGCGGTGGAAATCCGGCGTGTCTCCAATCGCACGCTGGTTGGCAGCGCACCGGAAGTGATCCGTCATTTTGTCGAACTGCGCGGCATCGGCGTGATAGACGTCCGCCGTATTTTCGGTATGGGCTCCGTCAAGATGACGGAACGTGTGGATTTGGTTATCAAGCTGGAACCGTGGGAAGAGGGCCACAGCTACGACCGTCTGGGCGTGGAAGCGCAGGAAATCAACATTCTGGATATCCATGTGCCCCTGGTGACGATCCCGGTCCGTCCGGGACGGAATCTGGCGGTGATTCTGGAGGTTGCGGCCATGAATAACCGTGACCGGAAGATGGGCTTCAATGCGGCGCACGAGCTTTTGAACAGATTAAACGACGATTTTGGCAATTGACAGACTTGGAAGGTCAGGCGTTGTTTATAGAATTGTATGAGAAGGTACGGGGATCCCGTACCTTTTTTCTATGAAATGAGGAAGGAGATTTTTACTTTAACCGCTTCATTTTATGGGAAAGATAAGCTATAATAGAAGCAGGATAGTTTGGCTGCGGCGGGATCACGCGCCGGGCCGTTTCCGATCACTGAAACGGGAGGTCTGACTTTGCAGGAACTGATCAGGGAAATCACACAAAAGCTGCCGGAAACGGTGGTGAAAGAACACGAACCTCTTGCAAGGTATACCTCGTTTAAGATTGGGGGACCGGCGGAATTGCTTTTGCTGCCGCAAACGGCCTCCGATATTCCTCCGCTGCTTGCCATTTTGAATCGCTGCGGCGTACCTGTGCATATTCTGGGGGGCGGCACCAACCTGCTGATCCCGGATCAGGGCGTTTCCGGCGTTGTTTTAAAGGTCGGATGCGGCGGCGCGGAGCGCACCGGTGAAAACACGATTTCGGTAGGCTCCGGCTGCGCCAAAGCATCCGCGGCGGTATTTGCACAGACGCAGGGGCTGGCAGGCCTGGAATTTCTGCACGGAATTCCCGGTACGCTGGGCGGCGGCATTTCGATGAATGCGGGTGCCTATGGCGGCGAACTTTCGCAGGTGGTGACGAATGTCACGGTCTGCGACCGAACGGGCGCCGTGACGCAGCTGCCGGCGGAGGCGCTGGCTTTTGACTACCGGCACAGCCTGTTCCGGGAGCGCCGGGATCTGACGATTCTCAGCGCCGAACTTACGCTGACGCAGGACGATCCTGCCGCGATTCGTGCGCGTATGGACGATCTGATGACGCGCCGGCGTGAACGTCAGCCGCTGGAATACCCTTCGGCCGGCAGCACATTCAAGCGCCCGGCGGGATATTTTGCCGGAAAATTGATTGAGGACTGCGGATTGAAGGGATTTACGGTCGGCGGCGCGTGCGTTTCGGAAAAACACGCGGGATTTGTGATTAACCGGGGCGGCGCCACGAGCGAGGATGTGCACCGCGTGATCGACCATGTACAAAAGCAGGTGTTCCGCACGTTCGGCGTGGAACTTGTGTGTGAAATAGAAATGTGGTGAACTATGTCTTTTTCGCAGGAGGTCAAGCGGGAACTCTGCGCAGTTCCGGTGGAACGGGACTGTGATGCGCTTGGCGAATGCTACGGAATTTTATTGTTTGCGAATTTATTCCGGCAAAACGGGATACGAATTATTACGGGAAATGAAAATATCGCCGAACGGGTGCAGCTTTTGTTTGCGCGCGCGTTTGACTTACAGATAAGCCCCCGGCGCGGTGCGCGCGAGGGAAGATACGTCTTTGAATTAACCAAAAAAGCACAGCTGCACCGGGTTTTCAATGCGTTCGGCCTGGATCCGAACGCCTCAGGCGTCCGGATGAACCGTGCGATTTTAGAGGAGGACTGCTGTAAGGCTGCCTTTTTGCGCGGAGCATTTTTGTCGGGCGGCAGCGTGGCGTCCCCGGAGTCGCGGTACCATCTGGAATTTGTCACGCCGCATTACGTGTTTTCGACGGAAATGACGGCGTTTCTGATGGATGCGGAATTTCAGCCGAAAGTCACGCGGCGGCAGTCCAAATATGTGCTTTACTTTAAGTCGAGCGAGGCAATTGAGGATTTTTTGATCCAGACGGGCGCGCCGGTCTGCGCGCTGGCCGTTATGCAGGCAAAAGTTGTGAAGGACGTGCGCAACCAGATCAACCGTCACGTGAACTGCGAAACGGCGAATATATCCAAAACCGTGGACGCCGCTGCGGCGCAGCTTCGCGCAATCCGGATGCTGCAGGAGGACGGACGCCTGCAATTACAGCCGCGCGCCGTGCAGGAAGCGGCGCATATCCGCATGGCAAACCCGGAGTCGTCGCTCTCTGTCCTGGCAGCGTCTTTGGACCCGCCCGTCAGCCGGGCGACTTTGAGTTACAGACTGAAAAAACTGGTGGCGCTTGCCGAGGAACGGGAAGGCCTGTGAGGTGAGAAAAGTGCCGGATTTCGTGCATTTACATCTGCATACGGAGTATAGCCTGCTGGATGGCGCCTGCCGGATCCGAGATATCATGGCGCGCGTGAAGGAGGCCGGCCAGACGGCTGTTGCCATTACGGATCACGGCGTGATGTATGGCGTGATCGACTTTTACCGCGCCGCAAAGGCAGCCGGCATTAAGCCGATCATCGGCTGCGAGGTCTATGTGGCGCCGCGCACGCGTTTTGACCGCGATCCGGAGCTGGATACACGCCCCATGCATCTGGTGCTGCTGGCGGAAAACCAGACCGGCTACCGCAATCTCTGTTATCTGGTCTCCATGGCATATGTGGAGGGCTTTTATAATCGTCCGCGCGTCGATATGGACCTTCTGGAAGCGCATCATGAGGGGATCATTGCCTGTTCGGCGTGTGTGGCGGGCGCCGTGCCGCGCCTGATTCTGGAACGGAATTATGAGGCGGCGCGGGATCTGGCACTGGAATATCAGCGCATCTTCGGCAAGGGCAATTATTTCCTGGAACTGCAGAATCACGGGATGCAGGAGCAGCTGGAGGTCAATGCGGGGCTTCAGCGCATCGCGCGCGAGACGGGCATCGAACTGGTTGTGTCAAACGACGTGCACTACCTGCGCCGCGAGGACGCCTATGTGCAGGACGTAATGATGTGCATTCAGACAGGGCACACTGTGGATGAGACAGACCGTCTGCGCTACGACTCACAGGAGCTTTACTTAAAAACAGCCGACGAAATGGCGGAGCTTTTCCCGGATTATCCGGAGGCGCTTGCCAACACGGTGAAGATTGCCGAGCGCTGCAATGTGGAATTTGAGTTCGGCGTGTATCATTTGCCGGAGTATAAGACGGAAGATTCGCGCGACCATTACGAAATTCTGCGCGATAAGTGCAATGCGGGCCTGATGGAACGCTATGGCGACCGCGCGGAGCAGTACCGCGAACGGCTGGAGTATGAAATCGGTATTATCCATCGCATGGGCTTCTGCGACTACTTCCTGATCGTGCAGGACTTTATTCTGTACGCAAAAAACAATCAGATTCCGGTCGGCGGCGGCCGTGGATCTTCGGCAAACAGCATCGTCAGTTATTGCCTGCATATCACGGATATCGACCCCATGCGCTTTGACCTCTTCTTTGACCGCTTCCTGAACCCGGAGCGCGTCAGTATGCCGGATATCGACATGGATTTCTGTTATATCCGCCGCCAGGAAATCATCGATTACGTCAAACATAAGTATGGTGACGATCATGTGGCGCAGATCGTGACATTTGGCACCATGGCCGCGCGTCAGGCTGTGCGCGATGTCGGCCGCGTTTTGAACGTTTCCTATGCGGAGACGGATGCCATAGCCAAGCTGGTCCCCACGGAACTGCATATGACGATCGAACGTGCGCTGGAAACCTCGCCGCAGCTGCGGGAACGTTATGAAAACGACGAGACCACGCGCCGCGTGATTGATACGGCGCGCCGCATAGAGGGTATGCCGCGTCATGCGTCCACCCATGCCGCGGGCGTGGTCATTACGGACCGCCCGGTATACGAATATGTGCCGCTCTCCCGAAGTGATGATACGGTTGTGACGCAATTCGGCATGGTCACACTGGAGGAACTGGGCCTTCTCAAGATGGACTTCCTCGGCCTGCGCAACGTTACGGTTGTGGATGACGCACAGCGTCTGGTTCGCGAACGCGTGCCGGGCTTTGATATCCATAAGGTGTCGGACGACGATCCGGCAACCTATGAAATGCTGGCGCAGGGTAAAACGTCCGGCATTTTCCAGATCGAAAGCGCCGGAATGACCAATCTGATGATGCAGATGAAGCCGCGTTCCATCGAAGATATCACAGCGGCGGTGGCACTGTACCGGCCCGGCCCGATGGATTCCATCCCGCGCTTTATCGAGTGCCGGAATGATCCGTCCAGGATCACCTATAAGGATCCGCAGCTGGAGGAAATCCTGCGGCCAACCAACGGCTGCATTGTCTATCAGGAGCAGGTCATGTCCATCTGCCGGAAACTGGCCGGCTATTCGCTCGGACGTGCGGATATTGTACGCCGTGCGATGAGTAAGAAGAAATATGATGTGCTGGAGCGTGAACACGCCGCCTTTGTGAAGGGCGCGATGGCACACGGCGTGAAACGCGAGGCGGCGGAGTCTATTTTTGAGGAAATGCAGGAGTTTGCGCGCTATGCGTTCCCAAAGGGACACGCGGTTGCCTATGCGTTGATTTCCTATCAGACGGCTTATCTGAAATGTCATTATCCGCGCGAGTATATGGCGGCGCTTTTAACCTCCGTGTTGGGCTTTACGGAAAAAATGGTCGGCTATATCACGGAATGCCGCGCTATGGGCATCCGTGTACTGCCGCCGGACGTCAATGAGTCGCGCGGCGACTTCACAGTGGCGGGCGAGAGCATCCGATTCGGCCTGGTGGCAGTGAAAAATGTGGGCCGCGCGTTTATCGAGAAACTGATTGCGGAACGTGACAGCGGGGGACGTTTCCTCAGCTTTAAAAATTTCTGCGAGCGGATGTACGGTGTGGATCTGAACCGCCGCGCGCTGGAAAGCCTGATTTTGGCGGGTGCGTTTGACAGCCTCGGCGTGCGCCGTTCCCAGCTGATGGCGGTATGTGACCGGGTACTGTCCGGCATTGCACAGACTAACCGTTCCAATCTGGAAGGCCAGCTTGATATGTTCGGCATGATGGCGGGAGAGTCCGCCGCCGCAGAGGAAACGGAATTGCCGAATACCCCGGAGTTTGAACGCGGCCGTCTGCTTGCCATGGAAAAGGAAGTGACCGGCCTTTATATGAGCGGACATCCGCTTGAGAGCCGGACGGAGGAACTTCGTGCGATTGGCGCGGTGCCGCTTGCGCGGCTCGGTGCAGAGGACGGCGGATACGCAGACGGCGATTTTATTATGGTTGCCGGAATTCTGGGGCCTGTGCGCCTGAAAACCACAAAGTCGAATTCCATGATGGCCTATACGGTGCTGGAGGATCTGACGGGCAGTGTGGAAATGATGATTTTCTCCAGGATGCTCTCCAGTGCGTCCGCGGTGATCCGGGAGGGGGAAATCGTCATGGTGCGCGCTCAGATCACGGCACGGGAAGAGGAAGCGCCAAAGCTGAAATGCGAGGAAATTGCGCCTCTCTCGGCACAGGGATTTCCGGGAGGCCGGTTTCAGAACCGCCGGAGCGGCGAATACCGGGATGCACGGAACGCATCGGCTCCGGAAACGCAGGGAAATCTGCCAAAATCCTCACAGGCAAAGCTTTTTATCCGCGTGAACGACGAAAATGAGGAAAAACTTTCCCGTGCGCGGGCACTGGCCAATATTTTTATCGGGAGCATGCCGGTGGTGCTTTATGACGACCGGACAAAAGAAAAATCCCGCCTTGACCGCGCGGTCTCGGATGACGGCCTGTTCCTTTCCGAGATGCGGCGGCTGATGGGAGAGGAAAATGTGGTCCTGAAGCAGTAAATGAATGTTTTTGTGAAAAAAAGATGGAAAATAACCGCTGAATGTGGTATACTGCTGAGAAGAAGTAAGCCCAGCAGCCGTCATGCCGGAACCGGCATGACGTGAGATATTATCCGGCGAAAAGGAGAACTTCGTATGAAAGAAGAAGAAAAGACCTTAGGAACGGGAAACGTCAAGATCTCCGAGGACGTTGTTGCGTCCATTGTGACCATCGCGGCAAACGAGGTCGAAGGCGTCGCGGTGACGCCTGCGTCAGCGCTTGATTTTGCCGAGCGCTGGGGCAAAAAGGGTATGGGCCGCGGCGTGCGTGTGACGCTCGAGGAAAAAACCGTTGCGATCGAACTTTGCGTACAGATGACTTATGGCATCAAGATCCCGCAGACTGCCCTGAAAGTACAGCAGAAGGTTAAAATGGCTGTTGAATCCATGACCGGCCTTACGGTGCGCAATATCAATGTCACGGTATCCGGTGTCAGCTTTGATAAGGAGAAAAAGGGCGAATAAGCCCGAACGACCAGTATGAGCCGAAAAACTGCAAGAGAACTTGCGCTGCACATGATCTTTGAAATGGATTTCACGGGCGAGCCCTGCGGCCCGCTTTTGAGCAAACGCCTGAATCCGGACTGCTTTTCCGGTTTTGCCGGGGAGGACAAGCTCTATCAACAGCTTCCGGACGAGCGCGATGCAGCGTATATCCGCCGCCTGACGACGGGCGTGAGCCAGCATCTCGCAGAGCTGGATACTTATATCGAGCGATACAGCGTGGGCTGGAAGTTCGGACGGATTTCCAGAATTGTCACGTGTATTATGCGCCTGTCCATGTTTGAAATCCTGTATCTGCCGGATGTCCCGAATTCGGTTTCCATCAATGAGGCCGTGGAGCTTGCCAAACGCTATGACACGCCGGAGGCCGCTTCGTTCATCAATGGCATCCTGGGTACGTTTGTGCGGAAGGAAGTCAGTGAGTCATGACGGGCATCCTGGCATTTGACACATCGAATTATACAACGTCGGCCGCTTTTCTGGATGCGTCGACAGGCCGCGGCGCAAATGTGTCGCGGCTTTTGCCGGTTGAAGCGGGGAAACTCGGCCTGCGCCAGAGCGACGCCGTATTCGCGCACGTAAAGGCGCTGCCGGAGATTGTAGGGGAGCTCACGGGCCGCCCGGAATACGGAAAGCCGGAAGTATATGCCGCGTCGGTATCGCCGCGCGCAGTGGAAGGCTCTTATATGCCGTGCTTTCTGGTTGGCGAGGGTTCGGCACGTGAAATGGCGTCGGCGCATCATGCGCCGTTTTATGCGTTTTCTCATCAGCAGGGGCATATTGCCGCGGCGGTCTATTCGGCCGGACGTCCGGAGCTGCTGCGCGCGCCGTTTTTGGCGTGGCATTTATCCGGCGGTACAACGGAACTATTGTTTGTACAGCCGGACCGCGAGCTGATTGTGCGGGAAGAAATCATCGGCGGCACAACGGATATTTCAGCCGGCCAGCTGATCGACCGCGCGGGCGTGCTGATGGGCCTTGGCTTCCCGGCAGGAAAGGCGCTGGCGGCAATTGCCGCGGCCGAGCCCGGCAGCAATGCCTATCCGGTACGTTGTACGGACAGCCGCTTTTCGCTCTCCGGCATGGAAAACCGTGTGCGGGATATGCATACCGCCGGCCGCCCGGACCATGAGATTGCCAATTTTGTTTTGAATACCATTCTCTCCGCCATCGAGCGCGCAACGAAACAGGCGCTTTTGCGCTATCCGGGCGTACCGGTACTGTGCTCCGGAGGCGTTGCCTCCAATGAACGCATCCGGCGCTGCATGGCGGAGCGCTTTGACGCGGCGTTTGCACGTCCGGAACTCTCCACGGATAACGCCATGGGGATTGCCGTGCTGGCCACGATAAAACTGGAAGGAAAATTACCGGAATGGACACTCGTATGATCCTGTCCGTATCGGATATCAACCAGCATCTGCGTGCGTTGATCTCCACGGACGATATCCTCTCCTCGGTCTATGTGCGCGGAGAGCTTTCCAACTTCAAGCTGCATTCGTCCGGACACGCCTACATGACGATGAAGGATGAAGGCGGCGTTTTGCGCGCCGTGATGTTCCGTTCAAGTGCGTCGAAGCTGAAATTCCGGCCGGACAATGGCATGAAGGTCATTGCACATGGCCGGGTGGACGTTTTTCCGCGCGATGGACAGTATCAGCTCTATATCGACGAGCTGATTCCGGACGGCGTTGGCGCGCTGTATGTAGCCTTTGAACAGCTGAAAGAGAAATTGGGAGCCGAGGGGCTTTTTGACCCGGCCTGTAAAAAACCGATCCCGCGCTGTCCGATGCGGATTGCGCTGGTCACATCGCCGACAGGCGCGGCGGTGCGCGATATGCTGCGCATCCTGCGCGCCCGGTGGCCCATTGCGCGCGTGCGGATTTATCCGGTTCGCGTACAGGGACCGGAGGCCCCGGCGGAAATCTGCGAAGGCCTTGCGTTTATCAATGAGCACCGGTTGGCCGACTTGATTATCACGGGCCGCGGCGGCGGCTCTATCGAGGATCTCTGGGCATTCAATGACGAGCGGGTCGCCCGTGCGATTTTTGCCTCGCGCATCCCGGTGATTTCCGCCGTGGGACACGAGCCGGACTTTACGATTGCGGACTTTGTGGCGGATCTGCGCGCGGCAACGCCGTCAAACGCGGCGGAACTTGCCGTCCCGGACCGCACGGAACTGGCGGCACAGCTGCGCATGACGGGAGCACGCATTTTGCAGCTGGAACGTCACCGCATTGTGCTGGACCGGCAGCGTGTGGCAGCGCTGGCTTCCAAACGGGTGCTGACCAGCCCGATGAACTATATCGAAGATCGCGCGATGGCGCTGGAGCATTGTGCCCAGCGCCTTCAGGATGCCGTACAGCGCGGCATGACGGCAAGACGGGAGCGCCTTGCACGCGGTGCAGGCGTTTTGGATGCGCTCAGCCCCATGAAGGTGCTTGCGCGCGGGTATGCCATGACAACGGATGACCGGGGCGCGATTGTGAAAAGCGTTTCCCAGTTGCAAAGCGGTGGAAAGATAGAACTGCGTCTGATGGACGGCAGCGCAAGCTGTCGTGTTGACGAAGTACGGATAGGAGCAGACAATGGAAGAAAAAAAGATGACGTTTGAACAGGCTCTCGCACGCCTGGAAGAGATCGTGGCGCTGCTGGAAAAGGGTGATGCGCCGCTTGATCAGTCGCTGGAACTTTACGAAGAAGGCGCGGCTCTGGTGCGCCGCTGCAACTCGGCGCTGGAACAGGCGGAACGCCGCGTAACCATTCTGATGAAGGATCAGGAAGGTACCGTGACGGAGCAGGTGTTTGATGCGGGGGCGCTGGATGAAGCATAAAGAACGGCTCGCGGAATATGCGGGCATGGTAGAGGCCGGTCTCGACCGGCTGCTGCCGCTGGATGGCCTGCGGCAGGATCAAGTGATGGAGGCCATGCGTTACAGCGCGCTGGGCGGCGGAAAACGCCTGCGCGGTGCGTTTATGCTGGAGTTCTGCCGGATCTCCGGCGGCGATGTGCAGGCGGCGCTGCCTTATGCCTGCGCGATTGAGATGATTCATGCGTATTCGCTGATTCATGATGATCTTCCCTGTATGGACAATGACGATATGCGCCGCGGAAAGCCCTCGTGCCACCGCGCATTTGACGAGGCAACGGCGCTTTTAGCCGGTGACGGACTCTTAAACCGTGCGTTTGAAACGGCTGTTTCCGAGGAAGCCGCCGGACGCCTGGATGCGGCTCGTGTCCTGCGCTTGACGCGGGAACTGGCCGGCGCCGCAGGCTTTTATGGCATGATCGGCGGCCAGTGCATTGATCTGGCGTATGATGGGCGCATGCCGGATCTTGCCACGCTGAACGAACTGATCGCGCTGAAAACCGGCGCGCTCATCCGTGTGGCGTGCCGCATGGGCTGCATTGCGGCCGGTGCGTCGGAGGCACAGATTGCGGCGGCGGATACGTTCGCGGCACGTCTGGGTCTTGCTTTCCAGATCCGCGACGATATGCTGGACGTGGAGGGCGACGCATCAGTGCTTGGCAAGGCCACGCATGCGGATGAACGCCAGGGTAAAACAACCTATCCGGCACTGCTGGGTATGGAGGCCTGCCGCCAGGAGGTGGATCGCCTGACCGGCGAAGCGGTGGAGGCACTGGACCAGTTTGCAGACCGTGAGTTTTTGACAGAGCTTGCCTGGTCGTTGACAAGCCGTTTGAAATAATACAGTTTGAGGCAGGACTTTATGGAAAAAGTCAAAATTTTTGATACAACGCTGCGCGACGGCGAACAATCGCCCGGCTGCAGCATGAATACCGCAGAAAAGGCAGAGGTTGCCCGTTATCTGGAGCGTTTGGGCGTCGATGTCATAGAGGCTGGTTTCCCGGCTTCCTCTCCGGATGACCTGAAGGCTGTGCAGCATATTGCGGGTACGGTGAAAAACGCAGCGGTCTGCGCTCTGGCGCGCTGCGTGAAAAGCGATATCGACGCAGCTTGGGAGGGCGTTCGCACAGCGCGTACGCCGCGCATCCATACGTTTCTGGCCACTTCACCGATCCATATGAAATATAAGCTGAAAAAGGAACCGGATGAAGTGTTGGCTATGATACGCGAGGGCGTGGCTTATGCAAAAACCTATTGCGACGACGTGGAATTCTCGGCCGAGGACGCCACACGGAGTGATAGGAATTTTCTGGCGAAGGCTTTCTCCGCGGCTGTGAAGGCCGGCGCAACGGTGCTGAACGTTGCGGATACTGTGGGCTATACGACACCTGCGGAAATGGCGGGCCTGATTGCATATTTGAAGAAACACGTGGAAGGAATCGACGAAGTGGAGCTGAGCGTCCACTGTCACAATGATCTGGGCATGGCAACGGCCAATACGCTGGCGGCTGTCGCCGCAGGCGTGCGTCAGGTGGAGTGCACGGTCAACGGCATCGGCGAGCGCGCCGGAAATGCGGCGCTGGAGGAGGTCGTGATGGCGCTTGTCACGCGCCGGGATGCTTACCAGCTTGACTGCTCGGTCAATACCCGCCAGATTTACCGGACAAGCCATCTGGTGCAGAATATCACCGGCTTTATTCCGCCCCCCAATAAGGCGGTTGTGGGCTCCAATGCATTTGCTCATGAAGCGGGAATCCATCAGCATGGTATGCTGGCCTCCCGCGATACGTATGAAATCATGACGCCGGAGTCCGTGGGCATCCCGGAAATGGCCATTGTGCTCGGCAAACATTCGGGACGCCACGCATTTGAAGAGCGTCTGGCCAGCCTTGGTTATTATCTGAACCCGCACGAGCTGGACGCGGCGTTTGAACGCTTTAAAATCCTGTCGGACAAGAAAAAAGTGGTGCAGGATCGGGATCTCGAGGCGCTGATTTCCAGCCATATCTCCGAAAACGCGGGACGCTATACGCTGGTCAGTTTTGTGGTCAACAGCGGCAATACGATTTCCACCACCGCCATCGTGAAACTCTCGGACGGCGAACAGGAGATTGAACGCGTTGCGATTGGCGAAGGCCCGGTTGACGCCGCCTTCCAGGCTGTGAATAAAATCACCGGAATTGACTTTATCCTGGAAAGTTACCGCCTGAATTCGGTGACGGGCGGCGAGGATGCAATCGGCGAAGCGGTTGTGCGTTTGAGAAAGGACAACCACAGCGTCTCCGGACGTGGATTTTCCACGGACATCCTGGAGGCAAGCATTAAATCTTACATCAACGGTGTGAATCGTTACATCTTGGAACAGTGAGACGGGGCAGGATGGGTAAGCAAATCGAAATATTGGATACAACGCTGCGGGATGGCGCACAGGCGCGCGGCATCTCCCTTTCCGTGGATGATAAACTGAATATCGCAGCTTCGCTCGATATGTTGGGAATTTCCTACATCGAATTCGGAAACCCTGCGACCGGCGAACGGGAGCTGGAGGGCTTCCGCCGGGTGCGCCGGCATTCGCTGGAGACAAGCCGGGTGGCAGCCTTCGGTGCGACGCGCCGCAAGAACACGCCGGTGGCAGAAGATGCGGGCGTGCGGGCGCTGGAGGCGTCCGGAGCGGACACGATTGTGATTTTCGGCAAGTCGTGGGACCTGCACGTTGATCATGTACTGGGGACCACAAAAGAGGAAAACCTGGCAATGATCGCGGATACCGTGGCGCACTTTGCGGCACGCGGCTGTCATGTGATCTATGATGCGGAGCATTACTTCGACGGCCGGAGATCGGATCATGACTACGCGCTGGAAACGCTGCGCACAGCCGTGCAGGCCGGTGCGCATTGCATCACGCTCTGTGATACCAATGGCGGCACGATGCCGAATGAAATCTACGAGGCAACCCGGGAGGCAAAGGAACTGCTGCGCGTGCAGATCGGCATCCATTGCCACGACGACTGCGGACTTGCGGTCGCGGGAACGCTGGAGGCTGTGCGGGCCGGAGCGACGCTGGTGCAGGGCACGCTGCTGGGTTTTGGCGAGCGCTGCGGAAATGCAAAGCTGACTACGATTCTTCCAAACTTGCAGTTGAAACTCGGCTATGACTGCATTCCGGAAAAAAATATGCCGATGCTGACGACAATCGCGCGGCAGGTTGCAGAAATCGCCAATATCTCCATCCCGTCTTATTCACCCTATATCGGTTCCAATGCTTTTACCCATAAAGCCGGTATGCATGCGGATGGTGTTCTAAAGCTTTCGCGAACCTTCGAACACGTTTCACCGGAGGATGTCGGCAATATGCGTCGAATCCTGACCTCCGAGATGTCCGGACGAAACGCCCTGTACCATAAAATTCAGCGGATTGCGCCGGAGTTGGACCGCGATTCGCCGGAAATCCAGCGGATCATTGAGAAACTGAAGGAAGCGGAGCAGAATGGCTATACGTTTGAGGCGGCGGAAGCCAGCTTTGAACTGATGGTGCGCAGGGAAACCGGCCGTATGCCAAACTTTTTTGATCTGATTTTCTATAAAACCATCGGAGAACAGCCGTTCTCCAGCACGATGTCCTCGTCTGCGGTTGTGAAGCTGCGGGTGGGGGACCGGGAGGCTGTCAATGCCGCCGAGGGCGAAGGCCCGGTTCACGCGCTCGATACGGCACTGCGCAAAACGCTCGACGAATTTTATCCGCGGCTGGCGGAATCGTACCTGTGCGACTTCAAGGTGCGCGTGCTGAACCCCGAGGCCGCGACGGCGGCAAAGGTCCGCGTTTTAATGACTTCCACGGACGGAGATGCCACCTGGTCGACGGTTGGTGTTTCACCGGACATTCTGGAAGCCTCCTGGACGGCGCTTTCAGAGGCTGTGGAATACAAGCTGATACGGGACGCAAAGCTGTAAATCCTGCAAAAATGAATGAAGAGCCTTGGCGTGTTTCATTATTCCGGATAATGCCGCCATATGGGGATAAAATACCCTGTATGGTGAAATTAGATAGAATATGAAGCGGCTAACGGCTCTTTTTTCGCATAGTATCAATGGAAAAGGATAAACCTGCGTGGTATAATAAGATACACGTTTTTAAAACGTGAAATTTCGGATGCATAATCCTTCACAGGAAATTGCACTGTGAATACAATAGACAGGAGGGTCAAAATGAAGTATACAGTCAGCGGTGTCTGCTCAAGAAGCGTGGAATTTGATATCGAAGACGGTATCGTGAAGAATGTGGTTTTCGACGGCGGCTGCAACGGGAATACTAAGGGTATTGCAAAGCTTGTTGAGGGCATGGATGCAAATGAGGTGATCCATCGTCTGCGCGGTGTCACCTGCGGCAGAAAAGGCACCTCCTGCCCCGATCAATTGGCTCAGGCACTTGAGAAAGCTATGAAAGGGTAAGACAGTATGAAACTTACGACTGTGAAAGAAATCTTCCGGGATTACGAACAATTCCTGGGAACGGAAATCACGCTGGGCGGCTGGATCCGCACCTCGCGCGATTCCAAGGCTTTTGGCTTCATTGAATTGAACGACGGCTCCTATCTTACAAACATACAGATTGTTGCAACAGAAGAAAAACTCCCGAATTTCCGGGAAGTGATGAAGTATAATGTCGGCGCGGCCATTATCGTCCGCGGTACGCTGGTCAAATCGCCGGGCGGCAACCAGCTCTTCGAGGTGCAGGCTGAGGAGATCACGCTCGAAGGCGCCTCCTCTCCGGACTATCCGCTGCAGAAAAAGCGTCATTCCGTGGAATTCCTGCGTGAAATTGCGCATCTGCGTCCGCGCGCGAACCTGTTTAACGCGGCCTTCCGCGTCCGCAGCGAAGCGGCCTATGCCCTGCACAGCTTTTTCCATGACCGTGGCTTTGTGTATGCCCACACACCGATCATCACGGCGAGCGACTGCGAAGGCGCGGGCGAAATGTTCCGCCTGACCACGCTGGATGCGAAGAACCCGCCCATGACTGAGGATGGCGAAGTGGATTTCAGCCAGGATTACTTTGGCAAGCAGGCCAACCTGACCGTTTCCGGCCAGCTCAACGCAGAAACCTTTGCCATGGCCTTTGGAAAGACCTATACCTTTGGACCGACCTTCCGCGCAGAGCGTTCCTTCACACCGCGTCACGCGGCTGAGTTCTGGATGATCGAGCCGGAGATCGCTTTTGCGGATCTTGAGGACGATATGAAGCTGGCCAGTGACATGACGAAGTATGTCATTGCCCATCTTCTGAAACACTGCCAGGCAGAGATGGAATTCTTCAATAAATTTACCGACAAGGGTCTGCTGGAACGCCTGAACTTCATCGTGGAGTCCGATTTCGGTGTGTTGCCGTACACGGACGCCGTGCGTGAACTGGAAAAGAACAACGCAAACTTTGAATATCCGGCCTATTGGGGCTGTGACCTGCAGACGGAGCACGAACGTTATATCACGGAAGTGATTATGAAGAAGCCGACTTTCGTGATCAATTATCCGAAGGAGATCAAGGCTTTCTATATGCGCCTGAATGACGACGGAAAGACCGTAGCGGCCATGGATATGCTGGTTCCGGGCATTGGCGAGCTGATCGGCGGCAGCCAGCGTGAGGAGCGCCTGGATGTTCTGCAGCGCCGTATGGCAGAATGCGGTCTGAAGGAAGAGGACTACTGGTGGTATCTGGATCTGCGTCGTTTTGGCGGCACGCGCCACGCGGGCTATGGTCTGGGCTTTGAGCGTTTCCTGATGTATGTGACAGGCATTGCAAACATCCGCGATGTCCTGCCCTTCCCGCGCACCACCGGTTCTGCGGAATTCTAATCCCTGAAGAGGAGTAATCCGACCATGAATTATGAAAAGATGACAGAGACGGAGCTCCGGCATGAGCTGGAACTGCTCTCTGCTCAGTTCGAACAATATCGATCACAAAATCTGAAGCTGAATATGGCGCGCGGTGTCCCGTGCCCCGAGCAGCTGGACCTTTCGATGGGAATCACCCATTCCGTGGAAACACGTGAGGACTGTTTCACGGAAAACGGTACGGACTGCCGCACGTATGCGGCAAATCTGTTCGCCGGTGTGCCGGAGCTGCGCCGCCTGTTTGCCGAAGTGTTTGACGTGCCGGAGGATTATATCATCATCGGCGGTAACTCGAGCCTGAATATGATTTACGACACGGTAGCGCGCATGATGCTGTTTGGCTTGCCCGGCGGCGACGGCCCCTGGTTCGGCAAGCACATCAAATTCCTCTGTCCTGCGCCGGGCTATGACCGCCATTTTAAGATCCTTGACACCTTTGGCATTGAACTGGTGACAGTTGAGATGACGCCGGACGGCCCGGATATGGATGCCGTTGAGGAACTTGTGAAGGATCCGGACGTGCGCGGCCTGATCTGCGTGCCGAAGTTCTCGAATCCCACGGGTGTTGTGTTCTCGAGCGAAGTGGTGCATCGCCTGGCCAAAATGGAAACCGCTGCGCCGGATTTCCGTATTATCTGGGATAATGCCTACGCCATCCACTACGTATATGAAGATGTCCCGCTGGACGATATTTTCGCCGTTTGCCGCGAGTACGGCCACGAGGACCGTGTGTTGTATTTTTCCTCGACCTCCAAGGTTACGTTCCCGGGTGCGGGTGTTGCCTTCATGGCGATGGACCCGCTGAATCGCGATTGGATGATGCCGGCTCTGCAGACGCAGACGATCGGCCCCGACAAGATGAACCAGCTGCGCCATGTTCGTTTCTTCAAAACGCCGGACGCCATGCGTGAACATATGTCGCGGCACGCCGCGATCATGCGCGCACGCTTTGACGCCGTGAAAGAGACCTTCCAAACCGGTCTGGCGCCGTATGGCATCGGTGACTGGGGCGATCCGAAGGGCGGCTATTTCTTCAGCCTGAACCTGCCGGACGGCTGTGCACAGAAAACCTATGAGCTCTGCCGCGAACTTGGCGTGAACCTGACGCCCTCTGGGGCAACTTACCCGCACGGAAATGATCCGCGTGACCGCAATCTGCGTATTGCGCCGACCTTCCCAGCTGTTGAAGAGCTGAAAGCTGCGATGGAAGTCCTGTGCATCTGCGCAAGGTTGGTCTATGTGAAAAAGCTGCTGAGTGAATAACATAAAAACAGCGTCGGAGCAAATCCGACGCTGTTTTTTTATGCGGTTTACTCAGCTTTCGAGAAGCTGTCCTTGCCGACGCCGCAGAGCGGGCAGACAAAATCCTCCGGGAGATCTTCCCACTTGGTGCCGGGCGCGATGCCGTTGTCCGGATCGCCCACGGCCTCGTCATACTCATAACCGCAAATGTCGCATACGTACTTCATACTGGTAACACTCCTTTTTATGAATTCATGAACGGAACAAGTCCGTCATCACACTTGAAATACTGCGGGAAGTCTTATTCCACGCGCTCAAAATCTTCGGGGCCGTGTTTGCACAGCGGGCAAACAAAATCGGCAGGCAGTTCGTCGCCTTCGTAGAAATAACCGCAGATTTTGCAGACCCAGCCACGCTTTTTCTCCTGCATGGGCTGAGGCTTGGGTTTGATATGATCAAAATAATAGCTGTATGTGACCGACGGCTCGCCGGACAGCACTTTTGCCTCTGTGATTTCCGCTACAAAGAGAGTATGCGTGCCGTAATCCTCAGTTTTGACGACTTTTGCAGAGAAGAACGCGTTGGTGTGCTCCGGCAGATAGAACAGGCCGTTCTCACTTCTGGCTTCGCTTCCGTCCAGCTTGTTGACATCGCGTCCGCTCTGGAATCCGAACTGCTGGAACACCTTAAACGGCACGCTTTCCGTCAGAACGGAAACATTAAAGACGCCGGTGCGCAGGATCATGTCATGGGTATAATTGGCCTTATTCACGGCAATGGAAATGCGTTTCGGGGAATCCGTGATCTGTGTGACCGTGTTGATGATGCAGCCGTTATCGCGGCCGTTTTCACGCGCGGAGAGAACGAACAAACCATAGGAAAGCTTGAAGAACGCAGAAGGCTCAACCGTGGTATTGCCGCTGCCTTCCGTGCTTTCGGGTTTCTGGAACGTTGCAAGGATCGCCTCAACCAGTGCGTCGATTTCTGCGCTCTGCGCTTCCTTCAGGGAAGAACGGACATCCAGTACATTGTCCAGGACGGTGATGTTTTTCAGCGGCGCAAACAGTTCGCGCATGAGTTTACCGGAAGTAGGCGCCCAGGAACCGTTCTGGATCAAGGCGACCGTGCGATTCTGGATGTTATGGGCGACCAGATCGTGCAGGAGAGATTCCATCGTGACAAAAATACCGGCATTATAGGTCGTCGAAGCAAAGACCAGATGACTGTAACGGAATGCGGCCGCAATGATATCGGACACAGGGGTGACGGAAACGTCGTACATCACGGTTTTTACACCGCGGTCGCGCAGCCGCGAGGACAAAACCTCAGCAGCGTTTTCGGTATTGCCGTAAACCGAGGCATAGGCGATCATGACGCCGGTTTCTTCCGGCGTGTAGGTGCTCCATTTCACATATTTGTCCAGGAAATCGCCAATATTGGCGCGCCAGACGAAGCCGTGCAGCGGGCAAATCATGTTGATTTCAAGCGCGGAGGCTTTTTTCAGCAGCGCCTGCACCTGCGTGCCGTACTTGCCGACGATATTGGTGTAATAGCGGCGCGCTTCGTCCAGATAATCCCGCTCGAAATTGACTTCATCGGCAAACATGGCGCCATTCAGTGCGCCGAACGTGCCGAATGCATCCGCCGAGAAGAGAATCTTGTCCACGGTGTCATAGGTGACCATGACCTCCGGCCAGTGCACCATCGGCGCCATAACAAAGGTCAGGTTGTGATGACCGGTATTCAGAATACTGCCTTCTTTGACAATGTAGGCCTTGTCCGAAAGATCCAGATCAAAGAACTGACGGATCATAGTCTCCGTTTTGGCATTGCAGACAACGACGGTATCCGGCCAGCGGCGCAGAACTTCCGCAATGGTGGCGGAATGATCCGGCTCCATATGCTGAACAACCAGATAATCCAGCTTACGTCCGGCCAGCGCATGCTCCAGATTTTCAAAGAAGACGCGGCTGACGGCCTTGTCCACCGTATCAAAGAGAACGGTTGTATCGTCCAAAAGAAGATAGGAATTATAGGAAACACCATCCGGGACGGAATAAACGCCCTCGAACATGGCAAGCCTGCGGTCATTGCCGCCGACCCAGACGAGGTCTTTTGTGACTTGTTTGGTGCAATACATGGCATACCCTCCAGTGTGGTTTTATATATCAGTATTATACTATATATTATACTAAAAAGCTATAATATAATGGTTGCAATCGCAACAGAACTGTGATAAAATACAGAAAAACTTATCTTGGGAGCCGCACGCGATGTATCAGGATCTTATCAGCAAGTGTATTTTGTTTTCCGATCTTTCCCGGGAAGATCTTGCCTATGCACTGCACTTTTTTTCCGCCACGGAAAAAATCTATGAAAAGGGAGATTTCCTCAACCGGGTGACAGCCCCTTTGGAGTATTTCGGGCTGGTGCTGTCCGGTACCATTCAGGTTTATATGGATGATATCGACGGGAATCACATGATTATGGCAAACGTTGGGGAAGGGGATACGTTTGGCGAATCGCTGTGCTTTCTTCACCGTGATGCCCCCGTTTATATTTGCAGCGTGACGGATTCCGTGGTGCTTTGGATGAATACGGACCGGATCAAGCATCCGGACGCGTCATTCGATTACCGCGACATCCTGCTGGCAAACCGCTTCACGGCAATGCTGGCCAGCCGCACGCTTGCCATGAACGACCGGATTCAGATCCTGTCCAAAATATCCATCCGGGATAAGCTGATCACCTTTTTTTCGCAGTACAGCAATCAATATGGAAAGCAGGAATTCACGATCCCCTTTGACCGCAGTGACATGGCAACCTATCTTGGCGTGAACCGCAGTGCCCTATCGCGAGAGCTTGGGAAGATGCGGGACGAGGGAATTATCGATTTTCACAAAAATACCTTCCTGATCAAGAATATTTTTCCCATCAAATGACGTCTTTATCCGTTGCTTATGCAACGCAATGTCCCGGCGGTATGCTGTATAATACCACCAGTGAGACGAAAGGAGTCGAATGAACATGAAAAAAGCAATTTCACTGATATTGGCGCTGGCGCTCATCGTTATGGCATTTGCCGGATGTGCTGCCCAGCCGAAGGAAGAGGATGTCACCATCCGCATCGGCGGCCTGAAGGGCCCGACCTCCATGGGCCTTGTCAAGGTTATGGAAGATAACGAAAATGGCGCCGCTGCCAACGATTATGCGTTTACCATTGCGGGAAGTGCGGACGAAGTCACACCGAAGCTCATCCAGGGTGAACTGGATATCGCGGCTGTGCCTGCAAACCTGGCTTCCGTGCTCTATAACAATACCGATGGCGCCGTTCAGCTGCTGGCTGTTAACACGCTGGGCGTGATTTACATCGTGGAAAAGGGCGAAACGATCCAGTCCGTTGCGGATCTCGCCGGCAAGACCATTTATGCGACCGGTAAGGGCTCCACGCCGGAGTATGCACTCCGCTATATCCTTGCGGAAAACGGCATTGACCCGGACCAGGACGTTACCATTGAGTGGAAGAGCGAGCCGACGGAGGTTGTTTCCACCCTTGCGGCGACTGATGGCGGCGTGGCCATGCTGCCGCAGCCGTTTGTCACGGTGGCACAGGGTACGGTTGAGGGCCTGCGCATCGCCGTCGACCTGACGCAGGCATGGGATGCTCTGGAGAACGGCAGCATGCTGATCACCGGCGTTCTGCTGGTGCGCCGTGACTTTGCGGAGCAGCATCCGCAGGCGATTGAAAACTTCCTGAAGGAATATGAAGCCTCGACCAAGTATGTAAACGAGAATAATGCCGACGCAGCGCAGCTGATTGAAAAGTTTGACATCGTCAAGGCTGCTGTTGCAGAAAAGGCTCTGCCGTATTGCAACATTACGTACATCGCCGGCGCTGATATGAAGGCCCCGATGGATGGCTATCTCAAGGTGCTGTTTGATCAGAATCCTGCGTCCGTGGGCGGAACGCTGCCGGACAGTGATTTCTACTATGAGGGATAAGAAAAAACTGCAAAAATTCGCCGCTGTTTTGCTGACGCTTGCCATCTGGCAGGCGGCAGCAATGGCGTTGGATCAAAAGTTATTGCTGGCCTCGCCTCTCTCCGTACTGGCGAGGCTTGCGAGCATTTGGCAGGAACCTGCTTTTTTCTCCTCCGTCTGGTTCAGCTTTATCCGGATTGTCGGTGGTTTTGGTCTGGCGCTTGTGCTGGGCGTGCTGCTGGCAATCCTGGCCGGAAAATTCCCCGTGCTCGAAACCTTTTTCTGGCCGGTCTTTACGGCGATCAAGTCGGTACCGGTTGCATCGTTTATCATCATCAGCCTGATCTGGCTCACGTCCTCGGAACTCTCGATCTTTATTTCCTTCCTGATGGTCCTTCCGATTGTTTACACGAACGTGCTGGAGGGAATCCGCAGCACAGACCGGAAAATGACGGAGATGGCGGATGTGTTCCATATTCCGTGGAACCGGCGATTGATGTATATCTGGCTGCCGCAAATCCGTCCCTATCTGATTTCGGCGTGCAGTATGTCCCTGGGACTCTCTTGGAAGGCGGGCATTGCTGCGGAGATCATCGGCATCCCGGACGGTTCGATCGGTGAAATGCTTTACAATGCCAAGGCCTATTTGAACACCGTGGACCTCTTTGCCTGGACGGTGATCATCGTGGCAATCAGTGTTGCATTTGAAAAGCTCTTCCTGGCGCTGCTGCGCTATGGTTTCCGAAAGCTGGTGCGGGTATGAAAGATGTACTTGTGCAGGGACTTTATAAAAATTTCGGCGAGAAACAGGTGCTTGCGGATTTTTCGGCAGTGTTTCCGGCGGGACGCGTCACCTGCGTGATGGGACCGTCCGGCTGCGGCAAAACGACGCTTTTGAATATTCTGCTGGGTCTGGAGCGCGCCGATCAGGGGACGATTGAGAATCTACCGCCGCGTATTTCCGCCGTTTTTCAGGAAGAGCGGCTTTGCGAGGACTTTTCAGCCGTAACAAACGTGCGTCTTGTGACCGGGAAAGTTCTGCGTGACGAGGAAATTGTCGAATGTTTGGAGGCGTTTGGCCTTGCAGGCAGTACGCATGTGCCTGTGCGGGAGCTTTCCGGCGGCATGAAGCGGCGTGTAGCAATTGCACGCGCAGTATTGGCGGAGGGCGAACTCCTGATTCTGGACGAACCATTTAAGGGTCTGGACGAAACGACACGGAAAACTGTCGCCGCTGAGGTGAAACGGCGTATCCAGGGCCGTACGGTGATTATGGTGACGCATGACGCCGA
Organism: Clostridiaceae bacterium; assembly: GCA_018384365.1. GTDB lineage: Bacteria > Bacillota > Clostridia > Oscillospirales > QAMX01 > Allobutyricicoccus. The sequence continues at coordinate 146,953 of JAHAYX010000054.1, forward strand.
TGAAGCGCTGTTGATGGACGCTGAAGTATTGGAAATGAGGACTTTGGTATGAAAATTACGACAAAACAGGAAATTTTAGAGCTGCTTGCCCTGCCGTATGCGGAATTTCAACAGACGGTGATTCCGGCGGCGAAGCAGACGTATATCGAGCGGCGCGGAAATGAACTTGTCTCAAGCGCCATGCTCGGCTTTTCAAATATCTGCAAAAACCGCTGCCTTTATTGCGGGATGCGCGCCGGAAGTTCCGTGGAGCGTTATCGCATTGCAGCGGACGACGTCATTGCAGCCGCACGCACAGCAAAGGAAATGGGCTTCCGTCGGATGTTCGTGATCAGCGGCGAAGACCCCAAGTATGGCTATGAA
>JAHAYX010000055.1 GCA_018384365.1 Clostridiaceae bacterium
CCACGCGAGGGCGAGAATTGAAATCCTCCCGCAATGGACTTGATGGACAGCACTACGGAGGGACCCCCTCCACGCGAGGGCGAGAATTGAAATAACACATAGAATCACCCCTTACCCTGGTAAGTTAGACGCCCTCCACGCGAGGGCGAGAATTGAAATAGAGCATATCCGCATATCGTGGGCGATCTGGACGGACGCCCTCCACGCGAGGGCGAGAATTGAAATTCCCGGATATACTGTTTCGGATACCGCAGGCGCTCGACGCCCTCCACGCGAGGGCGAGAATTGAAATATCCAAGCCAGAAAATATGATCTCGCTGCCGTTGACGCCCTCCACGCGAGGGCGAGAATTGAAATACCCCCGTTCTGTTCCTGCACCTCTGCAAGCACGTTCGACGCCCTCCACGCGAGGGCGAGAATTGAAATAATCTGGAACTGCGTTTTGCAGAAGGGAGGCTTTACGCGACGCCCTCCACGCGAGGGCGAGAATTGAAATCTGTCTGCTCCGCCTGTGTGCGGATTGCCTTGGACGCCCTCCACGCGAGGGCGAGAATTGAAATTTCAAGCTCAGTGTCGTTACACCAGCTGTAAAGGGACGCCCTCCACGCGAGGGCGAGAATTGAAATAGATTCGATCATGATATCCTGCACCATGTTGTAGACGCCCTCCACGCGAAGGTGAGAATTGAAATAGACAGCGGTACAGCGTCTGTGCCGGAAATATCGATGCAGCATGGTGTTTTCTACGGCAACACAGCCGGATTTCAGCGCGATTCCCGGGCGGTTTGGCGGCCAACAGAACTGATTGCGGACGTGGAGCCGCTTTATCGGGCCATGCGCGAAATTGCACAATTAGAATCTTTCTTGTGAAAAGGGTCTGTCCCAAATTCGGTGTTTAAGCAGAATTTGGGACAGACCCTAGTAACTTATTATTTAAAAACTATTCCATAAAAGGAACGGGTCAAGCCTTCTTTTTCACCGGCCTGATAACCTGATATCCTAATTTTTCGGGGTAGTGTCTCTGGTAAATCTGACACTCCTCTTCATTCCATTCATATCCCTTCTCCGCCGGGTCGAAGGAAAATGCCAGTTTTTCCACAGCACTCATAACCTCAGCGTTTTCTGACATATAATCAAACACCGGATAAGAAAACACAAGGTAATCACTTGCAGGAAATTCTCTGATTTCGAACCCCTGTGGTATTTCCCCTGCATAGTCCACAGGCACGCCCGTTCCGTAAAAATACACTTTTTTCTCCCCGGTCTTTTTCCAGCCGGCAGTATGTGCGGTTACGATGGGATGTGCCATCTTATCCATACTCGTAACAAATCCGCAAACCTCATCACAATCATGATACTTCCAGAAATCGCCGTAATCTTCTGCTCTTTCTTCCCATATTCCCAAATACTTATGTGCCGGAATATGTTCTACACGAACGTCTAATCTTTTTTCTTCCATCGTCTTTATCCTCTCTTCATCATATTTGGGGAGCCGCACATCTTTACGTATTGTCATTGGTACAGGCTTGTTTTTTCTTCTGTAAGCAGCCGGTGTGCACCCGTACTGTTCCTTAAAAGCCCTCGTCAGGGCTTCCTGCGAAGAAAATCCATATTTGACAGCGATATCAAGAATCCGTTCCCTCGTATCTCTGATTTCCTCAGTGATTATAGCCAGTCTTCTTCCGGCAATATAGGATTTCATCGTCATGCCGGTAATATCATGAAACATGCAGGAACAGTACCATGGTGAATACCCTACAGCGTTCGAAACCTGTTGCAGCGTCGGCAATTCTTCCATATTCTCTTCAATCCAATCAATCATTTGCTGTACCACTTCAACACTTTGCATCTTACACGCTCCTCACAAGAAAGATCATACTCCGTTAATAAGACAATTGTTTGATGTTTCTTGGGATTATCCTATAAAAATCCCTCATACTGTTCTTTACAACGTATGAGGGATAGTCTCTTTCTATTTGATTCGCTGCCGACTTTTCCTTATATGCAAGGAATTCAAATATAACAATTGTTTTCTTGTATTTGTGCTTTTCAGTATAGCATATCACAGCCCGTTTGTCACCGGTCCCTTCCGGTTATTGAATCACTCGAACCGCTTCCTCCGCCTTTTCAATGCCTTACATCTCTTCAGGGCATTCCATCCCTAACAGACCACACGCCTTACACAGCACCTTCTGCACCATATCCGCCAAAAACAGTCGTATCCTTTTCCTCTTTTCATCGGCTTGTAAATGTGTAAAACCGCCAGCTAATTCCGCCGTGTGAGCGTTATTCCAGCGTAATGCCGGCGCGTGGCAGTCGGATCGTTCAGCTGCCTTAGTATGTATGGACCAGCCTGGCAGTACATTCTCGAAAAATCGAAATCCTTCGCGGCTTTTGCTTGCAGCAGTGCAGTAAGCAATGCCATTACACGGAATTTGAATGCAAACAGGATGCGGAATCATGGGTGTTGCTGCATAGCCGGGAAATCTGATAAAGGAAGACATGGAGTGAATAGAATGAAAAAGAAATTTTGTTTTCTGCTGGCGATTTTGATGCTTGTGACGCTGTTTGCGGGCTGTGTCACAAACAACACCGCGAAAAAGGATACAGACACAATCACTGTGTATTTGTGGACCACTGCAATGTATGATAAATACGCACCCTACGTCCAGTCTCAGCTTCCGGATATCAATATCCAATTTGTAGTGGGCAATAATGATCTTGATTTCTATAAATTCATAAAATGAGAATGGGAAGCTCCCGGATATCATTACCTGCTGCCGTTTCTCGCTGCATGATGCTTCGCCGCTGAAGGACAACCTGATGGATCTGTCCGTCACCTCCGAAGCCGGTATAATCTACGACTCCTATCTTCAGAGCTTTACCAATGAGGATGGCAGTGTCAACTGGCTGCCAATGTGCGCCGATGTACATGGATTTATTACCAACAGGGCGTTGTTTGATGAGTATGATATTCCTCTGCCTACGGATTATGAAAGTTTTATAGCTGCATGCCAGGCCTTTGAAGCGATAGGCATACGGGGCTATGTCGGTGATTACGCCTATGACTATACCTGTATGGAAACCCTGCAGGGCGTGTCCATTCCGGAGCTTACCTCCCTGGAAGGATATAAGTGGCGGACAGCATATTCAGATCCTGCAAGCACGGATCGTGTCGGGCTGGATGATATTGTCTGGCCGGTTGTCTTTGATCAGATGGAGCAATTTATCCAGGATGTGAGTCTGACTCCTGATGTTTTGGAATTTGGCTATGATGCCCCGGTCAATATGTTTGCAAACGGCGAGGCTGCCATGATCTACGGCAGCTCGGCGAGAGTGTCGGAGTTCCGGAATCAGGGCATTGACACGGTCGTTCTGCCCTTCTTCGGGCAGAACGGAGAGCAGTGGCTGATGACCACGCCTTATTTGCAGGTGGCGTTGAACCGCAATCTGGAAAAGAATGAATCCCGCCGGGAGAAGGCGATGAAAGTCCTGGATGTGATGATTTCCGAGGGAGGGCAGACCCTGCTTCCCACCGGACTGGATGTCCTGAGCTACAGCCAGGATGTTGGCATTCAGCTTACCGATTGTCTGAAAAACCTGCAACTGTTGATCGAACAGAACCATATGTATATCCGTATTGCATCCAATGACTGCTTTGCTGTGTCCAAGGATGTTGTTTCAAAGATGATTACGGGCGAATACAACGCGCAGCAGGCTTATGAAGCATTCGACGCACAGCTTCGCGCACCAAAGGCTGCTTCCGCAGAGATTGTCATGACTTCCGGGAAATCGTACTCTAACATTTTCCATAGTAATGGCGGCAGCGAAGCCTATTCTGTCATGGCGAACTCTCTTCGGGAGGTTTATGGCAGCGATGTGCTCATTGCGACCGGCAACAGCTTCACAGGCACCGTGCTTCAGGCGGATTACACGGAAAAGATGGTGGGCTGTATGATTATGCCCAATGGCCTGGTGTCTTTCCACCGCGATATGACCGGTGCGGAGCTGAAGGAGACCATCAAGGCTTATGTGGAAGGCATTGATGGCGGCTTCAATCCGTTTAATCGAGGTTCTCTGCCTGTTGTCAGTGGCATTACGATTGAAGTTAAAGAGAACAAGGGCACGTATACCCTGACTAAGGTGAAAAGAGACGGCAAGGAGATCGGGGACGATGAAACTTTTTCGGTAACCTGTCTGGCGACTTATGCAAATTTTGCTCCTTTCCTTGCAGATGAAAGCCGTGAGTTCATGCTGGGTGAGGAAAATGTAAAGACTGTCTGGACGAATGCTGTCAAATCAGGCAGTGTTGTACTTGCCCAGCCGGAACAGTACATCAAAGTGAAATAATTCACGGGGAACTGACGCGAAGTATTGTTCGAAAAGGGGAGTGGTTTCCCATGGGAATCACGGCGTCCGATTTGATATGTTCGTGTCGGAAACGATCTGCACATGGAATGGTGTGTTTGGCGAATCCCGGTGACAGGATTGGAAACACGTGTGGTTTTGACCTGTACGGATCAGCCCAACATGGAAAAAACTGAGATCCCGCCGCACATGGAGTATCTTTCCGTGAGAGAGTTATATAGGTTATTCAAACACAAAAGGAGATACCGTTTGAACGGATCTCCTTTTCTTATGCAGAAGAGTATCCACGGCTCCAGCGAGAAATATGCGGACGGATTATGAAACACAGCGAAAAACGGATGAATCGATGAGGAAAAGGGATCGAGCAGTGTCCGGGATCGCTGAGGTAAATGAGAAACGCGGAAGGCAATTGAAATGGAGCCCGGCATTGCAGATGGATTTGGAAGGATGACGGATACGTGCATGAAAAGCTTTGGGCCGGGGAAGTCAAGTCTGCGAAGGAAGCAAAGAAGCGCCTGCGCGGCGGGAACATCGAGGACTGAGCGCCGGGGAAAAGCGGGACATCGAGGGAAATCACGCTTTCGTCACATCAGAGAATTGCCGGCCTGCGCGGGCAGCTTTTTTCGTTTAGAAACTTTGCTGCCCGAAGCAGGGTATATTGGTTGCAATCCACAGGGCGCCATGTTATACTAAAAATGAATCGAAATTGAGGGAGGCGGGTGCAATCAAACGGCATATTTTCTCTGCGGTCAGATTGGTTGCCATCTTTGCCGCGACCCTTTTTGGACTCTGGCTGCTGCTCTTTTGCTCGACATTGATTCCCAATGCTGCGCTCCGCTCCAATATGGAGCGCAGTGCCCTGTCCTACGCCCAACGGGAAGGCTTTGAATTTACGCAGGGCGACCGCCTGAACGCAGTGGCTGATCATTATGCCGACGCGATCTGGCTGAATATCGCGTGGAATATGGGCATTGGCAACCCGCTGGTTTCCTCCATTCAAACGGAATACTACGATGGCGGCGAACTGGGCGAAAACGCCGGACTGTATTATACGGTGACCGAAGGAACGGCGCCCAATACCGATTATACCCGTTACTGGCACGGAACGGCTGCCTTTATCCGTATTTTGCATCTTTTTACGGATGTTGAGGGCGTAAAACGGATTGGATTTGTTTCATTCCTGCTCCTGACCGCCGTATCCGCAGGGCTGCTGATCAAATTGCGGCACGGAGACCTGGCCGTATTGCTGGTGCTGGCGCTGGCCTTCGTCCAGATCTGGAATATCCGCCTGAGCATGGAATATCAGCCGGCTTTTCTGGTGGCCTTTGCGCTGCTGCCCTTCTATTTACTGCTGGAAAAACGGGGAAACCGCTGCCTGACATCGCTCAGCGTGATCGGCGGCGCCGCTGTTGCGTTTTTTGATTTTCTGACAACGGAAACCGTTGTGCTTCTGCTGCCGCTGATTCTGGTTATTGCCATTCGCTCCAGAGAAAACCGCCTCGGCTCTTTTCGGGAGAACCTGCCGCTGCTGATCCGGTGCGCGGCCGGATGGTGCGGCGCATATGCCGGTACTTTTGCGCTGAAGTGGCTGTCGGCCAGCCTTGTCACCGGAACAAATGCGTTTGCTTCCGCGCTCAGTGCGGCGGAGGTTCGTATGTTGGGCGGCAGCATACCGGAGATCGCTGCATCCGATCTGCCCGAACATTTCTTCTCCGGCATTTTTGCGAATCTGACCGTTCTGTTCGGCGGAACCGCACGCCTGGACTATACCCGGGTTTTTCTGGGCCTTGCCCTGACATTTTTGGTGCTGTTTTCCCTGTGGTATCTCCTGCGCACCAAAGAAACGCAGCCGGCTGCATCGGCTCTCGTATTTTGCCTGGGCGGTGTCGTGTTTCTTCGCTTCCTTTTCCTGAACAACCATTCTTATCTGCACGAGTTTTTTGTCTATCGCGCTCTGGTCAGTCCGGTGATGGCTGTATTCACGGCGCTGCGGATGAATGTTTCTCTGCCCCGGTCGAAAAAAAGGAGGCGGAAAACATAGAATTCACGTTTTTAATGCCCTGTCTGAATGAGGCATCCACCCTGAAAGGCTGTATCTGTGAAGCGCAAAGCGCCATCGCGCGCCTTGGTCTGGATGCCGAAGTGCTGATTGCCGATAATTGTTCCACAGATGGATCGCCGGAGATCGCCGCCGGATGCGGGGCGCGTGTGATCCGCGTGGCGGAACGCGGCTATGGCGCTGCGCTGATCGGTGGAATTCACGCGGCAAACGGGAAATATATCCTCATGGGGGACTGTGACGGCAGCTATGACTTCGCCCACCCTGATTTATTTGTCGAAGCGCTCCGCCGCGGTGCATCTTTCGTGGTGGGGGACCGTTTTGCGGGCGGCATTGAGCCCGGAGCCATGCCCTGGAGCCACCGCTGGGGCGTTCCCATGCTGTCGGCGCTGGGACGTTGGCGTTTTCAAACGGATGTACGCGATTTTCACTGCGGACTCCGGGGATTTGAAAGGGCTTTTGCGTTGGAACTGAACCTCTGCTGCCCCGGCATGGAATTTGCCACCGAGATGATTGCCCGTTTTGCGCAAAAGGGCGCAAAAATTGCACAGGTACCCACGTCATTACGAAAAGACAAACGTTCCGGCAAGCCCCATTTGCGCACCGTGCGCGATGGCTTCCGCCATTTGGCTTTTCTTTGCCATAAATAACACGCAGGAATTAAAAAAAGAACAGGAGAGAGGAAAATGAAAAAGAGATTGACAGGACTTCTCAGCTTCTGGCTGGCGCTTGCCATGCTCTGCACAGTACTGGTGGTGCCCGCCGCGGCTGACCCCGAACTGCCACTGCGGATCAGCCAGCAGCCCGATGCGGGAAATGAGTATACCATCTCTGTCGAAATTTATGACGGCACGCAATGGCGCGCGGCCACAGATGACGATGGGGTCCAGTATGCCTGGTATGCGGCAGGAGATGAAGAAACGGGGACTCCGGTTTCTACCAATCAGAAGTTTGACGAAGGCTCACGTGCCGGGGCTACTTTTGTGTGCCGGGTGACTTATCAGGAAAAAACCGTGACCAGCAATTCGGTTTTTATCCCAAAGTTCCAAGACGGAATTTATTACTATACAGGCGATGCAGAATTGAGTGAGTACTCGTCTTTCCCCCAGAAATACAAAAAAATTCGTCTTTTTTATGGGGATGAATCCCCGGAGATCGGAGATCAGCTATCCGAACAGCCGCAGAAATCCTCAAAAGATAACAAGGCTTTGACCGGTTGGTACCTTTGGTATTCGTACAGTGGTGGACTCATAGTTGATCCCATCCTCAAAACCAACGAAGATCAATTCACAAAAGATGAAATGAGCGTTGCTTCCTGGGCCCTCCTGGTTGAGCCTCGTTATGTGGCGATGTATCGGATCGACCCGCAGCCGGACAGCGATACCTGTACGGTCGGCACGCAGGTGTACACGAATGGCGCGTATGTTGACACGGAGGACGCATCATTCCAGTGGTATACCTGGGTGGATGGAAAGGCGGCTGCCCCGGTAACCGGACAGACCACCCGCACACTGACAACAGGCGAGAAGAATGTACAATATGTGTGCCAGGTGACCTTTAATCCGGCTCGGGACAAGGTGATTCTCCTTTCCGACCCCATAACCTGGACAAAGGAAATCTATACAGTCACCGTTATCTCCGGCAGCGCCTCTCCCAGCGGTGCACAGCCTGCCGGGACAAGTATCACCATCAAGGCGGATGCCCCTGCGGATGGTATGAGGTTCGCAGGATGGGAGGGGACAGACGGCCTGACCTTTACCTCCGGCAGCGCGAAAACTGCGACCGCGACCTTCCAGATGCCCAAACGCGATGTTACAGTGAAGGCAACATATGAAAAGATTCCCTATACAGTCACCGTTACCTTCGGCAGTGCTTCTCCCAGCGGCGCACAGCCTGCCGGGACAAGCATCACCATCACGGCGGATGCCCCTGCGGATGGTATGAGGTTCACAGGATGGGAGGGAACAGAAGGCCTGACCTTTACCTCCGGCAGCGCGGCGACTGCGACCGCAACCTTCCAGATGCCCGAACGCGATGTTACAGTGAAGGCAACATATGAAAAGATTCCCTATATAGTCACCGTTATCTCCGGCAGTGCTTCCCCCAGCGGCGCACAGCCTGCCGGGACAAGCATCACCATCACGGCGGATGCCCCTGCGGATGGTATGAGGTTCGCAGGATGGGAGGGAACAGAAGGCCTGACCTTTACCTCCGGCAGCGCGGCGACTGCGACCGCGACCTTCCAAATGCCCGAACGCGATGTTACAGTGAAGGCGACATATGAAGCGGTGCATACGCATGCCGGCACAAAGGTGGAGGGTAAACCGGCAACCTGCACCGAAGATGGCTGGAAAGACTATTACGAATGCAGCTGCGGCCTGTATTTCACCGATGCTGACTGCACGGACGAGATTGCCGATCTTGACGCCTGGAAGGTGGGCGACGGCAAAATCGAGGCAACCAGCCATACTTTCAACCCGAATTGGAGCTATGACCGAATCAATCATTGGCATGCAGCGCTTTGCGGACACGATGTTGTCGCAGATCTGAGTGTGCACGTCTTTGGAAAAGACCATATCTGTGACATCTGCGGCTATATGCTGCCTGTCCAAATGCCGGAAATCTATCTGCCGATTGTCGTGCCCAGCGAGCACGGCGATGTTACGTTCGCACCCAAAGCTCCCGTGAAGAATGACATTGTAACGATCAAACCTGTTCCTGACGACGGTTACGAAGTGGAAAGCGTCACGGTGACCGATCCGTACGGCAGGGCAATTCCGACGGTTGACAATGGCTACGGTACATATTGCTTTGTCCAGCCCGGCTGCAGAGTGACCATTGCGGTGACTTTCCGCGCAATCGAAACTTCGACTCCTGACTGCCCGAGAGATGCTTCCTGTCCGATGGCGGGATATACAGACCTGAATATGCGCAAATGGTATCATGACGGCGTGCACTATTGTCTGGAGAGTAAGCTCATGATCGGTACTGATCGTGCTGTTTTTGAGCCGGAAACCGTGACGACCCGCGCAATGCTGGTCACGATCCTGTGGCGTCTGGAAGGCTGCCCTGCGGGCAAGGCCGCATTGCCGTGTGAAGATGTGGCGGCTGACGCCTGGTATGCCGACGCCGTGCGCTGGGCGCAGGCAGCCGGTATCGTGGAAGGTTACAGCGATACGCTCTTTGGACCGGATGACGTGCTGACCCGTGAGCAGATGGTGACGATTCTGTACCGCTATGCGCAGTATAAGGCGTGCGACGTTTCCGTTGGCGAGAACACGAATATTCTTTCCTACGGCGATGCCTTTGAGGTAAGCGAATGGGCCATTCCTGCTATGCAGTGGGCCTGTGGCTCCGGAATCATCATTGGTATTTCCGATGGCGATATCCTGAATCTTGCACCTGCCGGCAGCACAAGCCGTGCGGAAATGGCTGCAATTCTCAGCCGTTACTGCGAAGGCATCATCCAGTAACCCACCACGCTGCACATCCGGATAAAAAGCGAGTGAGCAGACGTAAAATTTCGATTATTTGCATCACACAAATCCGAAAGCAGTCCAACCCATGCGGGTTGGGCTGCTTTTTGCCGCTTCCGGAGCAAAACGGCAGCCGCGTCATGATAACGTCATTTCTTGTTACTGCATGAAAGCACGCTTTGGTTTCGTTTTTCCAGAGTTGGAATCCGCAGAGTTACATTCCGCCTCATAATTTCGAGATTTTTTGCAAAAATCAAATCTTTCATTGCGTTGACGCATGGGATGTGATATACTAAAAAAAGACAAATATCATCATTTACTGCAATTTTTGTGTCACACACCATGACATTATGTCATTTTTTATTACTATCAGGAAGTTGAGGATGCGCGTATGACAATTCAGGACTGTTACAGGAAAATCGGGGGCGATCTTGCCCAGTTGGAGAGACGGCTGCCCAGTGCAGGCCTGATTAAAAAGTTCATCACCAAGTTCCTGGCTGATGACAGTTATGCCAATCTCAGCGTCGCCATGCAGGCGGGCAATCGCGAGGAAGCTTTCCGCGCGGCGCACACGCTGAAAGGGGTAAGCGCAAATCTCTGTCTCGGAAAACTGCTGGATTCTGCTTCACGGCTGACGGAAGTGCTCCGTCCGGAATCCGATGCAATTCCCGACGGGGCTGTGGCACTTTTTGCCGAAGTCAGCCGCGATTATCAGCTGACCACCGATGCGATCCGGGCTTTCCTGGCCGCCGATTGTCCGCTGTGACAGTGACGTAAACGAAAGAAAAGGGTGTAACCATGCAGAGACAGATTCTGATCGTAGAAGATAACGAACTGAATCGGGAATTACTATGTGAAATCCTCTCCGGCGAATATCAGGTGCTGGAGGCGGAAAACGGGCAGGCAGCGCTTGGCGTTCTGGAGCAGAACAAGGACAGTATTGCGCTGATTCTTCTGGACGTCATGATGCCGGTGATGGATGGCTATACTTTTTTGGACCATATCAAAAAGGATCCCGAACTGGCACTGATCCCGGTCATTGTTATGACACAGAGCGATACGGAAACGGATGAAGTGTCGGCGCTTGCCCATGGCGCCACGGACTTTGTCCCCAAGCCATATCGCCCGCAGGTGATCCTGCACCGGGTGGCAAGCCTGATTCAGCTGCGTGAAACTGCGGCAATGGTGAATCAGCTCCAATATGACCGGCTTACCGGCCTTTACAGCATGGAGTTCTTTTGCCAGAAAGTGCGCGAGCAGCTGCAGGAGTCCCCGGACGAGGACTATTCCATTGTCTGCTCCAATATTGAAAATTTCAAATTTGTCAATGATGCCTTCGGTAAGCAGGAAGGGGATCGCCTGTTGAAAGAGGTTGCCGAGATTTCCCGCAGCATGGTTGGCAGCACCGGCTTCTGCGGCCGCTTTACGGCTGACCACATCCTTTGTTTCCAGAAACGGGAACAGGAGCAGCGGGACCGGGAGCATTTTGGGAATTACCCGGATCACCCCCTTTCTCCACTCATGAAGAAAGTGGTTATGCGTTGGGGCATTTATCAAATTACGGATCGTTCCATCCCTGTCGACCAGATGTGCGACCGGGCGCTGCTTGCGGCAAACAGCATCCGGGGCCAGTATAACCGGTTTTTTGCCGTCTATGATGATGCCCTCCGCAGCAAGCTGCTGCGCGAACAGGCCATTACCGACGCTATGGAAACTGCCCTGGCGGAAGGGCAGTTTGTCGTGTACCTGCAGCCCAAATACAGCCTGCTGGAGGAACGCCTGGCCGGTACGGAAGCCCTGGTACGCTGGATTCATCCGGAGTGGGGCTTTATGTCGCCCGGCGAATTCATTCCGCTCTTTGAAAAAAACGGCTTTATCCCGAAGTTAGACCAATATGTTTGGGAACAGGTGTGCAGACTGCTGCGCGACTGGAAGGAGCAGGGATATCCGCTCCTGCCGGTTTCCGTCAATGTCTCCCGGGCTGATGTATATCAGGGGGATCTGGTACAAACGCTTCAGGATCTTATACGGAAATATGATGTAGACCCTGCTTATCTCCATCTGGAGATTACCGAGAGCGCCTATGCGGAAAATCCCGGTGAAATCATCGCAACGGTGGCGGCACTCCGGAAGCTGGGCTTTATTGTGGAGATGGACGACTTCGGCAGCGGTTATTCCTCGTTGAGTATGTTCAGCCAGATGGCACTGGACGTGTTGAAGCTGGACATGAAGTTTGTACAGAACGAAGCCGAACGTCCCATGGATCAGAGCATTTTGAACGACATCATCAGTATGGCGCACAGGATGCACCTGAATGTGGTTGCGGAAGGTGTGGAAACGCGCAGCCAGGCGGATCGCCTGCGTGCGATCGGATGCGACTACGTGCAGGGGTATTTCTTTGCAAAGCCTATGCCTGTTGAAGAATTTTCAGAACTTTTGAGAACACAGCCGCCCCTGGATCCCCAGGCTGTTCCGAAAACACGCCGGAAAATGGCAGAGGCACGTACGCTGCTGGTGGCGGATGAGGACGCCGGATATCGGAAAAGTGTCACCGAGATCTTTGCAGGGCAGTATGCCGTGTTGGAGGCGTCTAATGCGGAAGAGGCGCTTGCATGTATTGAGTCGTGCGAAGGCCATGTTTCTGCTGTGATTCTGAGCATGACACTGCCGGATGACGGCGCCACCCGACTGATGCAGACGCTGCGCCGGACTCCGGCATATTGGGAAATCCCGGTTTTGTCGACCATACCGAGAGGCGACAGGACAGGCGAAATGCCGCTGACCCTTGAAACGGATGATTTTCTGTGCAAATACCATCCTCTCTTTGATCTTCGCCGCAGGATTCAGCGGCTGATGGATATTTCGGCACTGCACGAGCAGGAATCTATCCTGTTGGATGAAGCCAGCAGAGACCACCTGACAGGCTTATTCAACCGACGGGGCTTCCAAACGGCTATGGCCTCGGTCCGGATGGAGGATTTGCCCCTTTCGGTGATGCTCTTTGATCTGGATAATCTCAAGGAGGTCAACGATACCTGCGGACATGACACTGGAGACCGGATGATCCGTATGTTTGCCGACCTGCTTCGGTATCAGACCCGAACGGAGGATATCCAGTGCCGCTATGGCGGGGATGAGTTCGTGGTAGTATTAAAGCGTCTGAATGATGAAAAAACAGTGATGAAAAAGGTTCGGGATATTTGCAGTGCGTTCCGGGACAGGCTTGCACGTGAAAATATTTCGGCTTCCTGCTCCGTCGGCGTTGTCTTGTGCCAGGCAGGGGAGAGACCGTCGGCAGAAATGATCGAACACGCGGATCAGGCCCTGTACCGCGCAAAGCGCAATAGGGGATCCTGCTGGCTGTGGAGCGAGAAAGACGAATAAGTCAGTCCCTGAACATGATGGTGGGAAGAAACTGGAGCGCCATGCAAATGTGGGTGTCCTATCTTCGTGATATATCAGATGAACAGCAAATCGAAAATTTTATCAATAACCTCAGGGAAGAAAGCGGATTTACGGATTTTTATTTCATCTCAAGGGAAGGAAATTATCAGACGGTGGATGGTAAAACCGGCTATCTGACCCTGCAGGACCGTCTTCCCGATCTGATTTTAAACGGTGAAAATGTTGTGGTAAACTCCGTGGTTCCCGGTCAGCCGGAAATCATGGTATTTGCCGTCCCGGCCGGCCCCGGAACGTATCGCGGTTTTGCGTATGAGGCCATTGCGATTGCCTTCAATAATTCCGACCTGGTGCAAACACTGGAGATTTCAGCCTTTGAAGGCCAGTCCAGCAGCTATGTGGTGCATACGGACGGTCGCGTCATCGTGGAAAACGCTTCGGACTCTATTCGCGACATTCATAATCTGATCGGCATTCTGTACGATTTTTCCGATATGAGCAAAGCGGAGATTTCTGCATTACAGCAAGATTTTCAGGCGGGACGCTCCGGCGCCTGCGTGTTTAATCTGGACGGAACGGACTATTATCTGATATACGAATCTGCAAATTTTGAGGACTGGATTGTTACCGGCGTGGTGCCCACCAGCATCGTCAATGCCAGTATGAACACGCTGCAATCCACCACGATTCTGCTGGTTTCCGGAATCGCTGTATCCTTAGTCGTGGTAGTCGTCGTTCTGTTCATCCGGAGATACCGCCAGAGCCTGACAAAGAAGGATGCTGAGATTCTCTATCGGGAAGAACTGTTCTCCATACTTTCCAATAACGTAGACGATATTTTTGTCATGTTGGACGCCGAAACCCTTCGTGTGGATTATATCAGTCCGAACCTCGAAAAGCTGGTGGGGATTCCCGAAAGCGAAGCACGGCAGAATTTCCGGGTCGTTGACCGTCTGGTAAAACAGGAGGAGGCCGGCCTGATCCTCGACCGTCTTCCGCAGATACAGCCCGGTGAACAGGCAGAGTGGGATCGCGAATACATCCACCAGAAAACGAACGAACTGCGCTGGTTCCGTGTAACGGCGCTGTGCCGTGAAATCCGGGGAGAAGGAAAGTTCATTCTGGTGCTTTCCGACCGCACCAAGGAAAAGAAGATCAATCAGGAACTTGCCGACGCCGTCAGCGCAGCGCGCAGCGCGAACCAGGCCAAGAGCACGTTCTTATCCAATATGTCCCATGATATCCGCACGCCGATGAACGCGATTATCGGCTTTACCACGCTTGCAATCGCCAATGTGACGCAAACGGAAAAGGTACGGGATTTTCTGGCGAAAATCCTCTCGTCTGGCAACCATCTGCTTTCTCTCATCAATGATGTGCTGGATATGAGCCGCATCGAAAGTGGTAAAATCAATCTGGAGGAGACGGAAGCGAACCTTGCGGACATCCTCCATGATATCCGCACCATCATCAGCGGGCAGATCCACGCAAAGCAGCTGGAGCTTTATATGGACGTGATTGATGTCACCGACGAGGATGTGTTCTGTGACAAAACCCGCTTGAATCAGGTACTTTTGAACCTGCTTTCAAACGCCATAAAGTTCACGCCGTCCGGCGGGACCATTTCCGTCCGCGTTGCCCAGCTCCGGCGGACCCCCGAGGGGAAGGGCGTGTATGAGATCCGCGTGAAAGACACCGGCATTGGCATGAGCCGGGAGTTTGCGGAACATATTTTTGAACCGTTTGAGCGTGAGCGCACGTCCACCGTCAGCCGGATTCAGGGAACCGGTCTTGGCATGGCCATTTCCAAAAATATTATTGATATGATGGGCGGCACGATCACGCTGGTGACCGAGCAGAATAAGGGAACGGAGTTTATCATTCGTCTGGCGCTGCGGCTCCAGTCCGAGCACCGAAGTCCGGAGAAAATCAAGGAGCTTGAGGGCCTGAAGGCGCTTGTCGTAGATGATGACTTCAACACCTGCGACAGTGCGACCAAAATGTTGCTGCAGGTGGGCATGCGTCCGGAATGGACCTTGCTTGGCAGGGAGGCCGTGCTTCGTGCAAGACAGTCCATGGAGCTTGGAGATCCCTTCCACGCTTATATTATTGATTGGCGCCTGCCGGATATGAACGGAATTGAAGTGACCCGTCAGATCCGCAAACTGGGAGATGATACCCCAATCATCATCCTTACCGCTTATGACTGGTCCAATATCGAGGAAGAGGCAAAAGCTGCCGGCGTAACAGCATTTTGTGCAAAACCCATGTTCCTGTCTGATTTGCGCGAATCGCTGCTGACAGCGCTCGGACATCAGAAGCAGCGCCAGGATGAACAGTTCCTGCCTGTCGCGGAAGGCGATAAGGAATTCCAGGGCAAGCACATTCTCCTGGCCGAGGATAACGAGCTGAACCGGGAAATTGCAGAAGAAATTCTGAAGGAATACGGATTTGTGATCGATACGGCCAAAAACGGCGCGGAAGCTGTGGAAAAACTGACGGCCTCCAGGCCCGGAGACTACGATCTCGTGCTGATGGATATCCAGATGCCCATCCTGAACGGCTATGAAGCCACGCGCCTGATCCGCGAACTGGAGGAACCGGCACTGTCCGGTATTCCCATCCTGGCCATGACGGCAAATGCCTTTGACGAGGATCGCAAGGCGGCGGAAGAATGCGGCATGAACGGATTCCTTGCCAAACCAATCGATATTGAAGAAGTGATACAGACGTTGAAAAACGTTTTTGGACGAACATAACCTCTGCGATCTAAAAGCACGCGCTGCAAAAAAATGACACCGAACGAAGGAGTGGAAAGATGCGGAAAAAATACTTGGCCGCGGCACTGGCTGTGATGCTGCTTTTCAGCGGCTGCCAGGCAAAGAACCCGTCAGGAAAGACCGATGAAGCCTTTCAGGCAGAACAGATGAATGAGGATCTCCTTGCGGCGTCGGAGTCGCTTCCGAAAAGTGAACAGCTTTATTTTGAGGAGGGACTGCAGATCACCGGGCTTGGCGTGACCTACGACGGCAGGCCGACCAGCTTTGACGGCTGCTATTATTTCCCGGCAATAGAGGCTATGACCGGAGTTCATGTATCCATTGACTGGCAGGAAAGCGAAGGGTACAGCTCCGCTGTGGCCACTACGCTGCTTGTCGGCAAGGAGGAACTGCCTGATATCATCAATCCAACGGATTTCGGCGTGATGGAACTGGCCGACGACGGACTGATTATCCCGCTTGACGCCTATCTGGAGCTGATGCCGGATATCGTCCGGGCGGTTGGCGAAGAACACATGGACGCCTGGCGCTCCTCGGACGGTCATATTTATACGATCCCGTCGGTATCGACGATCCGCGGCTCCTTCTCCATGATGCTCCGTCAGGATTGGCTGGAGGCACTGGAAATGGACCTTCCGGAGACATGGCAGGACTGGCTTGCCTATTGGAGAGGCGTGCGGGATAACGATCTGAATGGCAACGGCGATCCTTCGGACGAAATCCCGTTTGCTCTGGCGGAAAGCGCGGATGGGGAGAGATGCCTGACCCTTCTGCTGAACGCTTTTGGCATTGCCGCATCCAACGATACGCAGTTCTGCGTCCTGGAGGACGGTACATATACCATGATTTACGAACATCCCCGCTATCCGGCGTTCTTAGAAGCAATGTCGGAGCTGTATGCAGAGGGTATCCTGGTGGAGGGTTATGAATCCTTCTCCTATGCCTCCATTGAACAGGCAATGGGGAACAACACGCTGGGCAGCACCATGACCTTTGCGGCTTCCGGCGCGCAAACCAACACGCTGCGGGAAAGCGGCGTTGAGAATGCTCTTTGGATCAGCACACAGCCGGTTGCCGGGCCGTATGGCGATCGTATGATACAGGAAAGGGAACTGATTTCTCCCATCTGGTGCATTACAGCCGGCGCATACGAAAAAGGGAAAGCCGAGGACATCATCCGTTTTTTCAACTGGTGCTATACAGAGGAAGGCTCCCGGCTCTATAACTATGGCATTGAGGGCGTGAGCTACACGCTGGAAAACGGCGAACCGGTGCTGGATAAAGCGCTGATTGCCAATGGTTTTGCTGATTATCGTGCCGTTGGCATCAACTATGAACCCTTTGGCGGCTATTGGCTGCAGGATGCCTATATGCAGTGCCTGTTTGCCGGCAAGACAATCGAAGATCTGACCGATGTTCAGTATGAGACCTATAATGGCCTGTTTGTGCGGAACAATGCGTTCTTTTATGCGCAGCCGCTGACGATTGAAACGGAAAGTTATGTGAAATATCGCGCTCCGCTGATTACGGAGGGCGTGTGCAAGCTTCGTGATCAGGCGATCCGCGGGGAAATTTCTCTGGATGAATTCTGGTCGGGCTATGAAACCTTGAAGGAACGCGGCCTTGCCGATGTAATTGCCGATGCAGATGCCTACTACCGGAATATGATGGCAGGAGGAGTCCATTCATGAACCAAACGGTTGCTGAATCCGACAAAAATAAAATGATTCAATGGCCTGCCTTTTTCATGCTGATCTTTCTGGCGGCAGCTCTTTTGATCGTTTCCACCTTCTTTTGGCTCAGGAATTCGCATGGCGCTTCCGAAAGGACAGTCAACGACCTGGTGGAGTTTTATCTGGAGGAAATCGCCGAAAGAAACGCCAGAAGCATCCAGTCGGAGCTTGAGAAAAAAGCTGCACAGATGGAACTGGCACTGAGTGTGCTGGATCAGGAATATTTGCAGAGCGAAGAGAGCATCCGTAAATATATTTATATGGTTCAGCAGATCAATGGCCTGGATATGTTTGCCCTGGTTGACAAAGATGGCATGGTCTACACCGCCGACAGCACTTTTTCCGGAATATCCCGATTCAACTTCCTTTCTGACGAGATCACAGAAACGCAGATCCATATGGCGAAAAGCTATGGAACCAGGACGATGATTATAATCGCAATTCCTATCCCCGGTGACTTGCAGGCTGATATCCCCATGGTTTCCTGTCTTACGGGTTTGAACGTTGAGAACGTGATTTCGGCGGAACAGCTGCAAAATGATGAGAACAAGACCTATTGCAGACTTTTCACCAAAGATGGAGAAAATCTCCTGAAAATTCAGGGCGAATATCAGCACGGCAGGAATCTGTTTGACATCTGGGCGGAAACCGCAGATTTTTCCTCCGGATACAGCCTTGAAAAAGTTCAGGAGGACTGGGATGCCGGCCGGGAAGGGTATACTGTATACGCCACGGAAAGTGCCGGATATACCTATGTGTATTATAAAACCATCCCGGGTACGGAACTGATCCTCACCGCGTTGATGCGGGAAAGCAATATCAATGAGTTTGTCAGGGACGGAACGCAGAGTACGCTGCAATCGACCGTGCTCTATCTGCTCGTCGTTGTGATTTCCCTGTTCTGTTTGTTCCTGATTATGGGCGGGGTTATAAAAAAGGGCAAAAAGAGCCAGTCGGAAAATGAGCAGCTGAAAATTGTCGGTGCTTTGAGCAATGATTATTCGGATGTTTTCCTGGTAGACCTTTCGCAGGACACGACTTCCACGATCAAAATCAACGGACAGGTGATCGACTCTGCTAAACGGGTCGTTCGATCGTACCGTGAAGCATGGGAGTCGTACGCCGCCAAGTATGTTCTGCCGGAGGAGGCAGACAAAATCCTTCAGGAAGTGACAGCAGAGAACCTCCGTGCCATCCTGAAAGAGGAACCGGAGTATTCTCTGGATTTCAGACTGCTGCATAATGGGGAAATTCATTATGTTCAGGTGAAGTATGTCCGGGTTGAGGAGGAAAACGAGCAGTGTATTCTCGGAATCCGCAGCATTGATGCGCAGGTGGAGGCAGAGCAGGAGCGTCAAAAGGTGCTGCAGGATGCGCTTGCTTCCGCACAGCACGCCAACCGGGCCAAAACCACATTCCTGAACAATATGTCCCATGATATCCGTACACCGATGAACGCGATCATCGGCTTCACCTCGCTGGCCGCGGCGCATATGGATAAACCTGACCGGGTGCGGGATTATCTCGCAAAAATTCAGACTGCCAGCAGCCATTTGATGAGCCTGATTAACGACGTTCTGGACATGAGCCGGATAGAGGCCGGTAAAGTGAAAATTGAGGAAAAACCGGTTCATCTGCCGGATCTGATTCATGATCTGCGCACGATTGTCCAGTCGGATATCAATGCCAAACAGCTGGAGTTTTTCATTGATACGATGGATATTATCAATGAAGACGTCATCTGTGACAGACTTCGCCTGAACCAGATCCTTTTGAACCTGCTCAGCAACGCCATGAAGTTCACAAAGCCGGGCGGAATGGTGAGCCTGCGGATTATTCAGACCGGGGAAGCAAAAAAGGATTATGCAAGTTATGAATTCCACGTACGGGATACCGGTATTGGCATGAGCGAGGAGTTTCAGAAGCATATTTTTGAAGCCTTCACGCGCGAGCAGACTTCCACGGTCAGCGGAATACAGGGTACCGGACTGGGTATGGCCATCACCAAGAGCATTGTCGACATCATGGGCGGTACGATCGGCGTCCGCAGTGAAGTAGGCAAAGGGTCGGAATTCATCGTGAAACTGCAATTCCGGATCAGCGGAAAACCGGTGCAGTATGAAGCCATTCCGGAACTGCGCGGACTGCGTGCGCTGGTGGCGGACGACGACGCCCATACCTGTATGAGCATCTCGCGTATGCTGGATGTGATCGGTATGAGGGCGGAGTGGACGACGGCCGGTAAGGAAGCAGTGCTGCGCACGCAATTTGCCGTGGAGCAGGGCGACGAATTCCACGCATATATCATCGATTGGCTCATGCCGGACATGAATGGTATAGAAGTGGTGCGCAGGATCCGGCGTATCATCGGGGACAGCCATCCGATTATTATTCTGACCGCTTACGATTGGTCGAATATTGAGGACGAAGCAAGAGAAGCCGGCGTGACGTGCTTCTGTTCCAAGCCGCTCTTCCTTTCGGAGCTCCGGGATATTCTGACCAAGCCATATACCATAAAGCAGCAGTCCGCCGTTTCAGAAGAAGAACAGTACGGTTTCAGCGGGAAAAGACTGCTTCTGGCTGAGGATAACGCGCTGAACCAGGAAATTGCTGTGGAAATCCTCAAAGGAATGGGCTTTGCCGTTGACGTTGCATCCGACGGAGAAGAGGCGGTCAGGCTGGTTCGGGACTCAAAGCCCGGACAGTATGATCTGATTTTAATGGATATCCAGATGCCGCATATGGACGGTTATGAAGCAACCAGGCAGATCCGGAATCTCCCGGACGCCGGCTTAGCCAACATCCCCATCGTGGCGATGACAGCGAATGCCTTTGATGATGATAAGCAGGAGGCATTTGCCGCCGGCATGAACGGCCATATTGGAAAGCCCATTGAAATTCCGAAATTGCTCAAGACGTTGAAGAATATCCTGAATCAGGACGCATGAAGTGCCCGGCGTCTCCTTGCCGGATACAGAAAGAAAAGAGCGGATGTCGAAACATCCGCTCTTTTGCTTTTCAGGTGACAATTCGCTGCCGGGTGCCTGTTATTCCGTCCACGGACGCAGTTTTGCATGCCATCCTCTTTGCTCCCAATAACCATGATCCGGCTGCATAGCCGGAAAATGCTTATGTGCAAAGCGCATCAGCGAGAACCACTTTCTAGCGCGGACGTTGCAGCCGCGCTTTTCGGTATTTTTTCGGATGCGCTGCGCCAAGTAGGAGGTTTTGCGGTGAATTTTTGCAAGAATCCGTGCCGGAATTTCCTCCGGTTTCACGGCCTGCACGCCGATACCGAATTTGTATACCTTCCGTATGCCCCACATCTCCAGACTGTCAGCCATATCCTGCACGGTGCTCTTCATTCCGCCGCCTGCAGCGGTGCTGATTGCCACTGCCTGTTTTTTGCTCATCTCGGGCATTGGCCGGTGAACAACCCACCAGGTGCCAAAATGGTCCAGGAAGTTCATCATTTGGCCTGTTGCGTGATAGACATAGACCGGACTGTCCAAAATGATCAGATCGGCCTCGAGAATTGCCGACACCAGCGGCTCCAGCATTTTATAATGCGGACAGTTTTTCAGTTCCGTTTGAAAACAGGTATAACAACCCATACAGGGCTTGTCAAAATCCCGTGGAAGGAAAAACTCCTGAATTTCTCCGCCTGTTTTGTTCGCCAGTTCGCGCGTAATCATGCAAGTGCTGCCTTCGTGATTCTGACCATGTATCATGACAGTTTTCATCGTTTTCATACCTCATGTTGTTTTCTATCTTGCCGATTCTTTCTGCGCGCCTGCTTTTGCTGTAATTTTTCGCAACGCGGCAATACATTGCGCCGTTTGGAACGATGATGTTCCCGGCAGGCGGCGCAGTCGCCGTGCCTGGGACAATTTACTCTTTTACAGGGGCAGGTTGCTGCGTCACTGCACGTTGTCAGACTCCTCTTCGTATTACTGCCTGGGCAGCTTCGTATCTTCCAGGAAGTCCCTGCGGTACTGCGAGGGCGTGATCCCTTCTGACTTCTTGAATACCTTGGTAAACACCCGGTAATCGCCATATCCGCACTGCTCCGACACCTCTGCAACCGACAGGGAAGTGCCAAGGAGCAGTTTCTTCGCCTTTTCCATGCGGATGTTCGTGAGATACGTCAGGAAATTCACACCGATTTCGTTTTTAAAGAGCTGACTGATGTACTGACCACTGAGGTGAAATTCATCGGCCAGTACGGAAAGGCTGATTTCCTCCGCCAGATGCGCCTGAAGATATCTGGTAATGCCGGTGATGGTGCGTTCTTCCTGCGGCGCATCTTCCTGCGTGGATTTACGCTGGAAAAGCGCAATTTTTAAATTGTCAATGCAGCTGCCGAACTCCTCGTAATTCACCGGTTTCAGAATGTAATCCGTGATTTGCAGGCGCAGAGCCTCGCGGCAATAGGAAAAATCATCGTAACCGGAAACAATGACAAATGCCATCTCCGGATGCTTGATACGGGCAAGCTGAATGACCTTCAGGCCGTTTAATATGGGAATGTTGATATCCATAATGGCGATGTCCGGCTTCAGATTGTCGATCTGCGACAATGCTTCCATCCCGTCCGCCGCTTCACCGACTACTTCACAGTCGTGCGCATCCCAATCAAAAAGCCGCTTAAAACCCTCGCGTATCATGATTTCATCGTCCACCAAAAGTACACGCATCTTTTTCACAGGCATCCTCCTCATCTGCACAATTCAAAGCCGCCGCTGCGATTTTTCTCTTTGTTTGTATTGTACCTGCATAACCTTCCAAGGAATAGGTGAATAATGCAGAGATATGTGTCAATTTTTTAGATGTGTCGATCATATCCCAGAAGTGTAAACCGAAAAAGCAGACCCATCATCCGAAGATGCGGGATCTGCTTTCTGCTAAACCGGAGTTTCTTTTGTTTTTTTGTGCAGTGGATTCCATGCGCCTTTGAGATAACAGAGCAGGAAGAGGCAGAAGAGCAGCAGATTGTGCGCAATCATACAGGCCCAGGCAGAAACCAGCCCCAGATGGAAAATCTGCGTGCAGAGGAAGGTTCCGACAATACGCACCAGCCACATACCGATCAGATTAAAGACAAAGGGGAGTTTTGTCTTGCCGACGCCCATCATAAACCCTTCAATGATGATGGAAAAGCCATAAAACGGCTCAGAAACGGCAACCATACGCAGGACGGAAGCACCCAGCTGTATCACGGCATCGTTTGTGGAAAACAGCCGCATCAGGAAGGGCGCGGTCAGGAAAAGCGTTGCGCCGGACAGAATCATCAGTGCAATTTCCAGCGGGATAAACATGGAAGCGAGACTGTCCATCTGTTTTTCGTCCCGCGCACCATATGCGTTTCCTGCCAGCGTGGCCGCCGCTGTCTGCATACCGAAGCCGGGAATATAAAATGCGGATTCCACAGTATTTGCAATGGTATGCGCCGCCGTTGAAACCTCACCGAGGGCATTGATCATGGCTGCAAAGGCCACATACCCCAAAGACGTACCGAAGCGCTGCAGCATATTGGGCAGTGCAACGCGCATACAGGCGCGCAAAATCCCTGCATCCGGGCGGAGACGCTGTCCGCGCGGGGAGATGCCGGGGTGCCTCCACAAAGCGAAGGTGATGCAGATGCCGCCGGCCGTAAAGGCCGCGGCGCTGGCAATGGCAGCACCGGTTACGCCGAGTCCGGCGCCCCAGACAGGGAAGGAAAAATTGCCGATTGTAAGGACGCGAGAGGGATAAATCAAGAGGAAATTCAAGATTACATTGACACAGTTGACTAAAATGCCGGTTTTCATAGGCGTTTTGGTGTCTCCGGCCGCGCGGAGCACGGTTCCGAAAATGATACTTGCCGTTCTGGGAAGCATGGGCAGGTATAAAATAAAGAAGTACCGCGAGGCAAGTGCCCGGATATTTGGCTCCACCTGCATCCAGACCGGAACCGCACCGCTGAGGGAAAGCGTCAAAACAGTAAAAAAGAGCCCGGCTGCCAGAGTGATCAGCACGGCCTGTCCGGCTGCCCGCCGCGCGCGGTCCTGCTCACCGGCGCCGAAGGCACGGGAAATATAGGCAAGAAACCCGACACCCATGGCGGAAATCGTACTGCCAACCAACCAGTTTACAGTACTTGTGGAACCGACCGCAGCGGTTGCCACAGTGCCCAGTGAGCCGACCATGGCGGTATCTATGTATTGCACTGCTGTCTGCATCAGCTGTTCCAGCATGGTAGGCCAGGCAAGCGCCAAAATAACGGCAAGCATATGGCGTCGGTTGTACTTTTGATTCACGTCTGGTAACCCTCACAGTTCAGATTCGGTCGGACTGCACGGTCTGCGAGAAAACAAACCGACCGTTTTTTTCTAATAGTATGAGCATAGCACAAGCGGCAGTGTTTTTCAACCGGAGAGCGATTGTAGAAACGGCAAAACAATACCCGTCTGTAACTTTTTCTTGCAGACGGGCGTATCTGAGCGGCTTCAGTGAGGGACCTTCCGGTTGTGCGGTGCGGGGGAGTGGTGCTTTTTCATGATCCATTCGAGAACAAAGATCTCCCGGCGGAGAAAATCGGCCTGTTTTTCTTCATAAATCCGCCGGTTTTCCCGGCAGGCAAGCTGCGGGGAAACACAGGCAAATTCAAAACCGAGCTCCGCTTCGTAAGTGTCCAGATTGGTTTCGGAGATGATGTCGCCGGTCTTTGCATAGTAATAATATGAGGTATGATCAAAAATCTCATGATTGTTATAAATGCTTTTTCGGATTTCACGAACTCTGCCAAGCGGGTGAATGGATTCCGGGAGTATATTGAGCCCCAGCTCCTCCTTTGTTTCACGGATCAGTGTGTCCAGATGAGATTCACCGCGCTCGATACCGCCGCCGGGGAATTTGTAAAATCCGTCTTTGCTGCTGCGGACCATGATCAGCTCCGTATCGCGGAAAATCACCGCACGCACGGCAAACCGTCGATACCTGCGCCAGTCCGGCTCATAATTTTTCAGATCAAGCGTTGCGATCGTACGCATCGGCCTACCTCCGTGTGTGAAATACAGTTTTTGCAGAAACGGGGACGGATATACAGATGATTGGGCATCTTTCACCCTGATGACCGGCAAAAAATTGTAAAAAATGAGATAATATACAGTTATAGTATACCGCTTTTTGCGAAAAAAGCAACAGCGGCGCGTGAATTTTATGTAAATATTTCTTGCAAATTGAGGAAATATGCGTTATAATGAATATATGTCATTTTTGTGCATAAAAAATCAATCAAGAAAGCAGTGTTGAACATGAATTACAGTGAACTTTCGGCCTTTATCCTGTATCTGCTCCTGGTCGTCGCAGTCGGCGTGATATTCTTCCTGAAATCGCGCGGCGGCGATGAAAAGGTTTATTTCCTGGGCGGACGCCAGATGAACGGTTGGGTCGCTGCCCTCAGTGCCGGCGCCTCTGATATGAGCGCCTGGGTTCTGATGGGCCTGCCCGGATCGATTTATGCGCTGGGCATGGGCCAGGTGTGGATTTCTGTTGGCCTGGCTATCGGAACAGCCCTGTGCTGGATCTTTATAGCACCCCGCCTGCGCAGCTTCTCGATCCGCGCAAAAGACGCGATTACCATTCCGCAGTATCTCACAAACCGCTTCTGCTCGGAGAAAAATACGCTCCAGATCATTTGCGCGATCGTATTCATGGCGGTTTATACGGTCTATGCTGCCTCCAGCATCAAAGCCTGCGGCACATTGTTCAATACTGTGCTTGGAATTGATCCGAAGATCGCTATGTATGTTGCGGCCGGCATTATTGTTCTGTATACCTTCCTCGGCGGCTTTAACGCCGTGTGCTGGACGGACTTTTTCCAGGGACTTCTCATGCTGGCAGCGCTGATGATCGCCCCGATCTGCGCCTGCTTCCTGATGTCTGCACCTTCCTGGTCCGCACCTGCGGTTTCCACGCCAGATAACTATTGGAATTTCCTGCCGAGTGGGAAACTGGATTGGGCCAGTATTTCCACCATCCTTTCCGGCCTTGGCTGGGGCCTTGGCTACTTTGGCATGCCGCACATTCTGGTGCGTTATATGTCTATCCGTTCCGTGCAGGAAGTGCGCAAATCGCGCCGCATCGGTATTGCATGGACCTTCATCATTCTGACAATGGCGACAATTGTCGGTCTGGTGGGCCATCAGTTCCTGCCGGCGCTGGCGGATGAATCCACGGTCTTTATCAACATGGTCCGCAGAATCTTCCCGTCTTTTATTTCCGGTCTGCTGCTGTCTGCCATTCTGGCTGCTTCCATGAGCACGGCGGATTCCCAGCTTCTGACCTCCGCTTCTGCATTTGCAAGCGATGTCTATAAGCCGGTTATCCGGAAAAAGGCCAATGACCGCGAAATGATGATGGTCAGCCGCGTGATTATTCTGGTCATCGCCGTAGCCGCATTGTTGATTGCCATGAACCCCGGCAGCGGAACGATCATGGATCTGGTCGGATGTGCCTGGGCAGCCTTTGGTTCCGCTTTTGGTCCGGCCATCCTACTCTCGCTGTTCTGGAAGCGCTTCACCTTCCGCGGCGCGGTGTCCGGTATTCTGGCCGGCGCTGTGACGGACGTTCTGTGGCTTGTTTTCCTGAGCGACGATCAGTTTGCCTCTCTGATGCTCTTCGATACGAACCTCTATGAAATTATCCCCGGATTTGTCATTGGCCTGATTGTGGCAGTCGTTGTCACATTGCTCGATCATAAGCCCGGCAAAGAAGTGGAACAGCTGTTTGACGATGGCGTTGCCACCGCGCTGAAAGACTGATCCTATTGAATCTTCACAAAAGCCCTGCGCCAGAATGGACGCAGGGCTTTTCTCATGCCGGATTTCTGTAAAGCTTTAAACTAATCTTAATTCTGAGAGGGAACTCTTTCAAAAATGTCATCTTTATGTTAGAATATTCCCATCTTATCAGGAAATTCAGGGTGTGAATCTTGTATAAAATTTTAATCGCAGAGGATGACCGCGTAATCGCCCGGACGATCCGGACGCATTTGGAAAACTGGGGCTGTGAAGCACGCTGTGCAGAGGATTTCAGCGATCTGCTCACGGAATTTGCCGCATATGATCCGCAGCTTGTACTGATGGACGTTTCGCTGCCCTATTACAACGGCTATTACTGGTGTGCGGAAATCCGGAAGATCTCAAAAGTGCCGATTATCTTTATTTCCTCTGTCTCGGACAATATGAATATTGTCATGGCCATGAATATGGGCGGAGACGATTTCATTGCAAAGCCATTTGACCTCAGTGTCCTGACGGCAAAGGTGCAGGCTATGCTGCGCCGTACTTATGACTTCGCAGGGAAATCGGAGTTGCTGGAAAACCGCGGCGCGGTCTTAAATGTCGGCGCCGCAACCTTGACCTATCGGGATGCGCGGATTGATCTCAGCAAAAATGAGTTCAAAATCCTGCATATTCTGATGGAAAATAAGGGACAGGCAGTGTCGCGGGAGGCCATTATGGCGAGGCTGTGGGAAACGGACAGCTTTATTGATGACAACACGCTGACGGTCAATGTAACAAGACTGCGCAAGAAGCTGGAGGAAGCCGGACTCGCCGGTTTTATCGTCACGCGCAAAGGCGTTGGTTACATGGTGGAAGCATGAAACTGTTTCTGCTTTATATCCGGGGACATTTGAGAACTCTGCTGCTTTCCCTGTGCATGATTGCGGTGTTTGCCGTGGTCACGCTTCTGTATGACTATCCGGCGGAACCGGTGCTGTATGCCGCCTGTATTTGCCTGTATCTGGGTATTCTGGTTTGTCTGGCAGGTTTTTTCCGCTTTCGCCGCCGCCATATGATTCTGCAAAAGCTGATGGATTCGATTGCCGTGAGCACCCAGGCCCTTCCGGCGCCGCGTACGGTGCTGGAGGCGGACTATGCGGCGTTGATTCACCGTCTGGCCGAGGAAAACGGGCGGCTGGATGCGGAAATGTCAGCCGTGCGCCGCGAATATGAGGATTACTACACCATGTGGGCGCATCAGATCAAGACGCCGATCGCTGCCATGCGCCTGTTGCTGCAATCCGGCGGCAGCCGGAATCCGGAACTTGCGGCGGAGCTGTTCCGCATTGAAGAATATGTCGGCATGGCGCTCGGCTATGTCCGGTCGGAAAGCATGACCTCCGATCTGCTGCTGCGCCGTATTTCGCTGGATGCTGTAATCCGGCAGGCTGTCCGGAAATATGCCTCCGTTTTCATCGCGCAAAAAATCAGCCTGCACTACGAAAATGTCGACGTTCAAGTGGTGACGGATGAGAAATGGCTGCTTTTCGTTCTGGAGCAGCTGCTGTCCAACGCACTGAAGTATACGAAACAGGGCAGCATTTCCATTTTCATGCTGCCGGACGCCCCCAAAACGCTTGTGATAGCGGATACCGGCATCGGCATTCGCGCGGAAGATATCCCGCGCGTATTTGAACGCGGATATACCGGCTATAATGGCCGCGAATATAGCCAGTCCACAGGCATCGGACTTTATCTCTGCCGCAGAATCATGCAAAAACTGGGGCACAGAATTTCTGTTGAGTCGGAAGGCGGCCGCGGAACACGTGTACTGCTTGATTTACAGGAATACAATTACAGTGTCAATACCTAATTGAAGGAGAATAGCCGGTATGAATCGGGAAGAACGTGCGGAATTTACTAATATGGTCATGGTATACGATGAGCAAAACCGGATCCTCGTGGAGGATCGTGTGGACCCGGACTGGCCGGGCGTCGTGTTTCCGGGCGGACATATCGATCCGGGCGAGTCTCTGATCCATGCCGCAATCCGAGAAGTGTATGAAGAAACCGGTCTGACGATCGAATCACCGCGCCTGTGCGGCGTCAAGCAGTTCCAGAAGGATAACGGCGCACGGTATGTGGTGTTTTTACATAAGACCAATCGCTTTTCCGGCGAGCTGCATTCTTCGGAAGAAGGGGAGGTCTTCTGGTTGGACCGTGCGCGGATCGGTGAATACCGCTGCGTGGATCAATTTGTGGAGCTTTTGCAGGTTTTTGACTCCGAAGAGCTCAGTGAGTTCTATTTTGACCGCACAGGCGGGGGATGGGAGGTAAAACTGTATTAGATGACAGAACTTTTGCGCAAACTTTCAAAAGTGTAAGGTTTAAAGCCGGAATGTAAGTCAAATCTATGGCGGACATTCCGGCTTTTCGTTATACTGATACACGTAATGTGACATGGGAGGATTGAGTATGACTGTTTTGGAAGTTCGGAACCTGAAAAAGGTTTATACAACCCGCTTCGGTGGGAACAAGGTACAGGCCCTGTCCGACGTGAACTTCACTGTGGAAGAAGGGGAGTATGTCTCCATCATGGGTGAGAGCGGAAGCGGTAAAACCACGCTGCTGAATATCCTGGCGGCGTTGGATAAACCGACAGGCGGTGAAGTATTGCTGCGCGGCGTGGATATCACAACGATACGCGAATCACAGATTTCCGCCTTCCGGCGGGATAATCTGGGCTTTGTTTTTCAGGACTTCAACCTGCTGGACACCTTCTCCCTGCAGGACAACATCCTGCTGCCGCTGGTGCTTGCCGGCGTTACTTACGGCGAAATGTCCCAGCGTCTGAAGCCGATTGCCCAGCGCCTTGGCATTTCGCAGCTTTTGAAGAAATATCCGTATGAGGTATCGGGCGGCGAAAAGCAGCGCGCCGCAGTCGCGCGTGCACTGATCACGGCGCCGCAGCTGATTCTGGCTGACGAGCCGACCGGCTCACTGGATTCCCGCGCCACGGACGCGCTGCTGCGCCTGTTTGAGGAAATTAACCGCGAAGGGCAGACTATCCTGATGGTCACGCACAGCGTCAAGGCCGCGAGCCATTCCAACCGCGTGCTTTTTATCAAGGACGGCGAGGTGTTTCATCAGATTTACCGCGGCGCCCTCTCGGACGATGAATTGTATCAGAAAATAACGGATACGCTCACCATCGTGGCGACTGGCGGTGATCGCAATGCGTAAAATGTCGTTTTACCCCAAGTTGGCAGTCAACAATATCATGAAAAACCGCCAGCTGTATTTCCCGTATTTGCTGACCTGCGTTTTCACGGTTGCCATGTTCTATATTGTCCTGTTTATCCGCATGAACGAAGGATTGGGAGAGATGTTCGGCGGACAGTATGTTGGCGCTTATATGGCTTTCGGCAGTGTCATTATCGGAATCTTTTCCCTGGTGATCCTGTTTTACACGAACAGCTTTTTGATGAAGCGCCGCCGCCGGGAATTGGGCCTTTATAACATTCTGGGCATGGAAAAACGCCACATCGCCTGCGTTCTGTTTTTTGAAACGCTGTTTACCGGTGTCGGAACAATCGCTCTTGGCGTACTGACCGGCGTTGTTCTTTCCAAATTGGTGTATATGCTCCTGATGCGTCTGGTAAGATTCCCGGTTCCGCTTGGCATGTCGGTATCCGTTTCGGGAATTTTTGCATCCTGCGGACTGTTTGCGGTCATTTTCCTGCTGATCCTGCTTTATAATCTCTGGCATATCCGGCTTTCCAAGCCGATTGAACTGCTGAGGGGAAACCAGGTCGGACAGAAAGAACCAAAGACGAAAGCTCTGCTGGCCATACTGGGCCTGATTACGCTGGCGGGCGGGTATATACTGGCCATCATGGTGAAATCCCCGATCGAGGCCATGCTCTGGTTTTTCATCGCTGTGATTCTGGTTATCATCGGCACATACTGCCTGTTTACGGCGGGCAGCATCGCCCTGCTGAAAATTTTGCGCAGCAACAAGAGCTATTATTATAAAACGCGGCACTTTATCTCGGTTTCGAGTATGCTCCACCGCATGAAGCAGAATGCCGTGGGACTTGCCAATATCTGCATCCTCTCCACTATGGTACTGGTCACCGTCTCCACAACAGTGACGCTGTATGCAGGCATGGAGGACTTCATTGACACTATGTATCCCTACGATATCAGCCTGAACTTCAATGAGCAGGGGGAGGCGGCTGCTGCTTCCTATACTGCATATTTGCAGGAAATTGCCGCGGAGGAGGGACATGAGGTAACGTCTGTCACATGGTATGACTACTGGACGCTTGCCGTGCACTATCAGGATGGAAACGTGATGCCGCCGATGGATTACGATCAGATCCAGATCAACGGACATTTTCTCGTTGTAACCCTGGAAGATTACAGCCGTTTTCTTGGAAAAGACCTTGCACTGGCGCAGGATGAGGTTTTTCTGTATATCGCGGGCGGCGAATATCCGGCGGACACCATTTCGCTGTTCGGGGAATCCTATCGGGTGACCGCTTGCCCCGGGAAGATCATACCGCAGACGCAGGGCGCGCGGGTAAGCGACTATACCTCGGGTGTGATCGTTGTGCCGGATCAGGAAACGGCGGAACGCTTCTGCGACCTTGCGTTTGCAAATATTGAATCCTATCGCAGTGATGTAAAAGGCTATGCGGGGCTTTCCATAGAAGGAAGCACAGAGGAAAAAAAGACATTTTATGACCTGGTTTGTGATCTCATATATGGGAATCCCGATCTCGAGGAACGCCTTCAGGCAATTCCAAAACCGGAGGGTGAGGGAATTGACTATGAGTGGATGAATATTCAAAGCCGCCAGCTCAACGCCGACGAGTGCTATGCCATGTATGGCGCGTTCCTGTTCCTTGGCATTTTCCTGGGCCTGCTGTTCCTGATGGCGACAATCCTGATTATGTACTATAAACAGGTCACCGAGGGATATGATGACCGAGCGCGCTTTGAAATTCTGCAAAAGGTTGGCATGAGCCCCGCAGAAGTACGCAGTTCCATCCGCAGCCAGGTGCTCACGGTGTTCTTCCTGCCGCTGACGGCAGCGGGCGTGCACATCTGCTTTGCTTTTTCCATGATTGTGAAAATTCTCGAAGCGTTTGGTTTATATAACATCCCGCTTTTCCTGCTCAGTACAGCGGCCACCTTTGCAATTTTTGCTCTGATTTATCTTCTGGTTTACGCGCTCACGGCACGCGTTTATTATAAAATTGTACGCTGACCCTGTTTGAATATCCTCCTTCCTAAAAGGCGCTCCTCCGGTGATGCCGTGTGCTTCTGCGCAGGCCGGACGAGCGCTTTTATGCTGTACAGGGTGCAGGCGCTGAAACTTTTTGGCATTCGGATCCGTCCATTTGTTAGTGAGGGAAAAGCGCCGGCACTTCCTGTTTCCCGCAAGCCTTGCAGTGACAGCGCAGGTGTGATATAATTTCCCATGTAAACAGAAAAACTGTATGCCCCTGTACGGACTATTTTGAAATGGAGGATACCTATGAATTGTGACAAATGCGGCGCCGAGCTGCCTGAAAATGAAACAATCTGCCCGGAATTCGGCCGGGATAATACGCCGCCGCGTGAAACAAACCCGAATCCCGACGGAATGTCTGTGCGTGCTCAAACGGTGCCGCAGCGGCCCCGTACATCGTATTCGGACCGCCGAACGGAGCGGAAACCATCACAGAAAAACAGGAAGGGCGGCGGCAAACTGCGCATTGTCATTTTGGTGCTGGTCATTGCCGCTCTGCTTTGCGCCGCGTTTTTCATCGGCAGCAGAATCCTGCAAAACGGGCAGGAGGAGCCGAATCTGGAAGATATCAACGGCGCTTCTCAGGGAAATGACGCCCAGACCGGCAATGACCCGCAGGATCAGACCGACGCCGCTGATGACGGCGGCGAGACCAATCCCCCCGAACCACCGGTTACCTATGATCTGGCCGGCGTTTGGGTCTGGGATTCGGATACAGCCCTGATGAAGGAGACCGTGTGGAACTTCCACCAGGACGGAACACTGACGATTCACTATTTTGGTCTGGGTGATCCGGAAAATCCCTTTGACGAGTGGCCGGATACCTATGTCTATGATAAAGAGACCTCCACGCTGACACTTGCGGGAGAGGAAATTGCAATCACCTGGCACAGCGAGACTTCCTTCACGATGAATTCGACCGTTTTGGATATTTGCGACGCCAAAAAGACGGATGAATCGCACATTCCAACAGGCGCTGTGGACATTCGCGAGGTAAAGCCGTCGGAAGCAGAGGGCAGTGGTTCTTCCGAGGAGGAGGGGAATACCTCCGATACGGCGGAAACTTCGACCTACCTCTTCAAAGACAGCGACAGCCGCTATCTCTCAAAGGCGGAGTGTGAAGCCCTCTCGGCCGCTGAGCTGAGAATCGCCCGCAATGAAATTTACGCGCGGCACGGCCGTCTTTTCGACAGCGAAGACCTGCAGGCGTACTTCAATGCACAGGATTGGTATCACGGCACAATCAGTCCGGCAAAATTTGACTATACCGTGCTGAATGACTACGAGCGATATAACGTCAATCTCATGAAATCCATTGAAGACGCAAAAAAATAACAAAGAAAAAGCAACCCCCGGAAACGTTTTGCTGCGTTTCCGGGGGTTTTACTTTTTATAAGGTTACGCCGTCTTTGAAAATAGCCAGTTCCCGCGCACCGAGGCGCTCTGTCGATGTTTCCTCTCCGTTTGCTACGCGGATTACATAGTCGAAAAGCCGCCTGGCAACGCTGTCCAGGCTTTCGCCCTCTGCGGCTGTGCCGGCATTGAAATCAATCCAGGAACCTTTTCGCGCGGCAAGCGCGGAGTTCGTGGAAATCTTCACCGTGGGGGCCGGCGCACCAAAAGGCGTGCCACGTCCGGTCGTAAAGAGAATCAGATTGGCGCCTGCCGCGGTCAGCGCGGTGGAACTCACCAGATCATTGCCCGGACCATAGAGCAAATTCAAACCGGCGGTGCGGATGCGCTCCCCGTATGGAAGCACGCCGACCAGCGGCATGGAGCCGGACTTCTGAATACAGCCGCAGCTTTTATCTTCCAGGGTAGTAATGCCGCCGGCTTTGTTTCCGGGACTGGGATTTTCGTAGACAACCTGGCCGTGGGAGACAAAATAGTGTTTGAACCAGTTGACAGCCGCCACAGCTTCGTTAAACACTTCGCGGCTGACAGCGCGGTTCATCAGTAAGGTTTCTGCACCGAAGGCTTCCGGAATTTCCGTCAGAATCGTGCTTCCGCCAAAACCAATCAGCATATCGCTGAATCTTCCGACGGCAGGGTTTGCGGTAATACCGGACAGACCATCGGAACCGCCGCATTTCAGTCCGACGACCAGCTGCGATACGGGAAGCGGTTCGCGCCGGTCGTCTGCGGCAGCTGCAATCAGCTCGCGCACCAACGCTGCACCATCCTCAATTTCATTTCCGGATTCCTGACAGCAGAGGAATTTCAAACGCGCTGCATCATATGCACCGATTTCCTCCTGCATCCCGGCAATCGCGTTGTTTTCACAGCCAAGTCCCAGCACCAAAACACCGCCGGCGTTTGGATGGTGGCAGAGTGAGGCCAACAGGCGGCGCGTATTGGCATGATCGTCGCCCAACTGGCTGCAGCCATAGGGATGGGGAAACGCATAGACTCCGCTCACGGAACCGCGGACCTCGCAGGAGGTCAGCGCGGCAATCTTCTGCGCAATTGCGTTGACGCAGCCGACTGTCGGAATAATCCATATTTCATTGCGGATGCCGGCGCGGCCGTTCGCACGGCGGAAGCCCTGAAACACGGGAACAGGGCCGTCCGGCGCAGGAATTGCGGCTTTGACCGGTTCGTAAGTATACACTGCGTCCTCAGCCAGATTGGTTTTTACATTATGCGTATGCACGTGTTCCCCGGCGGAGATATCGCGCGTGGCATGGCCGATGGGGAGACCGTATTTCTGAATGGCGGCGCCGGACGGAATATCCTGCAGGGCAAATTTATGTCCCTGCGGAATATCCTCCGTCAGGATTACGCCGAGCACCGAAGTGCCGCCCGAAAGCGGAGAAAGGGCAACTGCGACCGTGTCGCCGGGATGTATCTGAATTGCGTTCATCGTGTTCCTCACTTACAGGACGAGTTTTTCCATCACTGCTCCGGCACCTTCCGTCCGGATTGCCTGGAGATCGGCACTGACGGTGTCCACAAAGCCCGGAATCTGAGAGAGATCACGGCCCCAGAAGGCTTCACAGCGGCAGGCGTCCGCCGCAAGCGTCTGTGCATCCATGTCATGGCGCGCAGCAAAGAAGTCAATTACCGCCTGATCGTCACGGATTTCATAGGTATCCGCACCGCGCTGGGCAGTAAACTTGCCGTCTGTCAAAACACCGCGGCTGTAAAACTCCAAAAGTGCGGCAAAAGAGAAGGCAATACAGGCCGGCACCGCTTTTTTCTCCTGCAGGTATCCCAAAAGGCTCGGCATCACGCGTGCGCGCCACTTGGAAACAGAATTCAGCGCGATATCCAGCAGGCGGTGGTCGATATAGGGGTTCTCAAAGCGATCCGCCACGGAAGCGGCGAACGCACAAAGTTCATCATGGGGAAGCGTTGTGATAGAGGGGATAATCTCCTCAAAAATCAGCCGGTCGGTAAACTTGCGGATGACCGTATCCTTCATGCAGTCGCGCACAATGTCCTGTCCCGCCAGATAGGCGCCCAGAATCATTCCTGTATGCGCACCATTCAGGATGCGCACTTTGCGCTGCTTATAGGGAGTATGGTCGGGCGTGACGAGTATGGGAAGTCCGGCTTCGCGGACCGGCAGTTCGTTATATAAGCTGTCCGGTGCCTCGATGACCCACAGGCCGAAACATTCTGCGGTGACCAGGTTCTGATCCAGATACCCGTTGGCCGTGTTCATCTGTTCGGCGTCACGGCGCGGATAACCGGTTACGATGCGGTCAACCAGCGTGGAGCAGAACACGTTTTCGCGTTCCACCCAGGCAGCAAATTCCGGCTCCAGCCCCCACAGTTCAATATAACGGCGGACACAGGCAGCAAGCTCACGTCCGTTATTGTCGATCAGCTCACAGCTGAGGATCCAGAAGCCGCGGCCGCCGGTACGCCAACGCTCGTACAGGAACTGCGTCAGTTTCCCCGGGAAAGAGGAGGCAGGGCGATCCTCAAAGCGGCAGGACGGATCAAAAGCAATGCCTGCTTCAGTGGTATTCGAGGCGATAAAGCGGAGATCCGGATTTTTTGCGCAGGCCAGGAAGGCCTCATAGTCCGCATAGGGGTTCAGACAGCCTGCCACCGAGGAAATCACACGGCGTTCGTCCACCTGCTGTCCGTTCTCGCTGCCGCGAAGATAGAGGGTATAAAGTCCTTCCTGTGCGTTGATTTCTGCTGTGCGTCCCTGCGGGATCGGCTGGACGATCATGACTTTTCCATGAAAACCGCCCTTTTCGTTCATCATATCGATGAAATAGTCCACAAAAGCGCGCAGGAAATTCCCCTCGCCAAATTGCAGTACGCGCACGGGTGCGTCTTCAAGGACATACCCTTCATATCCGGATTTTTTCAAAACTTCATAATTTAACAGTTCCATACGGTTCCTCCAGGCCAAAGCCAAAATAACGGTTTGTGTTATTGAATGAAATATCGCGCACGATACCGCCAAGCGTTTCGATATCGTCGAAAATCTCGCCGTTTTCCGCCCAGCCGCCGATCAGATCGCAGAGAATACGGCGGAAATATTCGTGACGCGTGTAGCTTAAAAAGCTGCGGCTGTCGGTCAGCATGCCGATGAACGTGCCCAATACGCCGAGATTGGCCAGATCCGTCAGCTGTTTCCGCATACCGAGGTAGTTATCATTGAACCACCAGGCGGCGCCCAGCTGTACACGGGAGGGTACGTCGGAATTGGTCTGGAAGCAGCCTGCAAGAGAGGCAAATGCTTCGTTGTCGTGCTGATTCAGGCTGTAAAGCACTGTTTTCGGCAGCGCACCGCGGCGTTCCAGAGCGTTCAGGAAAGCGGAGAGCTTTTCCGCGCTGTTTCCGGTCGCGACGGAATCATATCCGGTGTCGGGACCGATTTTTTCAAACATCAGCGAGGAATTATTGCGGAGGCAGGAAACGTGGAGCTGCATCACCCAGCCGCGCTTTGCATATTCTTCCGCAACGGCCAGCAGAACCGCTGTTTTAAAGCGGTCGCCGTCCAAACGGCTGAGCGGAGCCTGCATGGCGCGGGTGAAAATATCCTCCAGTTCGGCGGAAGCCGCCTCTTCATAGACGCAGTAATCAAGACCGTGATCGCTTGCGCGGCAGCCATGCGCAGCAAACCATTCAATGCGGTCCGCAAGCGCGCGGCGCAGGGCCGCAAACGAATCGATCGGATATCCGACAACGGCAGAAAGCTTCCGGATATAGTCGGCAAAGCCGGGCTTATCCACGCTCATGGCCTTGTCCGGACGGAAAGCGGGGAGTACCTTGACGCGGCAGGTGGGATCCGCAGCAAGTTTTTCGTGCCATACAAGGGAATCGGCGGGATCGTCCGTCGTGCAGATCAGGCGGACATTGGAACGGTCAATAATCCCGCGCACCCCCATATCCGGGCGCGAGAGCACTTCGTTGCAATGGTCGTAAATTGCGCGGCAGGTCTTTGCGTTCAGCGGATCAGTCACGCCAAAATAGCGCTTCAGCTCCAGATAGGTCCAATGATACAGCGGATTTCCGATTGCACGGGGCAGCGTGTTTGCCCAGGCCTCAAAAACGCGGTAGGGATCCTCCTGCAGGCCGCCTGTGATATCACATTCCGGGATTCCGGCACAGCGCATGGCGCGCCATTTGTAGTGGTCGCCGCCAAGCCAGACCTCTGTAATATTCTGATAATGATGGTCCTCATAGATCGCCTGCGGATCAATGTGGCAGTGATAATCTATGATGGGCATTTGCTCGGCATAGCCGTGATATAAACGCTTTGCATAATCGCTGGAAAGGAGAAAATCTTCTGACAGGAACGGTTTCAAAAAAAGTCACCTCTTTGTCAATGAACGGTTGAAAAGCTCCGGAAAAATTATAACAAGAACACCCGAAAATTGCAAGATACAGGAATTCGCAATACGGGGTTTACAGAAAAAATGGCATCCCGTTGTCAGGCCGGGATGCCATTTGTGTTCCTTATGACTGCTTTTCGCGCAGTTCCACACGACGGATTTTACCAGAAATCGTTTTGGGGAGTTCTGCGGCATATTCAATCAGGCGCGGATACTTATAAGGCGCCGTATGTACCTTGACATAGTTCTGAATTTCCTTCGTCAGCGCATCCGTCGGCTCATAACCGCGGTTTAACACAATCGTTGCCTTGACGATCTGTCCGCGGATGGGGTCAGGCGCGCCGGTGACGGCACATTCCAAAACAGCGGGATGCTCCATCAGGACGCTTTCGACCTCAAACGGTCCGATACGGTAGCCGGAGGATTTGATCAGATCGTCCGTGCGGCCGACATACCAGTAATAATTGTCCTCATCACGCCAGGCGACGTCACCCGTGTGGTACATACCGTCGCGGCAGACATAGGCAAAGCGCTCGTCGTCATGCAGATAGCCGCCGAACATACCGATCGGGAAGCCGTCGTCCAGGCGGATGACGATTTCACCGGACTGACCGGGACGGACGCTTTCGCCGTTTTCATCCACGATATCCGTGTGATAGGCAGGGGAGGGACGGCCCATGGAACCGGGGCGCGGCTCCATATAGCGCTGCGTAAAGACGGTCAGCGTGGTTTCCGTCTGGCCGAAGCCCTCGCGGAGCTTCAGGCCGGTTGCCTTTTCAAAGGCATTGAATACCTCCGGATTCAGCGCTTCACCGGCAATGGTGACGTGTTTCAGGCTGGAAAGGTCAAACTTGGAAAGATCCTCTGCAATGAAGAAGCGGTAAATGGTAGGCGGTGCGCAGAAGGTTGTAATATGATACTTTTCGATCATGGTCAAAGCGTCGGCCGGCTTGAAACGGGTGGAGTAATCATAGGTAAAGACAGCCGCCTCGCAGAACCACTGGCCATACAGCTTGCCCCAGACGGCCTTGCCCCAACCGGTTTCCGCCATGGTGAAATGGATGCCGTCCGGGTCCACATCGTGCCAGTGATGGGCAGTGACGATGTGGGCGATCGGGTATGCAAAGTTGTGCCATACCATTTTGGGCTGGCCGGTCGTGCCGGATGTGAAATACATCAGCATCATGTCGCGCCAGTTGTTCTCCTCACGCTCGAATTCATCGGAAGCAGCCTCAACCAGCGCGCCGAAGTCGTCCCAGCCGTCCATCTGACCGCGCACGCCGAATTTGTGCTTTAAGGTGGGGCAGTCAGGCTCCGCTTCGTCCACGCTCTTGGCTATATTACCATCTGCCGTGCAGACAATCGCGCAGACGCCTGCGGCGTTAAAGCGATAGACCAGATCCTTTGCCATCAGCATATCCGTTCCGGGAATTGCAACAGCGCCGAGCTTGCAAAGGCCCATAATGGCATACCAGAATTCATAATGGCGCTTTAAGACCAGCATAACCATGTCGCCCTTTTTGATGCCGGCGTCACGGAAAACATTGGCGGCCTTATTGGAAAGACGGCTGATATCGGCAAAGGAGAATCTGCGCTCCTCGCCCTCGTCGTTGCACCAGAGCATGGCCAGACGGTCCGGGGATTTTTTTGCAATCTCGTCCACAACGTCATAAGCAAAGTTGAAATTTTCCGGTACATGGAACCGGATATCCTGGAGCAGCCCTTCCGGGGAAAGTTTTTCTTCTACATATTTTTCATACATGTAACTCATGTTGTTTGAAATCACCTTTCGTTATTTCGCCGGATCACCATTGCAAGGAACTTGCAGGGCTTCCCGCCAACGGCGATCATGCCGTGGCCGCGATTGGAATCATAGTAGACACTGTCGCCGGGGTTCAGTATTTCCGTATGCCCGTCATACACGAATTTCATCTGGCCATCCAGAATCAGGTCGAATTCCTGATCATCGTGGGAACTGAGAGCAATCGGCTTGTGCTGTTCATGCTCACGATACGGGGCAGTTACGATAAACGGCTCGGCAAGGCGCTCACGGAAGAGAGCAGCCATATTTTCATACTGAAAACCCTCACGGCGCTCTATGTGCAGACCTTCGCCGGCACGGGTCAGGCAATAACCGCGCAGACGCGGCTGTTCGCCGGTAAGAAGTTCCATCATATCCACGTCAAAACGATTGGCACAGGTATAAAGGAAGGTAAAGGTAAAATCATGGGCACCGCTTTCGTATTCAAGATACTCCGCCTCGCTTACGCCGCAAATCTGAGCCATCTCCGCAGTGCTGATATCTAAAATTTCACGCAGGCCGCGTATTCGTTCGGCAATTGCCAGCAGATGATTATCCATAGTAACCCTCCTATTAAAAAACTATACCAAAAATTATAGCAGAATCCTGCCAAACAATCAATATCACATTCGCATAAGAATTTTAGCGAAATACAGGGAAATGCGGTGCGTATTTATACATCATATACAGCGTTATTCGAACGGACGTGGAGAAAAATACATAAGCTGCACATGAAAAAAGATTTTTCGCGAAAAGAGAAAAAAGTACTTGCAATTTTTGGCGAGCAATGCTATAATAAGCGTCAGTCAATCGAATGACGAAGGGGGTTTTCAGTCATGTTGGAGCAGTTAAAGCAGGATGTGTGGGCCGCCAATATGCAGTTGCCGCGTCTTGGCTTGGTGCTTTTTACATGGGGAAATGTTTCCGGTATTGACCGCGAAAGCGGCCTTGTCGTGATCAAGCCTTCCGGGGTTGATTATGAGGAAATGAAGCCCGAGGATATGGTGGTTGTGGAACTCGTTACCGGTAAGGTGGTGGAGGGACGTCTTCGTCCATCTTCCGACACGCCGACTCATCTGGAACTGTACCGCAATTTTGATTCGATTGGCGGCGTTGTGCATACACATTCGCGTTGGGCGACGGTTTGGTCTCAGACCAAGCGTTCCATTCCTGCGTTTGGCACGACGCATGCGGATTATTTTTATGGCGACATTCCCTGCACGCGTCTTTTGACGGAGGCGGAGATTACCGGCGATTATGAGCTGGAAACCGGCCGCGTGATCGTTGAAACGTTTGCCGGTCGTGATCCCATGGAATGTCCGGCAGTGCTTGTGGCGTCTCATGGCCCCTTTACCTGGGGTAACGATGCAGCAGATGCGGTTTATCATGCTGCTGTGTTGGAAGAAGCCGCGGCGCTGGCATATTTGACCGATTCTATGACAGGCGGTTCTGCCGTCCGTATGCAGCAGGAGCTGCTTGACAAGCATTTCCTTCGCAAGCACGGGAAAAATGCCTATTACGGTCAAAACTGAATAGCGCACGGGCCCGTAGCGCAGCTGGGAGCGCGTTCGGTTCGCATCCGAGAGGTCGAGGGTTCGAATCCCTTCGGGTCCACCACGTCGGAGCAAGCATTTTATTGCTTGCTCCGACTTTTTTTATACACTTTCGGACACCTGACAGCTGATTACTGATTGCGGTTGATCTCCGTTTTTCTATCGTTTCCATGTGAAAACACCATTGAAATCCGGCCCTTGCAGGCTTGGAAATCAATGGTGTTTATTATTGCAACCCGGTATCAAACGCCTTTTCCAAGCGCGTCTTTACAAGAAAACGAATCTGTCGGCGGAGAAATGCGTTGCTTATTTTTTCTTGTATCCGCATTTCGGGCAAACGCCGTTTTCGTTCAGCGCTATGCCGCACAGCGGGCAGCGATCCATGGTTTTGGTCGTCGTGTATTCCTGCGAAGCCGCATTGACACCGCTGGTGAAGGTGAGCTTTGCGATATTGAGCTTGTCCTTCAGCAGTTCATAGACGATCTTAATCATGCCTTCAACGGTCATGGTTTCCTTTGTCACCACCAGGCGGCAATCGGGATACGCAGTGGCCAAATCCGTTTTGAAAGCCGGGCCCTTCATCTTGTTAGTTGGAGCACCGTCCTTTATACCCTGCTCCTCATAAACACTAAGAATTGCCGGAAGCAGGGGATCGTCCTCTCGCAGAATCAAGGCGTGGTCAAAGTTTTTCAGAACCTCCCATGCCGTTTTCTGAATTTCATTGCACGGGAAAACCATGTTCACACCGGGCTCGACAGAATCCTCGACCTCGATGGTCAGAACTCCGGTATGTCCGTGCAGATACTGTGCCTCTCCTTTGAAGCCGTAGAAACGATGCGCGTACTGCAGATCCAATGTTGTAATGCTTCTCATAATCGTACTCCTTCTCTCCATAATTTACGGGTTATGAAAGTGCCCGTATGCCTATTCGTGGGAAAATTTATTCCAGTCAGCGATCATGCCGTTCGGATGATTTCTGACAGTCCGGACATATGCCTCGAAACAGGATGTCGTAGCCGGTAAAGACAAACCCGTGGTTATTCTGTATGCTTTTCTCGAGCCCGGAAATGTATGCCATATCGACATCGAAAAAGCGGCCGCACTTTTCGCACTTGACATGATAATGATCGTGGCACTGATGATCAAAACGATCTGCGCCGCCCGGAGTTTCCATTTTTCGAATCTCGCCAGTCTCAGCCAGCTGCTTCAGATTCCGGTATACCGTTGCCCTGCTGATATTCGGATGTTCTTTGACAATCGCTTCGTATATTTCATCCGCGGTAGCGTGACACTTCAGTTGGTTGACAGCCTCAAAAACCAGTGCGCGCTGAATGGTATTGCGCTTTCTCATGGCAATGCTCACCTTTATTGTTTTCTTATCCTTATCGAGATTATATATCATTAAGGAATACATGTCAATAGTTTTTTATCCGGAACAGGCTTCACCGGTAGAACACGATATAGCGAATTCGCCGCGTTTTGGAAACGCATTTTCATTGACTGCCGAACGATAGGTAGATATAATGATATTGAATTCGATAAAAATATGAAAATAATTCTGCAGTATCAGAAAAGAGGTGCCCAAATGGCTTTTGACTATAAAAAAGAATACCGGGAATTTTACCTGCCGAAGGAAAAACCGGAAATCATCACAGTCCCGTCCATGAATTACATAGCCGTCCGCGGGGCGGGAGATCCCAATGAAGAAAACGGTCCCTATAAAAGCGCCATAGGCGATCTTTACAGCATTGCCTTCACCATCAAAATGAGCAAAAAGGGCGCGCACCAGATTGAGGGGTATTTTGACTATGTCGTACCGCCGCTGGAGGGCTTTTGGTGGCAGCCCGGT
The DNA here is from genome assembly GCA_018384365.1 of Clostridiaceae bacterium. Classification (GTDB taxonomy): domain Bacteria; phylum Bacillota; class Clostridia; order Oscillospirales; family QAMX01; genus Allobutyricicoccus. The sequence continues at coordinate 42,889 of JAHAYX010000055.1, forward strand.
GTAATCGGCTTTGATTACACGAGAAAACAGGATTTTCATTGGATTTCCGTAATTCGTTTGCCGGAATTTGTCACGGAAACGGATTTCCGTTGGGCGGTAGAGGAGGCAACGGAAAGGAAAAAACAGGATTTTTCCCGCGTTGAGTTCCTATCCGTGGAAGAGGGACTTTGCGTCCAGATGATGCACATCGGTCCCTTTGACGCGGAGCCTGCAACGGCTGCCCGGATGGACGCCTTTCTCGCGGAAAACGGGTACGAAAATGATTTTTCCGCTTCGCGCCAGCACCATGAGATTTATCTTTCCGACGCGCGGAAAGTTGCGCCGGAGAGATGGAGAACGGTCGTCCGCCATCCGATCAAAGAACTGTGAGGGATAGTATGGAACGTCACGAGTTACCGCACGCAATTGTTTATACTTCAAATACCGGCCATACCCGGCAGTACGCCGAAATGCTGGGCCAAAAATTACAGCTTCCGGCGCTTGCATTGGACAAGGCGATAACGCAGCTTCCGGAAAAAAGCTGCGTGCTTTATCTGGGCTGGATCCATGCAAACCGGATCAAAGGCTATTCCCGCGCCGTCAGGCGTTTTTCCGTTTGCGCGGCCTGTGCTGTCGGCCTTTGTGACATGGGAACTTTACTTTCCGAGGTACGCCGGGCAACGTCCGTCCCGGATACGATCCCGTTATTCACACTGCAGGGCGGATTTTGCAGCGGCAAAATCAAGGGACTGGATAAAATTCTGATTGCCATGCTCCAAAAAGGGCTTTCCGCACAGCAGCAGCGTTCGGCGCAGGAGGAGCGTATGCTGCAGCTCCTGCAACAGGACAAAAGTTATGTCTGTGAGGAGAATCTTACCGGGATACTGGCATGGTATCGGGAATACACAGCAGAAAGATAACCAAAATCACGGTTTGTCATATCTGTTCAGCGCGGAACTTTATATTCTCTGATTTTCGTACAGGAAATGTCTATGGATATCATCAATGTTTTTGGATTGTGCTTTATGGCGCTCATCCTGATTCCCAATATTCTATTTGCAATCCGCCGAAAAGACGGATTTCTGAACTACTGGTATAACAAATTGGTGGAGCGGATCGAACAAATTGGCAGATTCGGCTGTTTTGCCTTTATGATCCTGAACATACCGGGAACCTGGTTTGGCTGGTGGTCCGACGAGGCTTTTGCGGTATACCTGATCGTGGATACGATCCTTGTCGTGTTGTACTGCGCGGTTTGGGCCGTATGCTTCCGAAAAAACGGTATGTTCCGGGCGCTTGCCCTGTCCATTCTGCCGTCCGTTCTGTTTCTCTTCAGCGGAATCATGAGCAGATCGGTTTTGCTGATTCTTTCAGCGCTTCTCTTTGCGCCGAGCCATATTGTGTTATCCTGTCAAAACGTCCTGCATCAGCCCCATCCGGACGCACAGAATTCTGCGGAATAACGGCAGCTGTGAACCCGTGGAAATCATCGGGTATGACGGCGTGAAGCTGGTCGGGCATCTGCGCAGATGGGAAAACGAAAAATGTCTGATTGTGGCCATGCATGGATGGCATTCGTCCTGGTTCCGGGATTCTGGGGCCATTTCGGACTCCTGGTATGAAACAGGTGCAGCGCTGCTTTTATGTCAAATACAGAGCTTACCAAGGTGAGAGAGGCTTGGAACGGAAGGATTTGGCGTATCTGCTTGACAGGAACCGGTAGAAAGAGGTATAATTTATTAGTTATTCATGTAAATCAGCTTTGATTATCTGAGGTGCTTTGTGAATCTACCGGATTTTTTTGCAACGGATGTCGGCAAGACCATCATTACTTTCCTGATCTCTATGGTTCCGATTTTTGAGTGCCGCGCCGCCATTCCGACGGGCGTTGCCTGCGGCCTTCCGACGGCTCTCGTCTTTTTCGTTTCGGCTCTCGGCAATTTCCTGCCGGTACCGTTTATCATTCTGTTTATCCGCAAGGTGTTCGACTGGCTGCGCAGAAAAAGCGTGCATCTTGAGAAGTTTGTGACAAGGCTGGAAAACCGTGCGGCCGGAAAAGCGGAAAAAATCCGTAATTACAGCGCCATTGGTCTGATTTTGTTTGTCGGCATCCCGCTGCCGGGCACCGGAGCGTGGACCGGATCGCTGATTGCAGCCATGCTTGGTATCAAAATGCGTCATGCCATTCCCGCAATTATCGCAGGAATCCTGCTCGCGTGCGTTCTCGTCACATTTCTTTCCCTTGGTGCAAAGGCTGCCATTCAGCTTTTCTGACCATTGAATGCCAACAGAAGAAAGGAAAGCGTTTGCAATGTCTCGTCATACGGAACGTCCACAGACCTTTATGTCAAGGGTGCTGTTTATCCTGATGTCCCAGGTTGTCATCAAGCTGCTGGGGCTGGTATACCGCCTTGTCATCACGAATGTCGAAGGCTTCGGCAATATCGGCAACGGTTATTACAGCGCGGGCTATCAGATTTACACGCTTTTGCTCGCCCTGTCCTCCGTTGGCATCCCGAACGCCATCTCCAAAATGGTCTCCGAACGACTGGCAGTCGGCAAATACCGTCAGGCAAAGCGGATTTTCCATACCGCGCTCATCCTGTTTGCGGGAATCGGCGCCTTTTTCTCGCTACTCATGTATTTTGGTGCGGATTTCATTGCTCTCAGCATGATCAAGCTGGATGGCGTCCAGTATACCCTGCAGGCGCTGGCTCCATCGGTTTTCTTTGTCTGTATCTCCTCTGTCATACGCGGCTATTTCCTGGGCCATCAGGATGTTCGCGTCTCCGGAACATCCCAGGTAATTGAGCAAATCTTCAAAACCACCCTGACGATTGTTTTCGTTCTGATGCTGGTTTCCGAATCGGCTGAAATTATGGCGGCGGCCGCAAACTTCGCCACAACGGTTGCAATCGTCGTCAGTTTCCTGTATCTCCTGATCTATTATCGCTGTCACCGCGCAAAGCTTAATAAAATTCCGGAAGGCGCACCGCCGGAAGCGCCGGACGATGAAAAACACGGCTTTTTCCGCGTTGCGCGCAGCATTCTCTGGATCTCCATTCCGATTTCTATGTCTTCCACGATCGCGGCGTTTGCCCGTGTGATCGATACGGCGACGATCACGCGCGGTATTACTGCGGCATTTGCCGATGGGATTCCCGGCGTGCCGGGTGTTCCGACCGCAGAAATGCTCAACGAAGAGGTGGCGCGCCTTTCCGGCATGCTTTCCAAGAGCGACATCATCACCAATCTGCCGCTGGCGCTGAATATCGCATTTGCGACGGTTCTTGTCCCGGCCATTGCTTCTGCACTGGCGAAGGGCCAACGGGAGGAGGCCTCCGACAAAGTCAGCTATTCGCTGCTTGTCTCGACGCTTTTGATTCTTCCCTGCGCAACCGGTCTGATTACGCTTGCGCAGCCGATCTTCGATCTGATTTATCCTGCCACCAATGACGGCGCAGATCTTCTGCAATTAGCCGCCGTAGCGTTGATTTTCACGGCGCTGGATCAAACAATCTGTGGTGCGCTGCAGGGGATAGGCCGGGTATTTGCACCGGCTGCCGGTCTGTTATGCGGTGCCGCCGTCAAAGTTGTACTGAATATGATCCTTATCCGCATCCCTTCGGTGAATATCTACGGCGCGGCATATAGTTCCATCGTCTGCCACCTGGTTGCTTTCACTGTCTGTTTTTATCTCCTGCATCGCGCGATACCGCTGCAGGTTCGCTTCGGAAAGTTTGTTGCAAAACCGGTACTTGCCAATCTCATCATGGGCGCGTTCTCCATCGGCGCGTATCGGCTTCTGCATTTGTTCACTTCCTCCAATGCGATTGCAACATTGGGTTCGATTGCGCTGTCTGTCGTCTGTTACGCGGTGACGGTTGCTGTCATGCGGATTCTGGACCGCGATGAAATTCTTCAGTTACCGGGCGGCGATAAACTTTTTGCCCTGCTGCGCCGCGTCAAACTCTATCACTAAACACAAAATCCCCCTGCCCGGAGCAATTCAACTCCGTACAGAGGGGTTTTACGTTTTATGAACGTCGCGCCGGTCCGCAGTTTGTTCTTTCCAGCAGGTCTTCAAAGCTGTCAAGAAAGCGGTCCGCAAGTTCTTTGATCTCTGCCTGTCTGGCGGCACTGTGTGGGTCTGCCACAGCTATGGCATACATTCCGGCTTCCTTTGCGGAACGTATGCCCGTATAAACGTCCTCGAATACCACACATTCCTCCGGGCAAACATTCAGTTCAGCCGCACAATGCAAATAAAACGCGGCGCTGCCCTTGTAAAGTCCGGGCCTCGCATGTACGCAAACGTCAAAAAGATCCAATACACCGCAGCGGCGCAGAGCCGGGATGTAATATGCGGGGTCGGAGGCTGTTGCAAGCGCCAGCCGGACGCCTTGCGCCGAGAACTTCCGCAAAATCTGCGCCGCACCTGGTTTGAGGGGAATCGTTTCCGCATAGGCGTGCAGCGCCATTTCATGCCACTCTGCAATAATGGCTTCTGTGGTATCCGAAAGCGAAAAGCGCGCCTTGGTGTATTCCGCGCCCTGCTGCAGATTCATGCTGGAAACAGCCTCGAAGTAATCTGCGGGAACTGCAAATCTGCGCCGCCCCAAAAAAATCTCGTCAATTTGCCGCCAAATCCCTGTGGAATCCAGCAATGTGCCATCCAAATCAAAAATCGCAGCCCTGATGGCCATAACAATCTCTCCTGAAAGTATTCGTCTTTCTGCTTAGGGTTATAAAACTGCTTTTATCTTACCACATGGCCTCAAAAGTGTCAATTCCGCTTGAAAAGGGGAGAAAAGCGGCCGCTATTGATTTTTTTGACAGCACATGCTATAATTTAGTCATCAGATTATGTCATTTTGAAATGACTTATGAATCAGGAGGAAAATGATGGCTGAAGTAAAAAAACTGGGATTTGGCCTTATGCGCCTTCCCAAGCAGGGCGACTGGTATGACGTTGATCAGATCAAAAAAATGGTAGACTACTTCATGGGCAAAGGGTTTACCTTCTTTGATACCGCTTATGTGTATGACGGCGGAAAATCCGAAATGGTTGCTAAGGAAGTCCTGGTTGACCGCTATCCGCGCGAAAGCTTCCAGATTGCTTCCAAGCTCCCAATCTGGGTCTGTAAGGATGCTTCCGATATGCAGAAAGTGCTGGACACTTCGCTGGAGCGTGCCGGTGTTTCCTATTTTGACTACTATCTGCTCCATTCGCTGACCGGTGGAGAGCGCATCGACCTGCTTGACAAATTCGGCGCATGGGATTTCATTCAGAAAGCAAAAGAGGAGGGCAAAATTCGTAATTGGAGCTTCTCCTTCCACGATAAAGCCGATGTTCTCGACGAGATCCTGACCAAGCATCCGGGCGCCGCCTATGTCCAGCTGCAGATCAACTATGCTGACTGGGAAGATGACGGCGTACAGGCCCGCAAGAACTATGAAGTAGCGAAAAAGCACGGTGTGCCTGTTGTCATCATGGAGCCTGTCAAGGGCGGTTCGCTTGCGGCGCTTACCCCGAATGTCCAGAAAATCTTCAAGGATGCCGATCCGGACGCTTCCTTTGCTTCCTGGGCAATCCGCTTCTGCGCGTCGCTTGATAACGTATTCACCGTTCTCAGTGGCATGAGCACCTTTGAACAGCTCAAGGATAACGTGGACTTCATGAGCAATTTGAAGCCTCTTACGGCAGACGAGTACAAGGTGATTGACCGCGCCGTAGAGGAACTGAAAAAGGCAGATACCATTCCCTGCACGAAGTGCGGTTATTGTGTGGAGGCCTGCCCGTTGGATATTGCCACGCCGTCTATCTTCGCTGCAATGAACTTTGAGCGCCAGTACGGCCATCTCGATGGGGCAAAGCGCCAGTATGGATTTATCAACGCCGATCGCCGCGCCGACAAGTGCGTAGAATGCGGCGCCTGCGAGGGCGTTTGCCCGCAGCATATCAAAGTCCGTGACCTCTTAAAGCAGGCTGCGGAGCGTTTGGGCTGAAATTTTTAGTACCGTGCATCCAGCGCGGTATGGGAGGTACAAGTATGTCAGGTAAATTGAGTATGTTTGAGCCGAAAGCGCTTTTTGGGTATTTTGAGGACATCTGTGCAATTCCGCATGGTTCCGGAAATGAGAAAGCGATCGCGGATTATCTCGTCAATTTTGCGCAAACGCATGGACTGCGTTCCTATCGAGACGATCTGCACAATGTTGTGATATATAAACCAGCCACAGCCGGTTATGAGGATCGTCCGACCGTCATTCTCCAGGGCCATTCTGACATGGTCTGCGAAAAAGTGGCGTCTTCTTCTCATGATTTCCTGAAAGACGGCATTGATATCATCGTGGAAGATGGTTGGATCCGCGCAAACGGCACAACCCTTGGCGCGGATAACGGCACGGCTGTTGCCACGATGCTGGCAATTCTTTCGGATGACACCGTGGCCCATCCTGCCTTGGAATGTGTATTCACGGTACAGGAAGAAGTCGGCCTGATCGGCGCCCGGAATCTCGATGTCAACGTATTGAGCGGTCGTGTGCTGATCAATCTGGATGGCGGTCCTGATTTCACGGCTGTTGTCAGTTGCGCGGGCGGTTATCATGTGGATCTCCGCCGCCAGTATGCGACTGAATTGCCGAATGGGCAGGCATTGCGTATTGAAATCGGCGGGCTCCCCGGCGGACATTCCGGCGTGGATATCCAGAGAGAGCACGCAAATGCGATCAAGTTGATGGGCCGCATCCTCTATGCTGCGCGTCAGGCGGGCAAAGTCCAGCTTGCAGAGATTACCGGCGGCGGCAAGGATAACGCCATTCCGCGTGACTGCGCCTGCACGGTAGTCGTGCCGGAGGGTGACGCAGCTGCCGTTCGCGCTGCAATTTCTGCTTCCGTGGCAGAGATTCTGGATGAAATTCTGGAGACACAGCCAGAGGCCTCGATTCAGGTGAAGGAAGCGCCGCTTCCCGCAACAGTCACGGCACTGGCTGACAGCGACGCCATGATCAAGCTTCTCTTCCTGGCGCCGCACGGCGTTTTGGCAACGGATGTCAAAAACGACGGCTATGTGACTTCCTCCATCAATCTCGGTATTGTCACCTCAGACGGCGCGTTCCGCTTGACTTTCATGGCGCGTTCCTGCGTGGATTCCCTTGTTCGCGGCACAAATGAACAGCTCTTCCTGCTGGCGGAACTGCTTGGCTTTGATGTGACCACAGTTGACGGATATCCCGGCTGGAAGTATGCTTCCGTTTCGCCGCTGCGCGAGGCCCTGAAGGCTTGCGCGGCCGAAAAGTATGGCCATGAGCTTGTCATCGAGCGTACGCACGGCGGTCTTGAGTGCGGCGTCCTGGCCGGACGTATGCCTGGGCTGGATGCAGCTTCCATCGGTGCACACGCGATGGGTGCGCACACGCCGGAAGAAAAGCTGGAGGCGAAATCTTTCGCACTCAGTTACCGTTTCCTGAAAGACGTTCTGGCAGCGCTGTAATCCCGTTCATAAGCAAAGGCCTGTATTCCGGTTTTCGCCGGATTACAGGCCCTTTTTGTTTCCATTTCATCCTTTTGCAGCCCATTCTTTCAATGCTTTCACACCTGGTATGCCGAAGAAACGGTGTCCCCACCGTTTCCGGTCCAGTCTGTATGGAAAAATGTGCCGCGCGGTGCATCGATGCGTTCGTACTGATGCGCACCGAAATAGTCCCGCTGTGCCTGCAAGAGATTTGCAGGCAGAAATTCCGCGCGATATGCGTCATAATAGGCAAGCGCCGCCATCATAGCCGGGACAGGGATACCGGAGGTCACTGCCGCAGCGCAAACCCTTCTCCAGCCGGCCTGCGCGCTTTGCAATTCCTTCCGAAAGCAGGGGGCAAGCATCAGATTAGGAAGCTCCGGCTCCGCCGTATAAGCATCGTGGATTTTTTCGAGGAACCGAGAGCGAATAATGCATCCGCCACGCCATAAACGCGCAATTCCGGCAAAATCAAGGTTCCACCCGTAATCCGCCGATGCTGCACGGAGCAGTGCATACCCCTGTGCATAGGAAATCAGCTTCGATGCGTACAGTGCCTGGCGCAAATCCTCCAAAAATGCCTGAACATCCCCCTGAAATTCCTGCTGCGGCCCGGAAAGAATTGCGGATGCGGCCCTGCGTTCCTCTTTCTGCGCACTCAGGCAGCGCGCGAAAACTGCCTCTGTAATCAGAGTCAGCGGGACGCCTTCCTCCAGTGCAGCTTCTGCGGCCCATTTTCCTGTGCCCTTTTGCCCGGCCGCATCCAAAATATGCTCCAAAAGCGGTTCGCCGTCTGTATCCCGTTTGCCCAGAATCGCTGCTGTGATTTCCATCAGATAACCGGAAAGTTCCCCCTGATTCCAAATCTCAAAAACCTGCTGCATCTCCTCTGGCTTCAGATGCAGATAGTTTTTCATGAGGTGGTAAACCTCGCAAATCAGCTGCATATCGCCGTATTCGATGCCGTTGTGCACCATTTTTACGAAATGACCTGCTCCGCCGCTGCCGACCCAGCTGCAGCAGGGATAGCCTTCCTCGGTATGGGCACAGATTTTCCCGAAGACAGGCTTTATCAACTCCCACGCGGCAGGGGAGCCGCCCGGCATCAGCGAAGGGCCGTTTAGCGCGCCCTCCTCGCCTCCGGAAACGCCCATACCAACGTAAAGACAGCCAGCCGATTCTGCAAGTTGACAGCGGCGCTGTGTATCCAAATAATGCGAGTTTCCACCGTCTATCAGAACGTCTCCCGGATCCAGAAGCGGTAAAAGTGCGGTCAGGATTTCATCAACCGGCGACCCGGCCCGTATCATCATCAGTATTTTGCGCGGTCTTTCAAGCGCGTTCACGAGTTCAGGCAGGGAATAAGCCGGTATGAAGTTTTTACCGCCGTATTTTTCGGAAAAAACCCGGACGTATCTCTCCGGTTCGATATTATAGACAGCCACACAAAATCCGCTGCGTTCCATATTCCGCGCAAGGTTTTCCCCCATAACCGCAAGGCCGATCACGCCGATTTCCGCCTTTTTCATGTTCGTCACCTCTTCTGCGCTTGCGTTTCCGCGCCAGATATCCCAAACCTGCTCTTCCAAAGCAGGTTGGTTGAAAAAAGACTCTGAGAACAGTATAACCGATTGCGGAAATCTACGCAATCGGTTATCGTTTGTTGTTTATTTGATTTCTCCGGCCAGAGAGGCCAGATGGCGGGTGTAAGGATCCTGCGGATGCGTGTAGATATCCAAAACCGGACCCTGTTCCACAATCCGGCCCTCCCGCATCACCAAAACGCGGTCGCAGATACGGTAAATCACGCCCAAATCATGCGAAATGAAGAGATAAGAGAGCCCCAGTTCCCGTTTCAATTCCAGCATCAGCTCCAGAATCTGCGCTTGGATCGTGACATCCAGTGCAGATACCGGTTCATCGGCAACGATAAGCGCCGGACGCTGAATCAATGCGGCGGCAATGGCAACGCGCTGCCTCTGTCCGCCGGAAAGCTCGGCCGGTCGGCGCTTCAGATGCTCTTCACCGAGGCCAACACGCGAGAGGATACGTCTTGCCGCATCGCGTCGTTCTGCCTTTGAAACGCCGGCAATGCGCAGCGGCTCCTGCAGCAGCCAATCCACAGTCTTTGCAGGATTCAGGGAAGAGAGCGGATCCTGAAACACCATTTGCGGACGCGCACCAAAACGCTCCACCGTGCCGGTATAGTCCTGCAAAATTCCGGTGACTACCTTTGCCGTGGTGGATTTTCCGCAGCCGGATTCACCAACCAGACCAAGAATCTCGCCCTGGTGGATACAGAAGGAAACGTCGTGCAGAGCCTGTATGCGTTTGCGGCCCTGGCGATAATAGGCATCCACGTGTTCAAGCTGTAAAACGGTTTTCTCGTCGGCAGGGGAGAAGTCCGCACGTTTACGCACTTCGGCTACCAGAGTGCGGGTGTATGCGTGCGCCGGATGCTCAAAAATATCCCACGTTTTGCCCTGTTCGACAATATCGCCCGCCTGCATCACCGCAACCCGGTCGCAAAGCATACGGATCACGCCTAAATCATGCGAGATGAACAAAACAGCCATATGCTGTTCCCGGGAAAGACGGCGGATCAACGCAAGAATCTGCGCCTGCACGCTGACATCCAGCGCCGTAGTCGGCTCATCTGCAATCAACAGGCGCGGATGGGTAACAATTGCCGCAGCCAGCATAACGCGCTGGCACATACCGCCGGAAAGCTCGTGGGGATATTTCTCATAGACCTGCTCAGGTTCCGGCAGCTCTACGGCGCGCAGTGCCTCAAGCGCTGCGACTTTTCTCGCGGCAGCGTCCATATCCGTGTGCAGTTTCAAGGCCTCCTCCACCTGTCTGCCGATTTTCATCAGCGGATCCAGGGAGGAAAGCGGCTCCTGAAAGACCATGGCAATATCCTTGCCGCGGATTTTGCGGAATTCGTCGTCGCTGCAGTGCAGCAGATCCCTTTCATCCAGATAAATGCCGCCTTCCGCCTGCACCATCTTACGGTCCAGCAGACCGGCAACGGCAAGGGCAGCGGTGGTTTTACCGGAGCCGGATTCGCCGACAAGCCCGACAATCTCACCATCGTCAATGGACAGATTCAGATTATGAATCACTTCAAATCCCGTGCTGCCCTGAAAGGACAGCTTCAGATCTTTAATTTCAAGCATTGCGTCCCGCCTCCTTGGAAAGGCCCTCGCCGAGCAGCGTAAAGCCCAAAATCAGCAGGATAATCACACTTCCCGCGGAAATGGCAAACCAGGGCGCCGAAAGCAAATAGGTCTGCGCCTCGGCAAGCATGCGTCCAAGGCTGGGGTCCGGAGGTTGGACGCCGATGCCGAGATAGCTCATACTGGCTTCCGCCAGCACGGCGTTATTGAAGCCGATTGCAATAGAGGAAAGCAGTACACTGCGAATATTCGGAAGAATGTGGACGAATAAAATACGAATCGGATCGGCGCCCATCAGACGCGCATTATCCACATATGCCTGCGTGGCGGCGCGGGCATATTCACCGCGCACAATGCGCGCAAAACTGGGGATGAAAAGCAGGCCAAGCGCGAGGACAACATGATATTTTCCGCTGCCCAGCAAACTGACGATGACAAGCGCCAGTAAAAAGCTGGGGAAAGCCGTGATCATATCGCAGATCCGCATCAGGATATTGTCCAAAGGCCCGCCGTAATAGCCGGTGAAGGCGCCGATCAGGATGCCGAAGAATGCGCCGGCTGCAACGGTGAGAACCGCTATGGTCAAGGTCGTTCCGGCGCCATCCAGGACGCGGCTGAGGATATCGCGCCCCAGATTATCCGTCCCCAGGAGATGCGCAAAAGAAGGTGGGGCAAGTTTTGCCGAACTGTCCATGGCAGCGGTATCATACGGCGTCCAAAAGGCGGCGATGAGTATTAAAAGAATCATGACGGCGGAAATAATGCCGCCGATTTTTGTATAAGCATGATATCGTTTCATTTTGACGCCTCCTGATCGATCCGGATGCGCGGATCAATGATACGATACAAAATGTCCGCAAGGAAATTCATCAAAATGACAAGGGCAGCAATCAGCATGACGATTGCGCAGACGACGGGAAAGTCGCGGTTCAGTATGGAGCTGACGAGCAGGCGGCCCAGGCCGGGAACCGTGAAAACCTGTTCGATAATGATGCTGCCCGCCACGATTTCAGGAATCGTGAGCGCCAAAAAGGTCACGACAGGGATCATGGCATTGCGAAGGACGTGCGTATACAGCACGCGGCGGCGCGTACTGCCGCGGCTGAGCGCAGTGCGCACGTAATCGCGGCGGTATTCCACGCAAATGGAGCTTTTCAGCAGCTTGACTGTCATGGCTATTTTGGGGATCGCGATAGCAATTGCCGGGAAAAGCAGATAGGAAAGACAGGCACCAAAATCCTTGGTATAGGAAATATAGTTGCCGGGTGTGAAAAGATGCAGGACCAGTCCCAGCACCAGTGTCATCATAATTCCGAGGAAAAATGGGGGGATCGACATGGCGATCTGGTTCAGCATGGAAAAAAACCGGTCCGCCAGACTGTCCTCATGGGCAGAAAGCCAGATGCCAAGCGGGATGGAAATACAGACAACCAGCAGGAAGGACAGGGCGGAGAGCAGACCGGTAACCGGCAGCTTGTCCGCAAGCAGGGAAGTAACCGGTACGTTATAGGAATATGACGTGCCGAAGTTTCCCGTCACAAAGCCGCCCAGCCAGCGGACATAGCGAAGCAGAAACGGCGCATCAAGGCCAAGCTGCGCGCGCAGTGCGGCGGCCATTTCTTCGGTATATTCCGTTCCGAGCAATTTTGTCACAGGGTCTCCCGGGATGATCTGAAAAGTAAGGAAGGCGAGAAAGGATACAAGCAACAATGTAATAATGAGTGAGATAAATTTTTTCAGGAAATACCGCATTTCCCGCCCTCCTTTCTTAGTTGGTTTATTCTGCCTTCACGTGGATTTTGGAAAGATCCACAACGAAGATGGGATAAAATTCATATCCCTCGAGATCGGAACGGATGGCCACCATATCCGCCATATCCATCAGATAGATATTGGCCGCCTGTTCCGTCAGGATCTCCTGGCAGCGCTTATAGGCAGCAATCTGCTCCTCGTCCGTTGCAGCGGAGATCGCCGCAGCGTAGGATTCGTCATACTCTTCATCCGCAAAATACGAAATATTTTTCGGATAACCGGATGTAAAGCGTTCCAGCAATGCGCGCGCCGTCATGGTGGAAGCGTCGAAATCCACGATTGTGGCTTCGTAATCGCGTCCGATATAGACCTGAGACAGCCAGGTTTCCCAATCCACCAGCGTGATCGTTGCGTTCACGCCAACGGCCTTGAGCTGTTCGGCAACCACCTGTGATGTTTCGACATACTGCGTGATGTTCGAAGCAATGGTGAGTTCCAGATCAAAGCCATCCGGATAGCCTGCCTCCGCAAGCATCTGAATTGCCTTGTCCGGGTCATAGGCATAATAACCGGTCAGTTCCTCACAGAAGTATTTGCCGAATGCCGGATACATACTGCTGCCGAGCGGCGTGCCTTCGCCGTCAAACACAAGATCCATAATTCCCTCCACGCTGATTGCGTGGCACAATGCCCGGCGAACCTCCACATTGTTGAGCGGTTCAATGGAATTGTTGAGGTAGACGCCGTAAACGCTGTTCATACCGCCCTTGACAATGTCGTACTGGCCGGAAACTTCGGCTGCCTGTGCAGGCGTCAGATGGCCGCACATATCAATGGCGCCGGAGCGCAGGGAAGTTACGATGGTATCCTGCGTGATGATCTTGAAGGTGACGTCGGTCAGCTCCGGCAGCTCACCCCAGTATTCGTCAAAGCGTTTCAGTACAATGTTTTCCTGTGCACTGCGCGAGACGAACTGATAGGGGCCGGTGCCAATCGGGGAAGTGGTCTGATTCGTGTATCCCTCCGGAATAATCGCGGCAGTCAGATACGAAATGAATTCCAGATCCGGCGATTCGATCGAGATGACCACGGTGCGCTCATCTTCGGCGTAGACGTCCGTAATAGCAGAAAACGCCGTGACCAGCGCTTCAGGCTCTTCCTCAAGCATACCGGCACAGCGTTTGATTGAATAAATCACATCATCCGCCGTGACCTCATCTCCGTTATGGAACTTGATACCCTCACGGATTGTAAAGGTATAGCTCATTCTGTCATCGGAGACTTTGTAGCTTTCGGCTACGGCGGGAATCAGATTTCCGTCAGAGTCAGGCTTTACCAGCCCTTCAAAGACATTGAACAAGACTTCTTTAGTTCCTGCCGATACCATTTTGTGTGGGTCAAGACTATCATCGAGGTCTTTTGCGAGGCCGACATTGATTGCCAGTCCCGCGGGTGTGTCGGAAATATCGTCTTCAGATGCTGTACCTGCCCTGTCGCCCGAGCAACCGCTCAGTGCAACGGTTAAAACAGCAGAGATCAACATCAAAAGGGCAGTGAATCTGCGTCCTTTTTTCATGTTATCCTCCTTGTGAGTTCAATATCTCCTCACTATTATATTGTCAAGCCTATTGTAAAGTATCCTGCTGGAATTTACAATGTGGAAATTGATGATTTTTGCACTTTTCTGCCCGGTATATTCAGCACCCCTTTCAAAAAACAAGTGCAAATATAAAGCAGCATGCAAAAAACCGGAGAAACAGGGCGCTGCCCTTTTCTCCGGTTCCATTCCCATATGTACAGGTTCTTTACTGTTTTCCGATATGCACAGAGCCGCTGGTGATGTCCACCTCGATCACACAGGAGCCGTCGCCATAAAGCAGCGCGCCGCTGCGTTCGCTGGCAGAGCCTGAAGTGGAAAAGGAGGAGGAAATACTGCCGCTTGTACGTTCATAATAGAGCGCAAATCCCGAAGAATCAGCCGGAATGAGCACATCGATATCGCCGCTTGTTGCCTCGCACTCTATCCGGGAGGGGAGGATGGCGGTCGCAATTTCAAAATTACCGCTGGTGATGTCAACACTGATGTCGTCAAACGAACCGGAAATATCCGCAGAACCGGAGGTTGCAACAAGCTCCAGGCAATCCGCTGAAATATGCTCCGCATCCACTCTGCCGGAGGTCAGTGAAATCTCCAGCTCCCGGAGCCGGAGGTCGGAAATGGCAGTGTCGCCGGACGTCATCTCAACCGAAAGCTCCCGAACTGCGTCGCGCGGGATATAAACATCCATATCACAGGAGAAATAGCCGCCGAAGTTGACCGTGAACCCATCCATGTCGATCGTGGTTTTCTGACCGTTTTGCCGGACGCGCACGGTCGGATCACCGATCACCAGACCGCCGGTTTTTACCGTGTAATCAACATAAGGTTCTCCGTCGGTTGGATAGATGTTCAGTTCACCGCTCGTCAATTCCACTTCCAGGCTGTAAAGCGAGTCCCGGGAGAGAAAAACGGTGTCGCCGATGGTGTTGCCCGGCCCGGCCGTACAGGCGGTCAGGGAAAAGAGCAGCAGGCAGGCCAGAATCAAGGTAACAGCTTTTTTCATAGGGCCTCTCATTAAAACTCACGCCGGCCATCCAGGGCGCGCAGCAGCGTGATTTCGTCGGCATATTCCAGATGCCCGCCAACCGGCACACCGTATGCCAGGCGCGTAATCTTCACATCAAACGGACGCAGCAGGCGGGAGACATACATTGCCGTCGCCTCGCCTTCCGTATTGGGATCAGTCGCCATGATGACTTCGCTGATACCGCCCGCTGCAACGCGGGCAACCAGTTCCTTAATCCGTAAATCGTCGGGGCCGATATGGTTCATCGGGGAAATCACGCCGTGAAGGACATGATACCGTCCGTGATATTCATGCGTGCGCTCCAGCGCCGCAACATCGCGCGGGTCCGAAACGACACAAATCGTCGCCGTATCACGCTCCGGGCTGTCGCAGATCGGACATACCATGGAATCCGAAAGGTTGAAGCAAACAGAGCACTGCCGCACCGCACTTTTAGCGTCCAGAATGGCGTCGGCAAATGCGCGGGCAGCCTCGTCCGGGAGTTCCAATACATAAAAAGCCAGACGCTGTGCGGTTTTATGACCGATTCCCGGCAGGCTTTCAAACTGTTCGATCAAACGCTCCAAAGAAGCGGAAAAAGCACGCATCAGAGAAGCTCACCCATATTCATGCCGCCGGAAACGCGGCTCATGGTTTTTTCCGCATCCTCGCGCGCGGCACGAATGGCGCCGTTCACGGTCAGCAGAATCAGGTCGGCAAGCATATCAGCATCCTCAGGGTCGATCACATCCGGTGAAATCGTCAGCTTGACGCATTCGAACTTGCCGTTGACCACTGCGCAGACCTCACCGCCGCCGGAAGTGAATTCGTATTCCTTTTCATCCAGTTCCCGACGTGCATTTTCCATGTCAGACTGCATTTTCTGTGCCTGACGAAGCATTGCATTCATGTTCATGCCGCCCATGGACGGAATTCTGTTCTTTGCCATACTATACACCTCAAAAATTATTATTCTTATAAATTGATATCGCTGTCATCCAAAAGCGGCACACAGCGATCATGCGGGGCAAGAATTGGATGAGTAACCGGGTAGGGGATACCGATCGTAGGATCGTTATATGCAATTCGCCGCAGATAGCGATTGTCAAACGGAACGTCAAATCGCATCACATTACGCGTATCCGGGACGAGAGAGAAAGGCGTGGCCGAAACCTTTTGGAATATAGAGCTGTTTGCGATTTTCCTCGCTGATTTCAACGCCGATCCATTTCCGATAATTCGGCGAATTGCGTCGCAGATCCACCGCATAATCGATCCCACGGCCGGAAATGCAGTAAATCAGCTTTGCCTGCGCGGCGGGTGCATTTTGAAAATGAATTCCGTAAAGCGTTCCGGCTTCGGCGGAGTAATAAATCCGTTCCTCGCAGTAATCAAAATCGATACCGTTTTCCAAAAGCACACTGCGAATAAAGATCGGGTGAGAATAGCCGCGATTATCGCGTTTCAGATCGTAAGAAATCACCTTCACTTCAGGAAGCTGCGTCTTGTCAATTCTCATCCTCCACCCCTACTCAGTTCATCTCAATGGAAACGCCGGCAGCGCGGCCGTCTTTCATGATCGGGTCAAAACCGTCAAATGCCGAAGCGTTTTTCCGTTCACGTTCCGCAGAGGAAACCCGCACGGTGCAGTTTTCGCCCAAAATGCGGGAAGTGGCTCCGGCAATGGTGTTTCGGATCTCTGCTTTGTCCAGCAGCATTACGGAAATCTCGCCCTCCACGACAAGTGTCAGCGTCTGATTCTCATAATACATCTTGGAAAGTGTCAGATGCGTATAGGCAGAACGGGAAAGTACGCCGCTGAGCGATTTTAAGAGTGCGACCTTACTCTCGGAAGGAATCTCCCGGCGCGCCTCTGCGTTTCCGGGCTTCGGCGCCGGTCTGGCAGCACGCTTTTGCGGTGAAGCAGGCGCCGCATCCGGATCAGGCGGTGCATCCCGGTCACCCGGAGGCGGTGGTGCATCGTCGTCAAGCGGGAAGGGACAATCCTCTCCGTCGGCAGCAGGAGCCTGCTGCGCAGGCGCTTTATGTTTTTCGGATGGAGCGGCAGCTACTGTAAACGTGCCGGAGGCAATCTTCGTTTCCAGTGCAGCCAGACGTCCTGCAAGCTGCGTCATATCACCGGACGAAGCCTCCGGCGAGCAAAGCCCGATCAGACAAAGCTCCGCTTCCAGACGCCCGCCGGAAGAACGCTGCATGGCGTCCACGGTCTTTTGCAGCTGGGAAGTAATATGCATCACGTGCGGGGTGGAAAAACGTTTTGCGTCCTGCAAAAGTCCTGCATGGTCAAAGCCGGGGGAGGAAAGACCGGGTGCTGCATCCGGCGCTGTCTGATACAGCAGAACATCCCGGAAATAAGCAGCAAGCCGTTCCAGCGAGGAACGAATATCGCGGCCATCCATATAAATCCGATCGAGCGCCAAAAGTGCGGCAGATGCGTTTTGTTCTGCGATGGCGCCGACAATTGCGGAAAGGCTTTCGTTTGTGGAGATCCCCATTGCTTCAATCACGGCAGCCTCGGTCAGTTCTTCGCCGCCGTTTCCGATCATACAGCGTTCCAGCAGGGAGAGAGAATCACGGGCGGAACCATCTGCAAGCTTTGCAAGCAGATCCAGCGCCTTTGGCGCAATCCGGAATCCCTCCTTTTCCGCGATGGCGGAAAGATTGGCAGCAATTTCGCGCGGCTCAATGCGTTTGAAATCAAAGCGCTGACAGCGCGACAGGATTGTCGCAGCCACACGGTGCAGCTCCGTCGTAGCCAGAATGAACATCACATACTCCGGCGGTTCCTCCAGCGTTTTCAGCAAAGCATTAAAGGCGCCTGCGGAAAGCATATGCACCTCGTCGATAATATAAACGCGGCGCTTTGCATTGGCGGGCGGATAGGTGGTTTCTTCTAAAATGGCGCGCATATTGTCCACACCGGTATTGGACGCGGCATCCAGCTCTAAAACGTCCAGAATCGATCCATCCATGATGCCGCGGCAGGTGGGACATTCGTTGCATGGATTTCCGTTTACCGGATGCTCGCAGTTTACGGCGCGCGCCAGGAGCTTCGCGCAGGTGGTTTTGCCCGTACCGCGCGTTCCGGTAAAGAGATAGGCATGGGAAACCCGGCCGGACTGCACCTGATTTTGCAGGGTGACGGTGATATGACGCTGGCCATAGACATCATCAAACGTCTGCGGCCGGTATTTTCGATAATACGCCTGATACACGAGATACCCTCCAGGAAAAATAAGATCCGGTCCATGGCGAGACCGCACAGCGAACCTCGAATTTAGAATATGACCGCCTCTCGTCCAAAAGACTCAGAGCCGGAACCCCCGCGGCACACGGAACAAAACTGCTTAATGCTGCTCGGTTCCCCGCCTGACATGGTTCACAGCCGTCCGTTGCGCGGGACCGGCTCCTCAACATCGTCTGAACGTGGCTGACATCACATTATAAACCCTCAGAAACACATTCACCCCTGCTGTAGCGGATTGCAGGTACAGGGCACCGCTATCTCCCCGGTTAGTGCGGCCTCGCCACAGGCCGGATTGGTACTTGTGGGATTGAAAGAAGAGAATTCCAGCACTTTTTCGGTGTAAACATCAAAAAAGCGCAGAAATCTCCACTGCGCTTCTATTATACAACAACGCTTCAAATTTATCAAGTATTTTTGTTGCATTTTATTGCGAGGTGTGTTAATATAAACTTAACAATAGGTGGGGTGATCAAAATGGGTAACCGCAGAATATCGTTGCTGAAGCGGATTTACAGACTTCTGGATAACGTCACACCGATTGATGGGGATTGTGGAAATTTATGCGGCGCGCGCTGCTGTAAGGGTGGAGATCACGATGGGATGTGGCTTCTGCCGGATGAAGACCTCCTTTTAAAGGACGCAGATTTTCTGACGATCCACGAAACCCTGGAGGGAAAATACGCCATCTGCAACGGACATTGCGACCGAAAGCTTCGTCCGATTGCCTGCAGGATATTTCCATATTTTCCGATGCTTTTTCGCACAAGAAACGGCTCTCACAGCGTCAAGCCCATGCCCGATTTACGCGCACTTGCAGCGTGTGCGCTGTTTGACACCAACGCCCCGCAAATCAATCCGGAATTCAAGCAGGCTGTCCACCGTGCCGGTATGCTGATGATGCAGGATCGTTGTCTCCGCGGCTGGCTCGGCCGCACCGGTGATTATATCTTTGACATTGGCCAGATGCGCCAGATGCTGGAGGCGTAAAAAAGTCCTTCGGCCCCGAAAATGATAATAATGGTCCCGCCGGCAGAGGGCCGGTATCCGCAAGCAAGAGTGTCCCCCGTATGGTTTTGCCCATACGAGGGATTTTTTACGATCGGAACGCATTCTTCCGCGTTCATCAGTGCGTGTTTTTTCTGCGCAGATCGGCCGCAATTCCTGCAAACAGAAAGAGAAATGCACAGAGGAACAACGCCAGATAGATGATGGCATTGACATTTGCATTGATCATGCTCTCACTCCAGCCGCGGAAATCAAAACGCAGAGGAAGCAGGACATCAAACGCTTTTCCATCCAGAATCGTGCTCAGAAGGACGTTCAGGAAATAAAAGAAAAGTGCGGAAAGCCCAAAGCAGGCGGCGGTTTTGAAGAAGGAATTCATTTTCGTATAGCGCAGGAGCAGCAGCATTCCCCAAGGCAGAATCATGCAGAAACCTGCGATCGGACATGCAATCGTGAGAAACCAACCACCGTGCAGACAGGCGTCGCAGACAAACAGCAGTAAAAACAGCAGCGCCGTGTCAACAGCCATACAGAACAGCGCTTTATGACGCTCCAAAAATGCCGGAAGCCAGATTTGAGACAGGACATACGGCAGGAAAATCACGCACATGCCAAAGAGGGTGGGAACTGCCGCCAGGAAGAACCAGGCGCCCCCTGTATAAAGGCAGCAGGTCATGAGCAAAAGCAACAGTGTGCCCGTGAATGCACACAGGGTTTTCAGACCGCGCTTCTTTCGCGTCAATACCGGCAGCAGTGTGAGCGAAGCCGCTGTCAGTTCGGACGTCAATACAACAAAAAACCAGGAAAGCGTGTGAGATACGGCAAGATTACAGATAAAGCAGACGAGAAGGGCCGTGCCGTATAACAGATATTGTATCAGCTTCACGCGGTTAATCAGCGCAAGATATCGCTCGGCCAGCTTTTCCATGCTGCGGGATTCCACATCCTCGCTGGCTGTCAATAATTCATGCTCGCTGACCTGCAGAATCTCGCAAATACTGCTGAGCAGCGTGATATCCGGATAGGATAACCCCGTTTCCCTTAGTTAAAGATATTGTTGGGTATCTCAAGATGTGTCATTCGATTTTGCCGATAAAGCGGTAGAAGATTTCCACTTCCTGTTCCCGGCTTCCGTCCTCACTTTTGACCGCTTCATGG
>JAHAYX010000056.1 GCA_018384365.1 Clostridiaceae bacterium
GGACACCCTGTATGTGGACGGGACGGCGCCGCACGTTCTGGAACCCAAATGTCCGGGAGCGCGGGACGGCATTCTCAATTTCGGCGACTTCTGGGACACCGCCGCATTGGCGGCGCGGCGGACCGAAATCGAGAAGGTGTCCGCGGAAATTGCCTGCTGTTATGCCCGGATGTACCACTATCTGCGCGCGGCAGGAGCGCTGGCGGAGCTTTACCGCTGCAGCGCACGGCGTCAGGCGGACACGGACCGGCTTGCCCGCCGCGCGCGGCGCATCAGCACGCAGCACATCCCCCTGCGCCGCGGAGCGGAGAGGGGCAGGCGGATTGATTTTTTCCTGAACACGCTTTCCCCGCAGGGGCCGGTGTTCTTGGACAATTTTTCGGATTATACCGTATGCGAACTGCATGACGGCGCAGGCTTACACGCCTTTCTGACGGAAAGTGTGATGGAAACCGCGCTTTCGTCCGGCTATACAGTTTATGCGGCACATGATCCGCTGTTTCCGCAGGATTCCCCGCTGCATCTGGTGATTCCGGAACTGCGCTTTGCACTTTTGACCTCCGGCGGGTCGTTTGGCTGCCCGCCGACGGGAAACCGCCGTATCCGGCTCGACAAAATGACGGACAGCGGCGAACCGGGGTCCGCCGCTGTCCGAAGAAAGAACGATAGATGGAGTTATGAGCATTTGCTTCGATCCGCAGGCGAAGCACTGGGGGATGCAAAGGATTTGCATGACGAATTGGAAGCGCTTTACCGCACGGCGGTGGATTTTCGCCTGATTGACGCGCTGGTGGAGCGGCAGATCGAAGACCTTACCGAGCAATTCAGGCGTAAAAAACATGATTCCCGATCGTTGTGACATAGGTCCTGTTCTGGGCGATCCAGTTGCTGCTGGCTTTTGCGGGGTTGAAGAAATACAGACAGTTTTCCACGGCCTTTTCGCCCTCCAGTGCCCGTCTCGCCGCCTCGTAGGAGTCTTCGTCCGGCGTGTTGTAGATCGTACCGTTTGAAACGGGCTCGTACTGCACGCAGTATTGATCGTCAAAGATGACGCCGTAAATCGTATTGGGGAATTCGTCGGACTTGACGCGCTCTAAAATGGTGTTTGCAACGGCAATTTTTCCCTCCATGCTTTCGCCGCGTGCTTCGGCAAAAATGATGCGTGCAAGCCAAAAAAGTTCGTCCTGCGTATAGGACAACGTGACGTTTTCATCGCTTGCCGTCAGATCGCCGGAGCCATACGGCGGTGCCAATTCCGGCACACCGACGGCGCTAAAGTCCAGCATGGCGGTTGCAGTGCGCCCGTTCCAGTCAACATCCGCACCCAGTGCCGCAGCCAGCGTCCGTACGTGTGTGTACAGGGAGGAACCATAAATCATGCTGCCACTGCCGCATGGAAAAACAGCCCGCGCAGAATCCGAGGAGACGATCGCGGAACGGGCGGCGGAGTCCCACTCGACGGTGTACCCCAGCCCTTCGCACAGGCTGCGCAGCGGGACATAAATACGACCCTCCGTGACGTAAAGGCTGCCATGGTACGGATCCCCGTTTACAACGAGCGAAGTGCCGGCCGCGTAGGCGCCAGTGGCCAGAATGCCGGATAAAACCGTGCCGATGATGCCAGCTGCTATCAGTTTCTTACGTTTCATGGAATTGCTCCTTTCGGGTTGATGCTGCCATTATAAATTACAAAATGGTAACAAATCAATGACAAAATCTTTCCAACAACCAGAAAGTATCGGTCCCACCTTGGAAAAAACGCGTAAAAAAACCAGTGCCCTGTCCGATCTGTCGCATCGGGCAGGGCACTTTTTTCGTTAATTCAGCGCATAGACAGCAGTGCCGAATGGCGGCAGCGTCACGTCTCCTGCGGCGGTCGTACCGTCATACAGCTGCGTCATCTCCTGATGCAGGGTGACGGTCTGCGCTTCAGGCTGGAAATTCAGCACAAACAGGAACTGCTTCCCATCCTTCTCACGCAGTACGATTTCCACGCCTTCGGGCGCTGTGATCTGTGCCGCAAAAGGCTCGAGTATGCCCAGATAGGCCAGCAGCTGCTTCGCGTTGGCACGAGAGAACGTACTGCCCAGATGCAGCACGCGGCCTTTCCCATAAGCATGCTCGGTCAGTGCTGCGGCGCCGGCATAGTAGCTGCTGCCATAAGTCGCCAACACACGGGTGCCCTCCAGCGGCGTGAGGATGTCGTTGAACACACCGGTTTCGACGGTTTCACCGTTCCAGACAGCATAGCTTGCCTCCTCGTTGGGGCTGGTGAACGTAAAGTCGCGGACGTCCGTGCCCGTCAGCTCCTGCAGGAGGCCCGGCTGCGGCAGCATGACGCATTTCCCGGTCAGATCTTTGTAGCCTGCACGGCAGCCGATGACCAGCGTGCCGCCCTGCGCAACATACTCCTTCAAAAGATTCGCGCGCTGCTCGTCGATCATCACCGGGTGCGGATACACCAACACGGGATATTTCCGCAGATCCGCAAGCTCGGTATTCTCGCGCAGGTACAGCATATCGAACGGCGTGTGGTTTAATTCGGCGGCGGCAAAGATCTCGTATTCGCTGACGCTGGCAATGCGGCTGTGCCAGCTGTCGATACCGGTATCCCAGCTGTTTTCATAGTCCTTCACCAGTGCAAACGCTGCTGCATTCTCCGCGCCGCAGACAGGATCAAGCGTGCGCAGCTTGCGGAAGAAGTCTGTGGCTTCCGCCAGTTTGCGGTTGTCCCGGTTGTCGTAATCGAGAATGCCGTGCCAATACATCTCCGTGCTGAAGCTGCAGGTGCGCCAGCGGAAGAAGGAGATGTAGTCTGCCCCCTGTGCAACGCTCTGCATGGCCCACAGTGTCAGCTGCCCCGGACGCGGCGCCGGCCCCTCCATTCTGTTGAACCAGCCGTTGGCGCCGGATTGCTGCTCCATAATGCCGAAATGCGGGCAGATGGAACGCACTTCGATCAGACTGCGCGACCAGTCGCGGTCGTTCAGCGCACCGGGAGCTTTGGGGTTCTTGTCGAGGCCGAAGGCAAAGCTGGGATAGGAATCGTAGGTGTAGACATCCAGACTTTCCTCCGCCATCGCGTGATTGTCCAGACGGTCGAACATCCCGTTTGTGGTGATGAACATATCGTCACGGATGTAGCTGCGCAGGATATCGGACTGCATTTTACAGAACTTACGCGCGCTGTCGGAGACGAAACGCGTATAATCCAGCAGCATCGACGGGTTGTAGCCGTTGCTGATGACCCTGCGCGGCGCATAGATCTGGCTCCACTCGGTATAGGTCTGGCTCCAGAATACAGTACCCCATGCTGCATTGAGCGCGTCCAGCGTGCCATATTTCTGTTTCAGGAACGCGCGAAACGCCGTATGATCCGCCTCGGAATAAAACTCGCTGGTCTCGCAGTTGAGCTCGTTGTCAATCTGCCAGCCAACGATAGCCGGATGCTGCCCATAATGGCGGGCAATCTCTGTCACGATGCGCGCGCAGAGTTTCTGATAAGTCGCGGAGTTATAATTATAATGGCGGCGGGAGCCGTGCCGATACGGTACCCCTTCCAGCGTACAGTTGAGCACCTCGGGATAGGTTTCGGTCAGCCAGGCGGGTGGGGTGGCTGTCGGTGTGCCGAAGATGACCTTCATGTCCTTCTCAGAGCACAGGTTCAGGAATTCATCGAAGAAATCAAAGCAGAACAATCCTTCCTGCGGCTCGATCAGGCTCCATGCAAACTCGGCAATCCGGATCACCGAGATGCCTGCCTTCTTCATACGTTCCAGATCATCCGCCCAGAGTGTTTTGGGCCAGTGTTCCGGGTAATAACAGACTCCGCCGGTCATATGCGTCCACTGAAACTTCTGTTTTCTCATATTCCAGACTCCTTTTCTCTGTTTCCATACGCAGTGTAGTCAGATTCTTGTCAAATACAGGTGTGAAAGTCCGTTTTCTGCACGGATTTTGTTATGGATGCGCGCCGCAGTCCGTGGAAAACCAGGGATTCGGCGGTTTTGCCGGAGTATACCGAAGAAAATCCCCCGCATGAAAACGCCATACGGAGGATTTTTTTGTTTTCCGAACACCCGGCTGAAAAATCAGCATGTTTTTTTATTTGTTATTCACGCTTCATGGAAAGCAGGACGTCGGCACGATTCGTCAGAATCGTGTCAATCCCGAGATCCAGCAGGCGCTTTGCCTCGTAGCGATCATCTGCCCAATAGGCATTGCAGATCATGTCATAAGCATGCGCACGGTCAATCAGGGTACGGCTGAAATAGGGCTTGTGGAACTGCACGCGCCGGCAGGCATACTGTACCGCATAATCCACGATATCCGGCCCGGAGGCGGAACGCGGGAGCAGAGAACAGCGCTCGATATCCGGCGCAGAGCGGAGACACAGGCCCAGCTCGTCGTCACGGGCGGAAAAGTAAGCGGAATCGGTTGCATCATAGTGGTATAAAATCCGCCGCAGCTCAGCCGGAACGTCAAAATCCGGATGAAAATCGACAATATGGATGTTCATAACCACGCGTCCGGCATACCGCTCAATCACCTGTTCCGGCGTGCAGAAGCCGACGTACCAGTTCCTGTACGAACCGGCGTTGCAGCGCATGAGCGTGTCCAGATCATAGCTGTGGACGTCGCCTTTCCGGTCGGAAACCCGATTGATGTCATTGTCATGGCAGACGATCATTTTCAGATCGGAGGTGAGGCGGACGTCGAATTCGATTTCGTCTGCCCCAAGCGCGATGGCTGCGGCAAACGAAGGCAGCGTGTTTTCCGGCATCACACCGGAAAGCCCGCGATGTGCACAAATTTTGTACCGCTTGCCGGCCGCCATGGAAACTCCTCCTTTTTAGTCGTTGAACAGACTCAGCTTGAGCTGTTTCAGACGCTTCATGACGTCGTTTGCGCCGCGTCCGAAATAATCGTGCAGGAGTTTGTATTCCGCGTACAGTTTATCATACAGTGCGACATTTTCCGGATTGGGACGGTAGTACTCATCCTTCAGTTTCCCCATGTGCTGGGCCGCCTCAAAGACGCTGTCATATCCGCCGCGCTCGCTGCCGGCCGCAACACTGGCCATAATGGCGGAGCCGAGTGCGCCGCACTGCTTGGTACCGGCGATGTAAACCGGAAGGTTCAAAACATCGGCATAAATTTGCATCATCATGGGATCCTTCTGGGAGATGCCGCCTGCGGCATAGAACTCATTGATTGCGACACCGTGCTCGTTGAAATCCTCAACGATCATGCGGGTGCCGAACGCAGTGGCTTCGATCAGTGCGCGGTACATTTCCTCCGGCTTGGTCTGGAGGGTCATGCCGAGCATCATGCCGGTCAGGTCGACGTCTACGAGGATGGAGCGGTTGCCGTTCCACCAGTCCAGCGCAACCAGACCGCTCTGGCCGGGCTTTAAGAGGACTGCCTTAGAGGCCAGATATTGATGAATGTTCATGCCGGCCTTTTCCGCCTCTGCGAAATAGGAAGCCGGAACGCAGTTTTCCACAAACCAGGCAAAATGGTCGCCGACGCAGCTCTGTCCCGCTTCATAGCCGAAGAAGCCCGGGAGAATACCGTCCTCAACATAGCCGCAGATGCCGGGTACATTGTGTTCGCCCTCGCCAAGCACCATATGGCAGGTGGAGGTGCCCATGATAGCCAGCATTTTGCCGGGACCGTCGATCTTCACGGCCGGAACGGCGACGTGCGCGTCAACGTTTGCCACGGCGACTGCCGTGCCGGGCAGAAGGCCCGTGAAAGCAGCGGATTCTGCCGTGATTTCACCGGCGCGGGAGCCGAGCGGGGAGATGGGACAATTCATTTTCTCCTCGATCAGGTTCTCAAGGCGCGGGTCGAGCGCGCGGAAGAACTCCTTGTCGGGATAACCGTTCTGCTTGTGCCAGAGTGCCTTATAGCCTGCCGTGCAGGAGTTGCGGGTCTGAACGCCGGTGAGCTGCCAGATGACCCAGTCGGCGGCCTCCAGGAAATAGTCGGCCTGCTCGTAGATTTCAGGAGCCTCGTTGAGGATCTGCCAGATCTTCGGGATCATCCATTCGGAGGAAATCTTGCCGCCATAGCGGGAGAGCCACTCCTCGCCGCGTTCCTCGGCGATGGCATTCAAACGGTTAGCCTCGTCCTGGGCGGCATGATGCTTCCAGAGCTTGATGTAAGCGTGCGGCTCGTCCTCCATGCCGGGAAGCATGCACAGCGGCGTGCCGTCGGCCTTTACGGGGAGCATGGTGCAGGCGGTGAAGTCGATTGCAAGACCAATGACGTCAGCCGGGTCAACGCCGGCCTTTTTCATGGCGTCGGGAA
The DNA here is from genome assembly GCA_018384365.1 of Clostridiaceae bacterium. GTDB lineage: Bacteria > Bacillota > Clostridia > Oscillospirales > QAMX01 > Allobutyricicoccus. The sequence continues at coordinate 6,316 of JAHAYX010000056.1, forward strand.
TGGTGGTTTTCAGGACGTCCAGATAATCTGCCGGATGCTCCAGTGCCCAGTCAGGGGGCAGGGGACGTCCGGAAGGAAGTTTTTCATCCATTACAGCGTGCGGGTAATCCAAAACACTGTGCGCGAGTTCAGTGCCGTCGGCAAGCGACACTACTGCGGCACGCCCGGACAGGGTGCCAAAGTCTATACCGATTGCATATTTTGCCATGAAAACACTCCTTAATTTTTGATAAAATCCATACTATTATAATGCCGTATGAGGCAGAAATTGTCAAGTGTTACGGAGAATTTTTGACGATATTGTCAATATTCATCCAGAATATAACAGCTTCTGCGCGGAAACATCCGGTCAAGCTCGCGCGCGGCGCCCGGGTCGAGCAGCACGGCATGACCTTCGGCCGCCAGTTCCGCCAGGGAGGCATACCCGCACAGGAACTGGACGAGGCGGCCCGCTTCGATACGCAGATGCGGCGCTTTCCCGGACAGCTCGCCTGAGAAGGTGAAAATGCCGTTATTGGCGGCAACGGTGCCGTCCGTGATTTCTGCGCACAGACTGTGCTCGCCGCAGACGAAAGCCAGCAGTGCGGCGACGCTTGCGGCGCCCATGACATTCATGGGACGCAGGTCAAACGCAAGTCCTTCCTGCGGCTTGCTGTCGGGCGGCAGTTTCCCGCTCACGGTTTTGCCCTCCGCGGCGGCTCTGCGGCTGAGCGCACGCAGCAGAATTTCCGTGCACTCGTCGTCATTTGCAATCAGTTCCTCGGCGTAGAAATCGCCGCGGTTGAAATAGATGCAGTAGCCGCGCAGAGAATCTTTCCCGAAAACGCCGATGCCCTGTGCGCCGTCGGCGGCATAGTCGGCAAGTTTCAGGCGCATATCCGCCAGGGAACGGCTGATGATGGCGCTGTAACGGCCCGAAAACCGGTAATAGCACGCGTGCATGGCGGCTTCATCCCGCCGCAGATCCAGCACGGAAACACCGTCTGCATCCGCAGAGAGTGCGGCCGGGTCGGAAATCCGGAAATAAGCGGTGCGGGTGACCGGGAAATGCCCGAATCCGGCATACATGGCAAGAATTTCAGGGCGGTAGGGGACGACGATCCCGCCGCGCGCCGCAATACCGTTCATATAAAAGTGCATGGTGCGGCGCATATGCCCGCGCCCTTCATAGGCGGGCAGTGTGGAAACGCCGGCAATCACGGTACAGGGCAGTATGGCGTCCCGGATACGGACCTGAAAAGGGCAGCTCTGGATAGAAGAAACAATGCGGCCGTCTTCTACGGAAACGGCAGAATGTTCCGGTGAAAACCGTTCGCGGAAGAACCAGTCCGTAAAGGCTTCGCTGTCGCCGAAACGCAGCTGCCAGAGCGCACGGATTTCTTCGCGGTCACTCCATTTCGTCCATCTTACCATCGCTTTCCTCCATTCCGGCAGGACTTACGCCGAACATTTTCCGGTGCAGCCTGCAAAAGTAACTGGTGCTGGCAAAGCCCGCGGCATGGGCGGCTTCTGCAACGGAGCAGTGAAACTGATTCATCAGCGCGTGTGCGTAGCGCATCCGGAGTGTATTGCGGTATTCCACCGGAGACATCCCGTAATGCTCGGTAAAAAGCAGACGAAAACGGTTTTCGCGCAGACCGCACAGCGCGGCATATTCTGATATGGGGGTGTTTGCCAGATACTGTGCCTCCAGCGCGTCAACGCCGGGGGCAATGCGCCCGAATCCGGGCGAAAAAAGCGCGGAGAGCTGTGCCGTACATTTTGCAAGGATAGCAAAAAAGGCGGCTTTGCGCTGCAGGCTGCCGGATGCTCCGGCACAGGCCGCGGTTTCCTCCAGGCGTTCAAACTCTTTCCTGAGCGGGGCCGTGAGAGACAGCTCGCGCGGCGGGACAATTCGTTCCTCCATACGGAAAAGCCGGAAGGAAAGAAGAATAAATGCGGATTTTTTCGTAAAAATAAGACTGTATTCGGGCTTGTGGGGAAAAAGAACCGCGTGCTCGACCGGAAGAAGCGGAGCACCGTCAAAGCGCAACGTGGCTGCGCCGGATTTGATGCAGCAAATGATGTCTGCCGAGTCGCCGGTGTGGTTTTGCAGATCAATGATATGGCCAGGCTCGGCGGTGGAAGAATAAACGCAGAGATCCTCCACGCGGAGCCCGTCCGCAGAGTCCAGGAACACAAACACACCTCCCTCCCAAACTCTATTTTACCGCATATTTTTTTGCCTGTCAGCACCGGAAATTGATTTTTTCAAAAAAGTTTTCCGTGTTCCTCCGGCACGCTTGCACTATCTCCGGAAATCTGATATCATACACGCGGTACTTTATCAATCATTTACCGCTGCATAAGAGGGGAGGATACCATGAAGAGCCGGTATTATAACAACAGTATTACAGAAGGGGTCATCTGGAAACAGCTCCTTATTTTTTTTGTGCCAATTTTGTTGGGATCGCTGTTTCAGCAGCTCTATAATATGGTGGATGCCATGATCGTCGGGCGCTTTGTCGGCAAGGAAGCGTTGGCGGCCGTGGATTCCACCTCCAGCTTCACCAGTCTGCTGATCAATTTCTTTGTCGGCGCTGCTTCCGGCACGTCGGTGATTGTTTCGCAGTTTTACGGCGCGCGCAACGACCTGCAGGTTTCGCGGGCCGTGCATACCGGCGTGGCGCTCTCTTTGGTGGGCGGCGTGGCCGTAATGGTCCTTGGCATTTCGATTGCCCCGGCGTGCTTCCGTGCGATGTCCGTCCCGGAGGAGATTATGGCCGATGCGCTGACCTATATCCGCATCTATTTCCTTGGCACGGTCGCACAGTTTGCCTATAACGTCGGCGCCGGTATCCTGCGCGCGGTGGGCGATTCCCGGCGTCCGCTTTACTTCCTGATTGTCGGCTGTATCGTCAATATCATTCTGGATATTCTGTTCGTAGTGGTGTTTCAGCTGGCCGTTGTCGGCGCAGCGCTTGCCACCGTGATTTCACAGGTGATCTGCATGGTCCTGGTTGGTATCACCCTGATGCGCGCGGAGGATACGTTCCAGCTTTTCCCGCGCCAAATCCGCTTTCATCGGGATATGCTGTTTGCCATTATCAAAGTGGGAATCCCCATGGGACTGCAAAGCGCCATGTACTCCATTTCCAATATGATTATCCGTTCGGCTGTCAACACCTTCGGCACGAATGTCATTGCGGCGTGGGCGGTCAGCGGCAGAATGGATTTCATTATCTGGACGGTGATGGACACTTTCGGTATCGCCGTGACCACGTTTTCCGGGCAAAATTACGGTGCAGAGAAATACGACCGCGTCCGGAAGAGCGTGCGCGTGTGCATGGGAATGGGAATCTGCACCATTGTTGCAATCAGCAGTCTGCTTTATATCATTTGTCCGTATTTCGGCAGGCTTTTCACGGACGACGAAGAAGTGCTGGCGCTTGCGGCCTACATCCTGCGCTTCTATGCGCCGTTTTTTGTGACCTATGTGGGCAGCGATATTCTTTCCGGCGCAATCCGCGGCACGGGAGAGGCCTTCAAGCCCATGATGCTGACGATGTTTGGCACCTGCATCCTGCGTATCATCTGGATTTTTACCGCTGTGCAGATTCATCATACGATCGAAATGGTCATGTGGAGTTATCCGATGACCTGGATGGTGACGACCGGCATGTTTATTATCTATTATCTGCGCGGGAAATGGATGAAGGGCGAGAAGAAGCCTTCGGAAAAGAATACAACCCGTCCTGCCTGATTTTGTGTATTCCGCCAAAGTTGAAATTTGTCGAACTCTGTCGATTGCAGCCTTCCGCAGAGAATGATACAATCAGAAAAAGCGCCGCCGTGTTCCGGCACCGCGCGAAAAACTGTCTGAGGGTAGTCTCTCCGAGGAAGAACTATGTTGAAACGACCGGCAATCATTCTGGTAACCGGCCTTGCCGCCGCGCTGTTTGCCGCCTGCTATCTGCAGGCGGCTTTTGTCATTTGCCTGGATGCCTGTGCGGCGGCGGCCTGCGTCTCTGCCGTTTTTCTGCGCGGGAAAGGCGCGCCTGCCTTCGCGGTCATCTGGATGACCTGCGGCATCCTGCTGGGATCCGCCGCATGGTATCTCACGGACGCCATCAGCTATCGTCCGGCGGCGCGCTTTGACGGGAAGTCCGGCATTTTAACCTGTACAGTGGCGGAATACCCGAATGTGTATGAAAAATACACCGCCGTGGCAGTGCATGGCGAAAAGCTGAACGACAGCTCCCTGCGAAAAATCGGGATCCTGCTGTATCTGGACGGCCGGTGGGCAGAATTGGAGCCGGGCGACGTTCTGACGGTGCCTGTCTCGCTTTCCGTACCGGAGAGCCGCTGGAATTTTGACAAATTCCGCTATTACCGCGCCCGCCGCATTTATCTGACGGCAGACGCAGGGGAAGCGCCCACAGTTACGGCGGGGGAAGTGGGCCTGCGCTATGTCCCTGCCCGCCTGGCGGGCGCGTGCATTGCCAGACTTCGGGAACTGATGTCGGAGCGGAATGCGGCGGTGCTTGCCGCACTGATTTTTGGCGATGAGCGCGCACTGCCGGAGGAATATGCCGCCGATCTGCGCTCGGCGGGCCTTTCGCATATCACGGCGGTATCCGGCATGAATGTGTCGTTTCTGGTCGGCCTGCTGCTTTTGCTCTTTCGCCGGAAGGCCGGCTCCTGCATTGCGGTTCCGGCGGTGATCCTGTTTGTACTGATGACGGGCGGAAGCGCTTCGGTCCTGCGTGCCGTCATCATGCAGCTGCTCTGGCTGGCTGCCTATTTTCTGAACCGGGAGACGGATCCTGCCAACAGCCTGTTTGCATCCTGCGGGCTGATTTTGCTGGCAAACCCGTTTGCCATTGCAGATGTAGGTCTGTGGCTGTCCTTTGCCGCCTCACTCGGTCTGATCCTGCTGGGATCGCCCTTGCAGCGTTTTCTGCTCTCACGTATCCCTATCCGGTCCCGTGCACTTCGCCGGATCCCGGAAACATTGGCCGGGGTACTCTGCGCAACGTTGGCCGCGCAGGTCTTTGTCATCCCGATTCAGGTGCTGGTTTTCGGGGAAATCTCCCTGATCGCGCCGCTTTCCAACCTGTTGATCGTGCCGGCTGCGGAATATGCGTTCACATTCGGCGCCGCCGCGCTGCTTCTCTCGTTTCTCTGGCTGCCGCTGGGGAAAGCGGTGGCCATCCTGCCGAAGCTCTTGACGGATCTCCAGCTTGCCGCGGTTCCTGCGCTGGCGAAGCTGCCCTTGGCTTCTGTTTCCGCCGAAAATGCTTACCTTGCGCTCTTTTTAACGTTTTGTTATGCGCTCGCGCTGCTCTGCCTGTATAGAAGGCCAAAAAGTCCGGTACTTCCGGCCTTTTGTGCGGTGCTTGCGCTGTGCGCCGCCGTTTTCTGCAGCGTGCTGGATGGGCTGATGATCTCCCGGCTCTCCATTGTGGATACGGCGGGCGGACAAAGCACCATTGTCTGTGACCGGGACGCCAACGTGGTTGTCAATTGCGGCGGAGGCTATCGCTCCGCCTGTACGCCGGTGCTTGACGAGCTCCGCCGATCCGGCGCGCGCAGCGTGACGCTGTTTATCCTGACGGATTACCGAACCGCTTCGGCCGGAAACGCCGAAACGCTGCTCGAGAGCGTGAAGGTGGACGCTGTTTTATTGCCGCACGCGGCGGATGCCTCCGCTGCCGAACGCCGCGGGGAAATTGCGGAAGCGGCACGCAGGGCAGGTACGAAAATCCTGGAGCCGGATGCCGCAGCGCAGTATGCTTACGGCAATGTCTGCGTGCGGATACTGGAAAACCGTGAGCCGGGCGGCGATCTGGGACGGCTTTCGGCATATCTGGAGGTTTCGGGCTGCCATGCGCTTTGCCTGGGCAGCATGTACCCGGAAAATATCGCCTGTCTCCTCGCCGAAGCGGGCATTGGCAGGCTCCACGTAGTTGCGGCGGGGGATTACTATGCCGCGCGGATGGTGCCGCCCGCGGTACTGCACCGTGCCCCGGAGCTTTGCGTCTTTTCCTCGTATGCCGGGATGGACCGGGATGTGCTGTCACGCGTTTTGGCCGGTGGTTCCTCTGTATTGGACCTGGAACGGATGGGCTTTGTCCGGATTCGGCTGCCTCGTTTGTACGGTATGGCAAAATATCATGCATTCAATGCATAAAGTTGGATGGTTTTGAGCATTGACGGAATCCGAAGAATGTAATAAAATTCATCTAATCACTTAAAAATCTGTTAATCACTTAAAAATCTGTTGAAAAGTAAAGGAGAATGCAAAATGGCGTACTATTTCCCGGAACCTTCCCGTACCTTCAACGAATACCTTCTGGTGCCCAGTTATTCATCAGCCGAATGCATGCCTTCCAACGTTTCATTGAAAACACCGATCGTAAAATACAAAAAAGGCGAAACCCCCGCAATCACGGCCAATATTCCCATGACGTCTGCAATCATGCAGTCCGTTTCCGGAGACCGGATGGCGGTTGCGCTGGCGCTTGAAGGCGGTATTTCCTTCATTTACGGCTCGCAGACCATCGAGTCCGAGGCTGCCATGGTGCGCCGCGTGAAGAATTACAAGGCCGGCTTCGTCACAAGCGATTCCAATATCCGCCCGGATCAGACCCTTGAGGACGTCATCGCCCTGAAAGAGGAAAAAGGCCATTCCACCATCGCCGTAACGGATGATGGTACGGCAAACGGCAAGCTGCTCGGCATCGTCACGGGCCGCGATTACCGCGTTTCCCGCATGACGCCCGACACGAAGGTCAGCGAATTCATGACGCCGTTTGAGAAGCTCATCTATGCGGAGGAAGGCGTCAGCCTGAAGGAAGCAAACGATATCATCTGGGATCACAAGCTGAACAGCCTGCCGATCATTACGAAGGATCAGCGCCTTTCCGCTCTTGTTTTCCGTAAGGACTATGACGAGAAGAAGGAACATCCGAATTCCCTGCTGGACGACCAGAAGCGCTATATTGTCGGCGCGGGCATCAATACGCGCGACTTCGCCGAGCGTGTGCCGGCACTGGTGGACGCCGGTGTTGACGTGCTGTGCATCGACTCCTCCGAGGGCTTTACCGAGTGGCAGAAAATCACGATCCAGTGGATCCGCGACCATTACGGCGACGACGTTAAGGTTGGCGCGGGCAACGTGGTGGACCGCGATGGCTTTATGTTCCTCGCCGAGGCAGGTGCGGACTTTGTCAAGGTCGGCATCGGCGGCGGTTCCATCTGCATCACGCGTGAACAGAAGGGCATCGGACGCGGCCAGGCCAGTGCACTGATTGAGGTTGCTGCGGCGCGTGACGAGTATTATGAGAAAACCGGCATTTATGTCCCGGTCTGCTCCGATGGCGGCATCGTGTTTGACTATCATATGACCCTGGCGCTTGCCATGGGTGCGGATTTCCTGATGCTCGGCCGCTATTTCGCACGCTTTGACGAGAGCCCGACACGCCGTTTGAATCTGAACGGCACCTATGTGAAGGAATACTGGGGCGAGGGCTCCAGCCGTGCGCGCAACTGGCAGCGTTATGACATGGGCGGCGCAGCAAAGCTGAAATTTGAAGAGGGCGTGGACTCCTATGTCCCGTACGCGGGCAAGCTTTCCGATAACCTCCAGATTTCTCTGGATAAGATCAAAGCCACGATGTGCAACTGTGGCGCGCTAACGATTCCGGAGCTGCAGCAGAAGGCACGCCTGACGCTTGTTTCCGCGACCAGCCTGGTCGAGGGCGGCGCACACGACGTCATTCTGAAGGATACCTCCACCGCAATCAAATAAAATATAACCTGAAAAAAGGCGGGAGCATCATGCTTCCGCCTTTTGCGTGTTTTTCAAGAAAAGACCCCGGAGGCGTTTTTCGCTTCCGGGGATATTTTTTATATTCAGCGCTCATCCAGCACCTGGAACAGCAGGAACTTCAAATACGCACTTTCGTCGGCACCCCAGAGCACCGGATGATCCGGCGCCTGTGCGCGTTCCTCTGCCAGCAACAGACGGCGCTTTGCGTCGTGTGCTGCCTGCGAGACGGTCTGACGGAAAAGTTCCGGCGTCATAAAGTGAGAGCAGGTGCAGGTGGCGAGAAAGCCGCCCGGACGCACCAGCGCCAGGCCGCGCCGGTTGATCTCGCGGTAGCCGCGCGCGGCGGATTTCACGGCGGCGCGGGATTTTGCGAAGGCGGGCGGGTCAAGAATCACAAGGTCAAACTGTGCGCCCTTTGCCTCCAGTTCGGGCAGCAGTTCAAATACATCTGCGCAGAGGAAGTCCATACGCGCTGCAAGGCCGTTGCGTTCGGCGTTTGCGCGCGCGGTGTCCACGGCGCTCTGCGATGCGTCCACGCAGGTGACATGCGCGGCGCCCGCGGCGGCAGCATTCAGACCGAAGCCGCCCGCGTTGCAGAAGCAGTCCAGCACGCGCGCGCCGCGTGACATGGGCCGGATTGCGGCACGATTATAGCGCTGATCGAGGAAGAATCCGGTTTTCTGGCCATTTTCCACGTCGATTTCGAACAGCAGGCCATTTTCCTCCATGATGGTGTGCGGATCAAAGGATTCGCCGAAAAAGCCCTGTGTGCGCTCCAGACCCTCCAGGGTGCGGGAGCGTGCGTCGTTGCGCTCGTAAATGCCGCGAACCGGGTGGCCGTATTCCGCAAGCAGGCGCAGAAGAATCGGAAAAAGCTGTGCCTTCAGGCGCTCCATACCGAGCGACAGCGTTTGCGTGACAAGAATATCGTGGAATTTGTCAACGGTCAGGCCCGGCAGGCGGTCGGCTTCGCCGAAAATGAGACGGCAGGAGGAAAGTCCGGTTGTGTGCAGCCGGTATTCGATGGCGTCACGCACCCGGCGCTCCCAAAACGCCTCGTCAATGACCGCACCCGCATCGCGCGTCAGCATCCGCACGGTGATGCGGGAACGGGTGTTGATATAGCCGGTGCCGAGAGGATAGCCGTTTGACGCGGAGACCGCGACAAGCCCGCCTTCCTCAAAATCTCCGTCAATCCGGTCGATTTCGTTGTCATATATCCAGGCGCCGCCCGCGGATAAGCCGCGTCCCTCGCCTTTTTTCAGAATCACACAAGCCATAAAAGCCTCCCAATTTCCTGATACCGCGCATTGTATCATGATGGCGTTTGACTGTCAAGTTTGCCCGGAATTTTGCGGGAAAATTCCGGGACGACAGGGACGGGCGGCGTATGATACGCTGAGTCCGGCGGTGCAAAGCGCCGTGCAAATCAGAAAAAGCGAGGAAAAAATCATGAAAAAAGGAATAGACGTTTCAAAATGGCAGGGGACCATCAACTGGCAGAGCGTGGCGGCGGACGGCGTGGAGTTTGCCATGATACGCCTGGGCTACGGCACGAAAAACGGCGGCGCACCCGATCCGAAATTCCGGCAGAACATGGAGAGCGCGCTGGCGGCGGGAATAGACGCCGGCGTTTACTTCTACGGCACGGCTGTGACGGAGGAGGCCGCGCGCGCAGAGGCACATTTTGTCCTGACGGCGCTGGAACCCTGGCGCGGCAGGCTGGCGTACCCGGTCGCCTATGATGCGGAGGACAGCGCGCAGGAGACGCTGACAAAAAACAAACTGACCGCGGTGATTGCGGCATTTTGCGATACGGTGCGTGCGGCGGGCTGGTATCCGATGGTGTATAGCAGCCGGTATTGGCTTGAAAATAAGATACATCCTGCGCAAATCCGGGCAGACGTCTGGCTGGCACAGTGGGCGCAGGAAGCAACGTACGCCGGGGAATATGGGATCTGGCAGTGCAGCGACAGCGCAGCGGTGCGCGGCATCGCGGGGAATGTGGATCTGGACATTGCATACGAGGACTATCCCGCGCGGATACGCGACGGCGGGTATAACGGGTTCGGGAAACGTGATCCGCTGGCGGAAATTCCGGAATGGGCGAGGAAAAGCGTGCGCTGGGCCGTGGAAAACGGCATTTTGCAGGGCGGGACAGAGGGCCTGATGCCGGAGGCTGCCTGTACGCGGCAGGAAATGTGCGTTTTCCTGAAAAGGCTTTACGATTTGACACAGATCTAACAAAAAAGCGGTTTACAAGCGTGCTTCCTCCGTGGTAAAATACCCATAGCTGTAAGAAAATCTCTTATAAGGAGAGTCAATATGGATATTGAAAAACTGCGGGCCAAACGGGGCTTCCTGTGCGATATGGACGGTGTGATCTATCAGGGAAACCGTCTGATCGAGGGCGTGAAGGAATTTGTAAACTGGCTGAATGAGAACGAAAAAAGCTATCTGTTTCTCACAAATTCCAGCGAACGCAGCCCGCGTGAGCTGAAAATGAAGCTGGAGCGTCTGGGCCTGGACGTCGGCATCGAGCATTTTTATACCAGTGCGCTTGCCACCGCGAAATTCATGGCGAATCAGAGTCCGGGGTGCAGCGCCTATGTCATCGGCGAGCCGGGACTGGTCGGTGCGCTTTATGAAGTGGGCATTGCGATGAACGATGTGGATCCGCAGTATGTGGTCTGCGGTGAAACGCGCAATTATAACTATGAAAGCCTGCTCCGCGCCGTGCGTCTGGTGCAGAAGGGCGCGCGCCTGATCGGCACGAATCCGGACCTTACCGGGCCGGATGAAACGGGTATTATTCCGGCCTGCCGTGCGCTGATCTCGCCAATCGAACTGGCAACCGGCAAGCACGCTTACTTTGTCGGAAAACCGAACGCGCTGATGATGCGCACGGGCATTGACCTGCTGGGCGTCCATTCGGCCGATGCCGTGATGATCGGCGACCGCATGGATACGGATATCATTGCCGGGATTGAATCCGGCCTTTCCACCGCGCTGGTCATGACGGGCGTCAGTACCCGCGAGACGGTGGAGCAGTATCCCTACCGCCCGAGCATTATCCTGGACAGAGTTGCCGATCTGGTCGGCTGAGAGGAGAAGAATCATGGTCAAGCATATCGTCTGTTTCAAACTGAAGGACAACAGTGAGGAAAACTGCAAAAAAGCACAGGAAGTGCTGCTGTCCATGAAGGACAACGTGGAATTGCTGCGCGATATTCAGGTCGGCGTGGATTTCCTGCATTCCGAGCGCTCCTGCGACGTCGTTTTGGAGGTTGTGGTGGATGACCGCGCGGCGTTGGAGGCCTATCAGAACCATCCCTATCACGTGAATGTGGTGAAAAAGCATATGCACGCCGTGCGCGAAAGCAGTGTTTCGGCTGATTACGAATTTTAAGAAGCACACGGACGCGGGATATGCCTTCCTGCGTCCGTATTTTATCCAAAAATCTAGGAGGACTGCCTGATGAAAGAACTGAAGTTTCCGTTTGATGACAAACCGTCCGCCGGCGCGCCGTTTGTCAGTGAAAATGTGAACCGTGCGGCGCTGGTGCGTTTTTTGGAAAAGGCAAAGGCGCAGGCTGTGGATGTGCACGCTTTTGAGATCTGGCGCGACAACGAACTGGAGGTTCGACTGTCCCTGCCGCCGTATGACTGCACGGACAAACGGCTGTATTATTCGCTCTCAAAGAGTTTTACGGCGACGGCTATCGGTCTGGCCTGCGATGCGGGACTGCTTACGACGGATACCCGCATTGTGGACATTTTCCCGGATAAACTGCCCGAAACCGTGAGCGAAAACCTGGCAAAATGCCGCGTGCGCCATGTGCTTTCCATGAACTCCGGCGTGGCAAAGGAGCGAACTGCCGAGTGTTTTGCGTCAGACGACCTGCCCAAAACGTTTTTGGCGTCCGACTTTGTCTATGAGCCCGGCACACATTTCTGCTATGACACCGGCGCAACCGGTATGCTGGCCGCTATCGTGAAAAAAGTGACGGGCATGAGCGCGCTGGACTATCTGGATCTCAAACTGTTCCGTTATATGGACATCCGAAACGTTTATTGGGACCGCACCGCCGACGGCAATATTCAGGGCGGTACCGGATTCCATGCCTCCTGTGACGATGCGGCGAAGCTCGGCCTGCTTTATTTGAACCGCGGAATGTGGAACGGACGCCGTCTGCTCTCCGAAGCCTGGGTGGAGGAGGCGTCTTCCGTACATTCCGATAACAGCCCGCATGAATGGGCAGATTGGCAGAGCGGCTACGGTTATCAGTTCTGGAACTGCTCGCGCGGCGGCTACCGCGGCGACGGCGCATACGGCCAGTATTGCTTCATCCTGCCGGATCGCGGCATTGTGGCAGCGGCGCTTTGCGAGGCGGAAAACCTGCAGCATGCGGTGGACATCGTGCATGAAATGGCGCTGGAACTCTTTGATGAACCGCACGGTGAAGGTGAAATCGAACGCATGGCGGAGGAATTTTACGCCATGCCAAAAACCACAGCGCCGGATTTCCCGCTGCCGCGCTACTTCAAAATGGAGGAAAATCCGCTGGGCATCACCTATGTAAAGCTCGACACGGTCGGAGAAGATTTTGTTTTTGCGGTGTCGGACGGTCTGAGCCTGACGAACATCCGCTGCGGAAACGGCTGCTGGGTGAAAAACCGCGCGTCTATCGAGCAGACGCTTTCCCCGTGCCTCCCGGGTGGCTTCGTTCAAACGAGCGAGCGCACTGCGGGCATTGCCGCGGCATATACGAATGAAAACGGTGTGCTTCATGCCGAGCTGCGCTGCCTGTATTCGCCGCATCATCTGACGCTGACGTTTGAAACCGGGGCGGATCATATCAGGATGAGCCTTTCCGGACTTCGGGCGGGCCGTTTACCGCTGAATACCTTAAAAGGGACAGAGGTATAACCGTGGAAAAAATCTATTTTGCGGCGCTGTGCGAGGGCGCAAGGATCCCCACAAAGCGGGACGAGGACGCCGGTTATGATATTTATGCCTGTTTTGAGGAAGCGTACTTCCGTTTTGAACCGTTTGAAACCAAAATTGTGCCTTCCGGCATTATCAGCGCATTTCCGGAGGAATATGTGGCCATCCTGAAGGAGCGGGGCAGCACCGGCACGCGCGGAATCGGCCAGCGCGCCGGCGTGATCGACAGCGGCTACCGCGGCGAGTGGCTGATCTCCATGACGAACCACAACGACCGTCCGCTGGTCATCGCAAAGGCGGAATATGCCGCCGCGCAGGATCTTTCGGACTGCGTGGTGTATCCCTATGAAAAGGCAATCTGTCAGGCGCTTTTCATCCCGCTTGCACAGCTGGATGCACAGGCTGTAGACGCGGAAACCATCCTTGCCATCCCCTCCGCGCGCGGTACGGGGCGGCTGGGCAGTTCGGGAAAGTAATCCGCACAGGCTCTTCGGAATCCGGAGCATACAAAAAGGACCTCCCGCAGTATGGGAGGTCCTTTCGTTTTTTTATCGGTTATAAGCAAAGCGCGTGCCGGCCAGAGAATGCCAGATTTCGTCGCATGCGGCGAGGACATTTGCCTCAAGCGGCGCGCCGTCGAGCGTTGTCAGGTTCTGCTGCAGCTGGGGAAGCTTGCTGACGCCTGTAATCACGCTGGTCACGCCGGGGCGCTGGGCGCACCACTTCATGGCCAGCTGCAAAATACTGATGCCGTGCGCTTCGGCAATGGCGGTCAGCTTTTCCACGGCCACAAAGTTTTCATCCGACCAGTAGCGGTCATAATATCCGGGATTATTTGAAAAACGGGTGTTTTCGGCCGGTTTGCCGGGCTTGTGCTTGCCGGCGAGCAGGCCGCCAGCGATGGGGTTATACACCGCCATGCCGAGTCCGTGTGCCTTGAGGAAGGGGACAAGCTCTGACTCGATGCCGCGTGTGAGGAGATTATAGACGTTCTGCGTGATGACGGGCGCGACATAACCGCGCTTGTCGCAGAGCGCCAGAATGTCCGCGATCTGCCATGCCGCATAGTTGCTGACGCCGATATACCGCACTTTTCCGGCGCGGACAAGACCGGTCATGGTGTCCATGGTTTCCTCAATGGCGGTTTCATAGTCCGGCGCATGCAGGTAGTACAGATCGATATAGTCCGTATCCAGACGTTTTAGGCTGGCATCCACCGCCGACAGGATATGGCGGCGGGAAAGACCATGGTCGTTGAGTCCTTCGCCCATCTGATTGAACACTTTGGTGGCGAGGATAATGCTGTCGCGGCGGCCTTTCAGGCCCTTGCCGACAATGCGTTCGCTTTCACCCTGATTGTAGGCATTGGCGGTATCCCAGAGGTTGATGCCGCCGTCCGCCGCACAGTCCATGATGGCAAGACTGTCGGCTTCATTGGTCTGTCCGCCGAACATCATGGTGCCAAGGCTGAGCGCCGAGACTTTCAGGCTTGTGCCGGGTAAGTTGTGATACTGCATACGGATTCCCTCCTTGTTTGTATCTTTACAGAAGCGTATATTCGAAATCCTCGAAAAGCAGCTGTGAGCCAACGTCGATCCCTTCGGGCAAGAGGGCCATTGCCACGCGGTTTTCCACGCCGGCCGCTGTGCGCAGGACGGCATAGTCGCCGTCAATGGCAGTTACGAGATAGAGAATACGCATAAAATGCACTCCTTATTGCAGTTTGATGAGACTGTAAAGCGTCACGGCGTCCTCCGCATTGAAATGCTGGTCTCCGGAATAGCCGAAGGCGCCGAGCGTGACGAGAATGAACTCGCGCTCGTCTATTACACAGTAGCTGGCCAGACATTGTCCGGCAGGCGTTGTCGTGCCGGTTTTGCCGCCCATGATGACGGCATGGTTTGCAAGCTCCGTTTCCTCCATCATGGAGAACATGGTGCTGTAAAAGGTGATGCCGTCCGGATGGAGGTTGGTGGAAGCGGTTGTGTAAAACTTCTTTCCGATAATGGTACGGAACGTGTCAAAATCCAGCGCATAATCGAAAAGTTTTGCCATATCGGCCGCGGTTGTGCGCATTTTCACGTCGTGCAGACCGTGAACATTCGTAAACGTCGTGCTGTCCATCCCTAAAGCCTTTGCTTTTTCGTTCATCAGAACAACAAAATCCTCAACGGAGTCCGCGCAGGTCAGGGCAATGGCGTTTGCGGCGTCGGCGCCGGAGGGAAGCAGAAGCCCATGCAGAATATCCAGATAGGGCACTTCCTCGCCGAGCGAAAATCCGACGACCGAAGCATTTGCCTCGGAAAGGCCCGCCAGCATTTCCTCCGTGATGGTGACGATGGATTCCATATCGCGGTGCAGCTCCAGGCCGAGCACCGCTGTCATAATTTTCGTCAGCGAAGCGGGATAGGTGCTGCGTTCTGCGCCGCGGGAGAAAAGAACCTGTCCGGATTCCCGATCCAGAAGTATGGCGCAGGTGCTGTGAATCTCTGTGTTCTCGCTGATGGTGGGCAGCATATTACCGTACGTCTCAACATACGTTTCATCCACCGCGACAATCGGAGGCGCATCCTTTTCTTCCTGCACGCCTTCCCGGATCAGCTGCTGTGTCTGATCGCGCCCAATGCCGGAGTTGTCCGTCGCGTAGATAATCGAAGCGGCGGCCTCCTGCTCGATGCGTTTTTGCTCCGTATAATCCGTGAACCAGAGGGAAAAAGCATAAATACCAAGCGCCAGCAGTAAAGTCAGGGAAATGGTCAAAAGCGCCGTGACGATACGCTGGATAACCGTATATTGTTGTCTGCGTTTGTTTTTATCAGCCATAGCGCTCCTTTTTAACCCGGAATCTTCCGAAAAGATCCCAAAAGTGATAAAAAAATCATACTACCATTATATGTCCGAATTGCGGAAAAATCAAGAATGGCACGGCAGTTTACAGGAATTTTAAGAATTCGCCCAGCGCTTTCTGCCGGGCAAAACTGTTTGCAGGGGCTATGTCCGGCCCGGCAAATGTCCTCTCTCATGAAAATTGACGGGAAAAATGAGAAAAATATCGTATATACTTGTAAAAAAGAGAAAAAGCACGTATACTATACATACGGATATTGTTTCCGTGCATTGATTTCTGTTTCTGGAGTGAAGTATGAAAAAATTCGTAAGCGCCGTGCTGGTCATGGCGGCTTTGATTCTGCTTCTGGCGCCTGCTTATGCCGCACCGGAAGCTGAGGATATCAAAATTCTGTACGAAGGCCGGGAGGTCAACCTTTCCCACGGAATTGAGGCTGTGAACGGTGCTGCCGCGGCGGCGCTTTCCGATGTGGTTGACATGATCGGGGCACAGTGCTCCTTTGAACCGTCCAGCAAACGCGTCACGCTGCGTTTCGGCAGGCACAGCCTGCGCATGGCGGTGGGATCGGCCTATGCGCACGCAAACGGCAGTGAATTTGAGATGAGACTGCCGGTGTTCTGTAAAAACGGCACGATTTATGTCCCTGTGGAGGATGTTGTTTCCTCTCTGCGGATGGGATATTATACGGACGCCGAAACCAAAACGGTGTATATCACGCGCGGCGCGGGAAGGGAAGTGGTTCCGGCGGATGTGAAGGTGCCGGTTCTGATGTACCACGCGGTGAGTGACAATACCTGGGGCGCAGCGGATCTGTTCGTCAGCCCGTCCGAAATGGAAAAGCAGCTGGCCTACCTGCAGGAAAACGGTTATACGACGATCACCTTTGAAGACCTTCCGCGGATTGATGAAATTGAAAAGCCCATTCTGCTGACATTTGACGACGGATATCGGGATAATTATACCGAACTTTTTCCGCTTTTGCAGAAATATGAAGCCAAGGCCACAGTTTTTGTGATAACGGATGCCATCGGAAACGATCTGTACCTGACGGCGGACATGATTGCGGAAATGTCGGAATCCGGGCTGGTGTCGATCCAGAGCCATACGGATACGCACCCGGATCTCAGCACGCTGAATGAGACGGATACCCGCCGGGAAATGGCGGATTCTCAGCTGAAGCTCATGCGCATTACCGGAAAACAGCCGTTTGTGCTCTGTTATCCGACAGGGAAATACTCGGACACCACGCTGAAGGCGCTGGGCGATTATTATGTCTATGGCCTGAAGATGAACGGTGGTATGCACAATACCTCCGACGATCCTTTCCGCATAAACCGCATCTATATCTCCCGTTATACAGATCTCACAGCCTTTGCCTCCAAGATAAAAACCTGACAAGATCCCTCCGTTCCGGTTGATTTTGCGGCACAGAGTAATTTTACCTGCTCCGGCACGGCGGAGGCGATCCTTCTGCCGAAAAACGGCGTGCATTTCGGTATGCCGCCAAAATCGAACAAAGGTTCTTGACAAACGAACAAATGTATGCTATCATCAAAATCGAACAAAAGTTCTGTATGGTGAGAAGCAATGGCAAGGGAAATTCTGCACGTGGATTTTAATAATTTTTATGCGTCTGTGGAGTGCCTGGATCATCCGGAGCTTGCTAATGTTCCGGTCGTTGTCGGCGGGGACGAGGAAGCCCGGCACGGAATCGTGTTGTCCAAGAATGAAATTGCAAAGCACAGATACGGTGTGAAAACAGGGGAAGTGCTCTGGAAAGTGCGGGAACGCTGCCCGGAGGTTGTGATCCTGCGTCCGCATATGGACCGCTATCTGGAGTATTCACGGCTTGCGCGCAGCCTGTATGGCGAATATACCGACCGCGTGGAGGGCTTCGGCCTGGATGAGGCCTGGCTGGATGTGACGGGCTCCGGCATTTTCGGAACGCCGGACCAGATTGCGGACGAATTGCGGGAGCGCGTCCGCCGCGAGTTCGGCATTACCGTTTCCGTGGGTGTCAGCTTCAACAAGGTTTTTGCCAAATTGGGCAGCGACATGAAAAAACCCGACGCGACAACGGTGATTTCCGAAAGCAATTTCCGGGAACGCATCTGGGGTCTGAACGTGGGAGACCTTCTCTATGTCGGCCCGGCCACGCGGGTGAAATTTGCCCGCATCGGGATCAACACGATCGGCGATCTGGCGCAGTTTGACCGCAAACTGCTCGGCAGCCTGTTTGGCAAACACGGCACTATGCTGTGGGCCTTTGCAAACGGGCTGGATGCTTCGCCGGTGGCGCTGGAAAGCGATACGGGAACGGTCAAATCCGTCGGGAATTCCACAACCACTCCGCGGGATCTGCGCTGTGAGCGGGATGTGAAGCTGGTGCTCTATTCAATTGCCGATTCCGTTGCAGGCCGTCTGCGGGAAAACGGGCTTGCGGGACGCACGGTCAGCGTCCATATCCGGGATTGTGATCTTTTTGCATTTGAGCGTCAGCGCAAAATAAATCACCCGACACAGCTGTCGGGTGAAATTGCCGAAATTGCGCTTTCGCTTTTTCGGGAAAACTATGGCTGGATGAAACCGATACGTTCCCTGGGGATTCAGGTCTCCGATCTGACAACGGATACCATGTGCGAACAGCTTGACATTTTCGGAGAAGTGTGCCGCCGCGCCAAAAAGGGAGACATAGAACGAGCCGTGGATACGATACGCAGCCGTTATGGACACGATACCGTCCTGCGTGCCTCCATGATGACGGAGCCTGACATTACGGGACTGCACCCTTCGCCGGGAAATTTCATGCACACAAAACCAATCGTCAGAAGTTAAGCAGGCCAAGGTGCTCCAGCAGGATTTTGATACCGATCAAAATCAGAATGACGCCGCCGGCAACCTCTGCCTTGGACTTGAATTTCATGCCGAAGGTGACGCCGATGCGCATACCGATTACGGAGAACAGGAAGGTGATCACGCCGATGAAGATCACTGCCGGGACAATGTCGACTGCGAGGAAGGCAAAGCTGATGCCGACCGCCAGCGCATCAATGCTGGTTGCAACGGCCAGCACAACCATGGCGCGGAAGGCAAGGGAATCGGAACATTCCTCCGGATCGCCCCGCGATTCGCGGATCATGTTGATACCGATGATGCACAGCAGGAAGAAGGCAATCCAGTGATCCCATTTTGTAACGAAATCGCTGAGCTGTATGCCAAACAGATAGCCGAGCAGCGGCATTCCGGCCTGAAATCCGCCGAAATACAGACCGACAATCAGGGCATCGCGCCAGCTCCATTTCCCCCGTGCCAGTCCTTTGCAGATTGCCACGGCAAAGGCGTCCATGGAAAGGCCCACCGCCGTGATAAAAAGTTCCGTGATACCCATGTGTCACCTCATAATGTAGTCGAAAACGTTCTTATAATTCTATTCCAGAGGAAATGCTTTGTCAAGCACAGCTTTTTATGAAATAACGAAATGGAGAAGAGAACCATGAATGTAATGCTGACTTCCTGCGGACTGGAAACAAAGTGTATCGAGCGGGCATTTCTGGCCATGCTGCCGAAATCCCCGGCCGATATCCGCGCGCTGTACATCCCGACTGCGGCAAATGACCCGGACGCCATTGAAGTTCTGCCCAAATGCCTGAACGATCTCCTGAAGATCGGGATAGCGCGCGAGAATATTACGGTTTATGACCTGTATGACGCACCCAAAACGCCGCTGGCGGCATTTTATGATGTGATTTACTTCTGCGGCGGCAGCACGCCTTATCTGCTGCGGAGAATCCGGGAGCGCGGCTTTGAGAAACCACTGGCGGAGTACATTGCATGCGATGGCGTTGTGCTGGGCGTCAGCGCGGGAAGCCGGATCTTCGCAGACGATCTGCCCGGTAATCTCGGTCTGCTCTCCTGCGGCCTGGATGTTCATTGTGCGGACGATTCCTGCATCCGTCCGGGCAGTTATCCCGTTGAGCGTGAGGAAAGAATCCGGCTGGGGAACCGGCAGGCGATTCTGGTAAAAGAGGACAGTCTGACAGTGATCGAATAACAAACCGGTCTGACGCAGAAGAAAGAAAAGAACAGGACTCATTTTGAGTCCTGTTCTTTTGTATGCCCGTTTTTATCGGTCTGCAGCTGCTTCAGCATGGAAATCAGTGCCTGCGGCTTTTGCAGTCCGCAGCGCCCCGCGTTTTCCAGGATGCTGAGGCCTTCATTGGCAATCAGAAAGCCGATTACGGCATTTTGCCCCATGCCGTTTAAGCCGATCAGAGCGTCTGCAATGTTGGCAACGCCGGCGAGGATCAGAAACAGCACTTTTTTCAGAATCCCGCGAAAGCCTACGGCGCTGGAGAGCTCGCGATTGATGATTGCCGCGATGACACCGCTGAGATAGTCCAGCACGATCATGGCAATCAGGGCATAAAGCCATTCATCCGCCGGCCCCCAGATCGTAACCGCCGCGCCGGCCAGCGCGGAACAGAGGAATTTCCAGACGGTTGCAAAGTTGAATTCCATTCGTTCACCTCCAATAAAAGTTGGAATCCGCAGCCTTCCTTTTGGAACGGCCTTATCATACCATGCCGGCTGTCTGGCTGTCGTCCCGTCTTTTTCCCGCAAAATTCCCGCGGGGTAAGGATGTGGAAACGACTGGTTTGCGGATTTTTGCGCAGTGTGATAAGATGACGGTGCGGCACGTTTGCCGCGGCCCGGAGTCCGTACCGCACGGCGCAGCAGAGGCAAAA
This sequence comes from Clostridiaceae bacterium, assembly GCA_018384365.1. Taxonomy (GTDB): domain Bacteria; phylum Bacillota; class Clostridia; order Oscillospirales; family QAMX01; genus Allobutyricicoccus. The sequence goes on from JAHAYX010000056.1 coordinate 26,670, forward strand.
ATCCATAAAAACTTAAGAACTGCTTTCTGTGCCGCCGGTTGACTTGCCGGGACATTGGGTGTAAAATAACATGATATCTAATATAATGGAGTAATTATGTGGACGAGTGAAAGCTGGCAGGATTACGAATTGCTGGATACCTCCGGCGGGGAAAGACTGGAACGCTGGGGAAAGTATCTTCTGGTGCGTCCGGATCCGCAGGTGATCTGGCAGACGCCCCGCAGGCATCCGGGATGGAAGAAATTTGACGCACGATATATCCGTTCCAATAAAGGCGGGGGACAGTGGGAAAATGTCCGCCTGCCGGACGCATGGCAGATCCGCTATCGCGAGCTGTGCTTCAATATCAAACCGATGTCGTTTAAGCATACAGGGGTCTTCCCGGAGCAAGCGGCGAACTGGGATTTTGCTGCGGAACGTATCCGCGCGCGCGTGCGTGCGAAGCGTCCGATCCGGGTTCTGAACCTGTTTGCCTACACAGGCGCCGCAACGATCAATGCGGCGGCGGCGGGCGCAGAAGTGTGCCATGTGGACGCGGCGCGCGGAATGGGAGCCTGGGCGCGGGAAAACGCAAAGTCCTCGGGCCTGGAAAAGGCGCCGGTGCGCTGGCTTGTGGACGATTGTGCGGCCTTTGTCGCGCGGGAGCTCCGCCGCGGCCACCAGTATGATGCGATTATTATGGATCCGCCCTCCTATGGGCGCGGCCCGACCGGCCAGGTCTGGAAAATCGAGGACGATCTTTATGCTCTGGTGGAAATGACGCTGAAGCTTTTGTCGGACGACCCCTGTTTTGTGCTCATGAGCTCGTATTCAACAGGGCTGTCGCCGTCCGTCATGGGATATGTGCTCGCTTCGTGCAATCCGCGCGGGCGTGCCGAAATAGAATGTGAGGAACTGGGTCTTCCTGTCGCTTCGACAGGATATATGCTTCCCTGCGGGGCAAGCGCGAGGATGATATGGTAACGGAAAAGGATTCAATACGGACAGAGGGCCTGAGCTATTCCTATAAAAATCAGGATCTTGCACCGGTTTCCGCTCTGCGGGAACTGGATATTACGATAAAACGCGGCGAATTTGTCGCAGTGGTCGGACATAACGGCTCCGGTAAGTCGACGTTTGCAAAGCATTTGAATGCAATTCTGACGCCGGATATCGGCCGTGTGCTCGTCTGGGGCATGGATACGCGGGAAGAGGATCTCCTGTATGATATACGCCGCAGTACGGGCATGGTATTCCAAAACCCGGATAACCAGATTGTGGCGACCGTGGTGGAGGAGGATGTGGCGTTTGCACCGGAAAATCTGGGTGTGCCGCCTGCGGAGATCCGCCGCAGAGTGGACGGCGCCCTGGAAGCGGTGGGCATGACGAAGTTTAAAAAGCACGCCACCTATCAGCTTTCGGGCGGCCAGAAGCAGCGCGTGGCAATCGCCGGCATTATCGCCATGCAGCCGGACTGCATTGTGCTGGACGAGCCGACCGCCATGCTGGATCCGGTCGGACGCCGTGAGATCATGCGGACGGTGCATAAACTGAACCGTGAACTGGGCATCACGGTCGTGCTGATCACCCACCACATGAACGAGGCGGCGGATGCCGACCGCGTGATCGTCATGTCAGACGGAAGGGTATTGATGGATGGCACGCCGCGTGAAATTTTCAACCGCGCGGAGGAACTGATTGCGGCGGGACTGACCGTGCCGCAGCCGGTCGAGTTGCTGCGCCTGCTGAAGGCTGCGGGGATCGAGGTGCAGAGCGATGCGCTGACGCCGGAAGAATGTGCGGCTGTCATTTATGACCTGATGCAGAAGAATAAGGAGTAAAACACGTTGATTGAAGTCAGAAACCTGAGTTACACATACAGTAAAAATACGCCTTTTGAGCACAAGGCACTGGATAATATCAGTTTTAAGGCGGAAAGCGGCGAATTCATCGGCGTGATCGGTCACACGGGCTCGGGAAAATCCACGCTGATGCAGCAGCTGAACGGGCTTTTGAAGCCGGACGCCGGAACGGTTCTGCTGGATGGGCAGGATATCTACGCAAAGGGCGTCAGCATGCGCAGCGTGCGCTCGCGCGTGGGACTCGTATTCCAGTATCCGGAATATCAGCTTTTCGAGGAAACGGTTTACCGGGACATCGCCTTTGGGCCGAAAAACATGGGCCTTTCCGAGGAAGAGGTGAAGGACCGCGTTTACGAAGCGGCGCGTTTTGTGGATTTCGATGAGGAAATCCTGAAAAAATCACCGTTTGAGCTCTCCGGCGGACAAAAGCGCCGCGCGGCGATTGCCGGCGTTTTGGCTATGCAGCCGGACGTGCTGGTGCTGGACGAGCCTACGGCCGGCCTTGACCCGTACAGCCGCGAGCGCCTGCTTGCACAGATCCGGGACTATCATGACCGTAAAAATGCAACCATCCTGCTGGTCACGCACAGCATGGAGGATATTGCCGCCACGGTTGGACGCATCATCGTGATGAACGAGTCGCGCATTCTGATGGACGGCACGCCGGAGCAGGTGTTTGCCCGCGCGGAGGAGCTGGTTGCGATCGGTTTGGATGTACCGCAGATTACGCACGTATTTATGGAGCTGGAGCGCAGGGGCGTTTCGGTCGGAACGTCCATTTACACGGTGAAATATGCCGCCAGACTCCTGACAGACCTTCTGAAAAAGGAGGGCGGCGCATGCTGAGAGATATTACACTGGGTCAGTATTTTCCGGGAGAGTCCGTCATCCACCGTCTGGATCCCCGCGTGAAGATTATTCTGACATTTTCCTATATCATCCTGCTGTTTGCCGCGAAGGGCATCGTGGGGTATGCCATTATGCTGGCCGTGCTCTGCACGGTGGTCGGCATTTCCGGCATCAAGGTGAGGGTTGTGCTGCGCAGCATGAAGCCGCTTCTCTTCATCATTGCTTTTACGGCAATTCTCAATATGTTTTATACGCCCGGCGAGGAACTCTGGCGTTTCTGGATCTTCCGCATTACGCGGGAGGGCATTGAAACGGCGGTTTTTATGGCGCTGCGCATTGCCATGCTGATCGCCGGCACGTTTGTACTTCTGACGTATACCACGTCGCCCATTATGCTGACAGACGGAATTGAAAGCCTGCTGCGTCCGCTGCAGAAGCTCCATCTTCCGGTGCATGAGCTTGCCATGATGATGACGATTGCGCTGCGCTTTATTCCGACGCTGATTGAAGAAACGGACAAGATTATTTCTGCGCAGAAAGCGCGCGGCGCGGACTTTGAAACCGGCAATCTGCTGCAGCGCGCCAAGGCTCTTGTGCCGATTCTGGTGCCGCTCTTTGTCAGCGCGTTCCGCCGGGCGGACGAATTGGCCATTGCCATGGAGTGCCGTTGTTACCGCGGCGGCGAAAGCCGCACGCGGCTGAAGGAACTGCGCATGACGAGGCTTGACTACGGTGCGCTTGCCTGTACGGCGGCGGTTACCGTCCTGATTGTGCTTTCCAGGGTGTTCCCGCTATGAATATCCGTCTGACACTCAACTATCTGGGTACCGCGTATCACGGCTGGCAGCGCCAGCAGAACGCCGTTACCATACAGCAGACGCTGGAGGATGCCTTTGCCTCGTTGACGGGTGTGCATACGCCGTTTATCGGCTGCGGCCGCACGGACGCAGGCGTCCATGCGCGCGGCTATGTTGCCAATACCCGTGCAGAAACGGGCATCCCGCTGGAAAAACTGCCGCTTGCGTTAAACGCACGTCTGCCGCGGGACATCTCCGTCTTTGCCGCCGAGGCTGCGCCGGAGGAGTTTCATGCCGTATTCTCCTGTACGGCAAAGGAATATACGTATACGATCCAGAACGGCCGCGTCCGCGACCCGTTTCTGAATGACCGCACCATGTTCATTCCCGCGCCGCTGGACGTGGAAAGGATGCAGGCCTGTTCGGCGGAATTTTTGGGCGAGCACGATTTCTCCGCCGTGCGCTCGCTCGGCAGCAATGTTTCCACCACGGTGCGCACGGTGTATGACTGTGAGGTCGCGGCGCAGGGAAGCCTGATCACGATCCGCATCAAGGCGAGCGGGTTTCTCTATAACATGGCACGCGCCATGGCAGGCACACTGGTGTATGCGGGGCTTGGAAAACTTGCCCCCGGCGATATAGCAGAGATTTTACAAAGTGGAGACCGGCGTCTGGCCGGCCCGACACTGGAGGCCGGAGGACTGTGCATGACCGGCGTCTGGTATGAAAAAGGATCAGTATGAAATTTTCAGTCAGGAAAAACTTCATAGAGGGAACGCATGAAGACCGCCGCCTGTATCTCACACGCGCAGCGCAGCGTATCGTCATCCTTTTAGCGGTTGCCGCGGCCGTTTTAGGCATTTATTATTTCCGGAACGACATTTCTGCCTGGTTCCGGGAGATCCAGGCGCGCCAACAGGCGGATGAAAAGCCTTCCTCTTCGACTTACAGCCGCATTGCCTTTGAACCGGACAGCGAAAACGTCTATGCCTTGTTCGGCGAGAGCCTTGCCGTGATCAACAAGGGCAACTTCAAGCTGTACGGCACGGACGGTACGGAACAGCTTGCGCTGCAGCTGAGTTACAGCCGCCCGGCGCTTTGCGTGAGCGACGAACAGATCATTGCCTATGACCGGGGCGGCACCAATCTGACGGTGGCCGGCCAGACGGCCCTGATCGGCTCGCTGGAGATTCCCGGGAAGATTATTTCCGTTGAGGCAAACAGCAGCGGCTATTTCACCGTGACGCATGAGGACGCGCGCTACCGCGCCGTGGTATCGGTCTATGATAACCGTCAGAATCTGGTTTATCAGTGGCAGACCTCCGAGTATTATGTCATGCGCGCATCCCTGGCGCCGGACGGAAAAACCATGACGGCGACCGCCTATACGCAGGATGACGGAAATTTTATTTCCAGAATGTTTTATTTTGATTTGAACCGCAGCGATTCCTACCGGGCGTCGGCGGATATCACCGGCACAATCGTGACGAATACCTATTACATAGCAAATGATACCCTCTGTCTGGTCGGGGACGACCGGGCGGTTGTGACGGATATTGACGGAAACGTTTTATACGAATATGCGTATGGAAACGACATGATCAAAACCGGCGCTGCGGCGGAGAGCTATGTGGTGCTGACGATGCTGGACCGCACCTCCGGACTCGGCGCGAAGGTTGTATTGTTTGCGCCGGATGCGGAAAGCGCGCTTGTAGCGAATACCAACGATGATATCCGCAAAATGTCGGCCTGCGGGGACTATGTTGCCGTGCTTTACACACAAGGCGTGCAGCTTTTCAGCGGCTCTCTGGAGCCGTTGAGCGCGGAGGTGGATGTTTCCCAGGTGCGTGATATTCTGGTCAGTGAAGAGGGCAGAGTGCTCCTGATTTATGCGTCGGACGCAGGCTATGTCGATCTGCTGTCCGCATTTGCAAACAAGCCTGTATCAGGCGCTGACGGCGGCGAAACGGAGGGCAAATGAATTACGGACTGTTGATTGACGTTATTCTGATTGCACTTTTTGTGGGGTGTGTATATCTCTGCGCGCGGAGCGGGCTGATTAAAACGGTTGCCACACTGCTTGCAGTGGTTGTGGCGGTGGGTTCTGCCTATTTCATCGCGCAGCGTCTTTCGCCCTATGTGGCGCGGGCGGTGGTGAACCCGTTGATCGAGCGTACGCTGGAGCGTTCTTTTGAAAAACATATGACGGAGGATACGCTCGGTGCGCTGGACTCTGCCATGGATACGGTGGACGGCCTGATCGCAAAAATTCAGGAAAAGTTCTTCACGGATGAAGAAAATCAGGAAGCTGCTGCCGGTGAACCGGAAGAAGAGGAAAAGGAAAGTCTCTTCAGCGACACCGAAACGGTTGCCCGGAAGATTACGGATATTGTGGGCGGCGCGCTGACGGCCGTGCTGCTGTTTTTCCTGTTCTATGCGCTGATCCTGGCGGTCCTGCGGGTGCTGATTGATTCACTTTCCTTCCTGGGACGGATGCCGATTATAGGCCCGGTCAATACGCTGCTCGGCTTGATTCTCGGCATTTTCGCCGGATATGCGCTGATTGCCTTCCCCATCTGGGCGGTTTGCCGCCTGGTGCCCTCGGTGCTGGGCGATGTGCAGCTTTTCAGCCCCGAAACGCTGGAAAAAAGCCGCGTGGTGGCCTTTGTGATCGGCAGACTTGGATAAACACTCTGTTTGCGGATTGTTTGACAGGCTCAAATGATTCGCGCCTGACGCCGGGAGGTGTGTATGGACAACCCTTTTTATAAGTTGGCGCCTTTTATTCAGCAATATATTTATAACCACGGCTGGACGCAGCTGCGTGCCGTGCAGGCTGCGGCGTGTTATGCCATTTTTGAAACCGATGATAACCTCCTGCTTTCGGCAGGTACTGCCTCCGGCAAGACGGAGGCAGCTTTTTTCCCGATTCTTTCCCTTTTTGACGAGGATCCTCCCGCTTCGGTGGGCGCTTTGTATATCGGTCCTCTGAAAGCACTGATCAACGACCAGTTCCTGCGTCTGAATGACCTCTGCGAGGAGGCGGATATTCCCGTCTGGCACTGGCACGGCGACGTGAACCGTTCGCACAAGGATAAACTGGTCAAACATCCCTCCGGTATCCTGCAGATCACGCCGGAATCGCTGGAGGCGATGCTGCGCCACCGCCATCAGGATATTGTACGCCTGTTCGGCGATCTGCGCTTTGTGGTGATCGACGAGGTACACTCGCTCATGCGTGGCGACCGCGGCGCACAGGTCCTCTGCCTGCTCGAACGGCTGCAGCGTATGGCCGGCGTCATTCCGCGCAGGGTCGGCCTTTCCGCGACGATCGGCGATCTCGAAAAAGCGGGGGAGTGGCTGGCCTCCGGCACCGGACGTAAGACGCAGACGCCGCATATCGAGACGAAGGGTACGCGCTGGCGCATCAGCATGGAGCATTTCCCCATGACCGAGACGACAGGCTATCGTTATAAACCGACGGTGAAGCGGGATAATCTGGCCCCGCATATGCCGCACACTGTGCCGCCGCAGTATCAGGCGGCGTTTGAGGACCCCGAACCGCCGACCGACTGCGCTCCTGCGGACGCGGATCCCGGCATTGGCTATATTTTTGAACATACCGCCGGGCATAAATGCCTGGTGTTCTCCAACAGCCGCGAGGAGTGCGAGGTTGTGACGTCAACGCTGCGCCACTACTGCGAGCTGCGCAGTGAACCGGATCGTTTCTTGATCCACCACGGCAACCTGTCGGCCTCCCTGCGGGAAACGGCTGAGGCCGATATGCGGGACGACAGCCTGTATCTGACCACCTGCACAACGGCAACGCTGGAGCTTGGCATAGACATCGGCCGCCTGGAGCGGGCGTTTCAGATCGACGCGCCCTTTACCGTCAGCTCGTTTTTGCAGCGCATGGGGCGTACGGGACGGCGCGATTCGCCGCCGGAGATGTGGTTTGTGATCCGCGAGGAAATGGCGCTGCCGACGGCGCCCCTGCCGCAGCTGATTCCCTGGAAGCTTTTGCAGGCCATTTCGCTTGTGCAGATTTATCTGGAGGAACGCTGGGTGGAACCGCCCAAGCCGGACCGCCTGCCCTACAGCCTGCTGTATCACCAGACCATGTCCATATTGGCCACCTCCGGTGAACTGCGGCCGAACGAGCTTGCTCAGCGTGTTTTAACGCTGTCGCCCTTCCGGGGTGTTCCGCAGGAGGACTTCCGCGCGCTGCTATTGCACCTTTTGAAGATTGACCATCTGCAAAAAACAGCGGAGGGCGGACTGATCATCGGCCTTGCGGGGGAACGTCTGGTCAATTCCTATAAGTTTTATGCGGTTTTTAAGGAAGATGAGCTTTTCACCGTTCGCTGCGGCTCGCAGGAGCTTGGTACCATTGTCCAGCCGCCGCCCATTGGCGAGCGCATCGCTTTGGCGGGCCATGTCTGGATCAATATCGATATCGACTACAAGAAAAAACTGATCTTCGTGGAACCGGTTGGCGGTACGGTGCCGGCGTTCTTCGGTCTTTGCCCCGGCGATCTGCATACCAAGGTCTTAAAACGCATGGAGCGCCTTTTGTATGAGAACGATACCTTCCCGTATCTGCGTCCGGCGGCGCGTTACCGCCTGGCGGAGGTGCGGGAATTGGTGAAAAACGCAGGCGGGCTGCGTCCGCTCATGAATCTGGGCGGCGATATGTGGGCGCTGATGCCGTGGGTCGGCACCTATGCGTTTTTTGCCATCGAGCGTTTCCTGAAGATCAAATGCGCCGGGGAACTGAAAATCTCCGGTCTTGAGAGTGCGCGGCCTTATTACATCCAGTTCAAGATGAAGGCCACCGAGGCAGAATTCTGGGAAGTCACCGCGCGCAATGCTGCCGTGGATTTCGATCCGCTGGAGCTGGTATATCCGAAGGAAGTACCATATTTTGAAAAATATGACGAGTTTGTCCCGGAGGAACTGGTGCGCAAAGGTTTTGCCTATGATATTCTCGGTGTCGACGAGATGCGGGCGTATTTCCGTGCGGGTCCCCGGCGGCTCTTATCCGAAAAAAGCGAGCCGTGCGGCGAATGTTCATGATTTTTCAATTGATTTCACAAAAAGTCGATGGTATAATTGCGTTAACAGATTTTTAGTTGGTAAACCTGACTGAAAGTTTGAGGAAAATGAAAATTTTCCGTATTTTTTTCGTTTCATTCCCGCAAGAAATGTTTTGGGAGGAAGAGTGCATGAATACAATAAGCTTTCCCGGGCTGGGTATCTCGGTCGATGTGAAAAGGATCGCTTTCAGTCTTTTCGGTCTGGATATCTACTGGTATGGCATCATCATTGCGTTGGGTTTCCTGCTGGCGGTGATATATTGTAATTACCGTACAAAGGATTTCGGCATCAAAAAGGATGACCTTTTGGATATGCTGATCTTTGCGGTCCCGCTTGCCATTATCGGCGCGCGTGCTTATTACGTACTTTTCATGTATGATGAGTATTATTACGGCAACCCGCAGCTGATGTTCCAGATCTGGGACGGCGGCGTGGCAATTTACGGTGCAATCATTGTCGGTGTTTTAACCGTGCTTGTATTCTGTCTGATCAAGCGTATCCGCGTCGGCACCATGCTGGATTTGTGCGTGCTGGGTCTGTTGATTGGACAGGCGATCGGCCGCTGGGGCAACTTCGTCAACCAGGAAGCTTACGGCACGGCGACCAACCTTCCCTGGGCCATGGTGCTTTCAAACGGCGCGTCTGTGCACCCCTGTTTCCTGTATGAATCCCTGTGGAACGTTGTCGGATTCCTGATTCTCCATTTCTATTCAAAAAAGCGCCGTTACAGCGGTGAGATTTTCCTGATTTACACGGCCTGGTACGGCTTTGGACGCGGCCTGATCGAAGGCCTGCGCACGGACAGCCTGTATCTCTTCGGCACGGGCCTGCGCGTTTCGCAGTTCTTTGGTTTCTTCACCTGCATTGTGGCGCTGGGCATCCTTGTTTATCTCTATCTGTTCCGTGAACAGGATCCTGAGGCACTGGCAAATCCCTATCTGCCCAAACGCGTGCCGAAATCAAAGAGCGGGGACGACGAAGAACTCAACGAGGAATATGAGGATGACGCTGCGCCCGAATATGTCGGCCTTGCAGGCGAGGGCGACGCTGCCGATTACATGAAGGGCGACGAAGGCTCGGATGAGGACGACGCCGCGTTTTATGGCGATGAACCGGCCGCGGAAGAAAAACAGTCTGCCGACTCTGCGCAGGAGGAACAGAAATGAGCGCACAGATATTGGATGGGCGCGAGGTTTCCAGGCAGGTGCGCCGCCGCGTGAAGGCGGAGGTGAAAACCTTTGCGGAGGAAACCGGCGTAACGCCGTGCCTGGCTGTTATTTTAGTCGGCGAGGATCCTGCTTCGCAGGTCTATGTCCGCAACAAGAAGATTGCCTGTGAAAAGTGCGGTATTCTCTCCCGCGAGTATATCCTGCCGGAAAGCACCACGCAGGAGGAACTGATTGCGCTGCTGCAGGAGCTCAACGGCGACGCCGCCGTGCATGGCATCCTGGTACAGCATCCGCTGCCTGCACACATCGAAGAAGCGGTGATTAACCATACGATCGACCCGGTTAAGGACGTGGACGCTTTCCATACGGAAAACGTCGGCAGCCTGTTCGTGGGAGATGCAAAATTCCTGCCCTGCACGCCGGCCGGCGTGATGGAATTGCTGGATGCCTATGAAATTCCGGTTGCGGGCCGGGAGTGCGTCGTGGTGGGCCGTTCCAATCTGGTGGGAAAGCCGCAGGCCATGCTGCTGCTCGCGCGAAACGGCACCGTTACGGTCTGCCATTCCCGCACGCGTGACCTCGGCGAGGTGACGCGCCGCGCGGACATCCTGGTTGTGGCAATCGGGAAGCCGCGTTTTATCACGGCGGATATGGTCAAGGATGGCGCGGTTGTCATTGACGTTGGTGTGAACCGCCTGCCGGAAGGTCTGTGCGGTGATGTGGATTTTGAGGCAGTGGCGGAAAAGGCGTCCTATATCACGCCGGTTCCCGGCGGCGTAGGCCGCATGACCATTGCCATGCTGATGCAGAATACGCTGACTGCTGCAAAGCTCCAGGTTCAGCAGGAAAACGGCACAAGATAGGGGAGACGCATGATGACAAGAAGAATGAGTAAAGCTGTAAGAGTGGTTGCGATCCTCGGCGTAATGGCAATCTGCCTGATGCTGCCGGGATGTGCCGAAAAAGTGCGCGTGATCACAAATCCGAACGATCTTGCCATAGATTATGATACCTCGCGCCTGATCAAGTTTGAAATTGTCATGGAAGATGAC
>JAHAYX010000035.1 GCA_018384365.1 Clostridiaceae bacterium
GTGTAGCAAAGATGTCGGCTACATAACGCTTTGCCACAGAAGTAATGCAGTCCAGATACGGATTGCTGATGTCAGCAGTGCCGAAGCGAAGCACCTGTTCAATGGTGGATTCCTCGATTTTCACTCCGAAGCTGTCCAGCACAGCATTCTTGGCGGCAATCATGCACTGGTTGACACCGAACTTTTCTGTCCAACAGCGGCTTTCCATCGCCTTTTTATTGTTGATATACAGAATGTTCATGGTGCCGTTTCCGATGTCTGCCAGAAGGTTCGTACCTTTGAAATTACTCAGACAGTTGATGATGGCAGGATAGCCCTGTGGAAACAGACTGCATCCGACAAAACGGATATGATAGTCCTTGCCGTTAAAACGGAAGTCCACTTCTCTGTTGCGGAGCAGATAGCTTCGGAAATTTTCACGCTGTTTGCGAATCCATGTCAGCGGCAGACCGGCAGCCAGATGAACATCTGCTTCACGGATACCATACACATTCAGTTCCCTGGCAACTGCCATAAGGGTCAGAATGTAGTAATCTTCGTCCTCTGCTTTGTCTGCAATAAACTCCTTGTGACCATCTCCGATGCGATAATAAATACCGTCATACTCCAGAATGTTGCCGGAGAAAATCGGCTCCGTCTCATAGGCGGTCACTCCAGTCGGTGTGACTGTATTGGCGGTCTTGATGTTGCCGTAGCCATGATCTACGGCAATGATTTTGATGTTGTTCAATTCTTTCATTTGCTCTGTACCTCCTTGTGTTTGTTTGTGTTCATAAAAAATGCCCCCTTTCAGTAGATTTGCTTTGAAGTAGCACCGGATTTTCTGATTTGGTGCTGTTTTCATTGCAATTTCATTCTACTGAAAGAGGGCATAAAACACATTGAGCGTGGATTGAGCGGAAATTGAGCAAAAAAGAAAGCAGCCACACACCATAGTGCATGACTGCTGTAGAAACATATTATGTGTTCAGCATGAACTTGTTTTATTTATTTGAAATAATTATCCCGTAATCATAAACCAGAATATCAATATCAAACCAATCAGAAGCATACAAATTCCGCTATACAGATATGGTCTTTCTTTCGTTTCACGAAGTTTATCAAACAAACTTGCGGCTATTCCAATAAATAGAATGGATAGGCTTCCTTTCCACGCAGTATTACCTTTGAAGATGCAAATGACAGTTAAAACCTGCGTTGCAGCAATAACAATTTCTAAAACTGTTATTTTATCTTTTCGTTTGTCCATTCGAACCTCCATCATCTTAAAGAAGAAGCTATATCATCGTAGATTTCATCCCATACTTCAAGATATTTGTCCGAATCATGTTCTGCAACAGCCGATTTCACAGCTACATCCAATTCCTCAATGGAGTTGTTTGCTGCCCAGCAAGCAAGTTCTTCAACGATTTCTTGACGATAAATCGCAAGAGAACCATAAACAGAATCATCCACGCCCTCATGGGCAGGAAGCTGAATGCTTTCACCCATATAACGCTCTAACAACAGAATCAGCTTTCCATCGGTAAGAATTTCGTTCTGTGCCAGACCTCGTTCAAACATTGCTTTCAGGTATGGAACATCATTTACAACACCAGTGCCGCTTGTTGCTCGGTGACTGCCATAAGATTCTGTCGGTCCATCATCATAAATATTGAGATTGAACAGCTTTTCTTCATGATACGGCAAATCACTGTCTGCATCCAAGTCCTCAATAATGATATGTTCCACATGGGTCAGCTCCGCAGGAAGTTCATCTGCCAAAGAGTGACCAAGAACACCGGGATTATCTTCTGACAAGCGAGTAGAGAAATCTTCCGGCATCGACTCGCCCTCATTTGCGTATGTAAATTCTCTTGTAATCTGATCTACCGGTACAAGAATATCAGAGGTCACATGAGTTATTACAAGAGGGCTGTTAAAGCAATCGGCAAGTCCAACCGCAGAGAATGCTTCCCAACGCTCTGTGTCCTTTACATTCGGGAAATTATCAAGTATTGGCGTAAAAGAATCTCTGACCAGTTTCAGAAAGAACGGGGCATCATCTCTTTGTGCCATCTGAAAATACTGGTAGAAGTTGAAATACACATTTGCAATCGGGGCCGTCGCAACGGATGCGCAGTTGCCCATCTGCAAAGCGCTGAGCATCAGTGTTGTATAACCGCCTGCACTACCACCGACAATAGCAATTCGCTGATTATCAAATTCCTCCATGTGTCGCAATGTGTAAAGTGCCGCATTATTGAACACAAGGTCATCGTCTGTAAGCAGACCGTTATGAGATGGCAGTACATCTGTCGGGGATGTAACAGCCCAGCCTTGCTCCAGATACCTTCTCAGTTCCGCAGCATTCTCAGCCATTTCGTAATGCGGCACATAAATTAGCGGCATAGGCTGCTCTGATTCTTCAGGTATGTAAAGGCGAACAGGGCGGGTTTCGATAGTTCCATCCTTACGAATATACTGAACATCAATCTCACGCTGCTCGATGTTTTCCAATGGTGGTAAATCCTTATTCGCTTCTGTCTGCATTGCAAAGACTTTTGCGTAATCTTCCCAATGGTCGCCTAACTCTGATTTCAATGTATGGAACAGAAATAACACAATTCCTGCAACCAACAATGTGATTACGAGAAAGATAATCAAAATAATTTTCAAAACTTTCTTCATCTATTCATTTCCTTTCAGCTTCCCATATACTTATCCAAATATTCTTCGACTGAATCCATCCATTGTATATAGAGTTTTGTGTCATTTTGCAAACCATGCCCGGAATGAGGGAGTTCAAAGTATTGGTGGTCAACACCATTTTCCTCTAATGCCGCTTTCAGACGAAGGGACGCAAGAAACGGCTGCACTTTATCGTGTGTACCATAGGCAACAACTGTTGCAGGAGATTTGTCAGTAACCCAATCCACTGCAGAGATCGGTTTTACCTTTTCAAGGTATGTGCCGTCAGCCACTTCATCCGATGTAATCTCTGTTCCAGACATAACGGTAAACATCGTAGCACAGGCTTCATCACTCTTATCTAAGCCAAAGATACCCCAATCTTCCTGGTAGAAGCTGGTAGGACCAACAGCTCCAAAGGTCAGCACAACAGGAACAGGAGCCTGCTCTGCATCACGATAAGCATAAATCATCGCCAGAGCGTGTCCGGCAGAACCACCGGCAACTGCCATTTTATCAATGGAATATCCTAATTTTCCTGCTTCCTCGATGACAACCGGAATCGCATCACGAATCTCTACGGACTGACTGTACACGCTGGCAGTGTTTTCCTCAGTACGGAGGGTATAGTTAATGCCCGCAGCTACATATCCCTTGGAGCAGAGCCATTTCAACATTTCTGCATCCTCACTTTTATCACCGGCAGTAAATCCACCGGCGTGGAGATAAACAACAAGACCATAGTTTTCTCTTGTGCTATCCGCTGGGAGGTACAGGTCATATTTATTTAATTCTCCATCACCATAAGCAAGATCCGTATGTATTGTACCGACCGAATCATTCCAATCGGCCTTATATGCTCCGTGGGTTGGATCATATTTCATCTTAAAGACTGCGGACGCAATAAATACAGTAACAAATACAGTTACATAGATAAATCCCCAAAGCACTTTATGAGTCCTCCTTCTCTCCCTTTTCATAGGAAATTTCCTCCGAACATGGTTCCACCCAAGAGCAAATTCAGAAATACTCTGACAGACAATCTACCCAGAACGAAGGCAGCTACAATAATGACAGATAAAATGATCAATCGTTTTGCAATCAATGACATCTTACGGTTCCTTTCTTCTTGACAACTGATTTTCATCAGCTTATAATAAATGCAATCGCTAATACATTTGTATCGGCGTTATGATTGTATCAGCAATAGTAGTTACAGTCAATGGGAGGACAGAAAATGAGACAAACAGTTAGAACTGTATCACCGATGAGCAATGAAGGGCGTAATCTTTATGTAGTGGAACATATCACAGATGCAGTTCTGAAGCTGATGCAGACCACCCACTTGAACGACATATCAATCAGCCAGATTTGTGATGAAGCAGGTGTTGGCAGAGCTTCTTTTTACCGTAATTTTGACAGTAAGGAAGATGTTATCAGCAAGCATCTAAAATCTCTTTTGGATAATTGGTGGCTGAACGCAATTCAGCAGCCAGATTTCAATTTGGTTGAAGCCATCTTCACACATTACTGGAACAATAGAGATCTGTGTATTAGATTATATGAACAAGGATTATCTCACCTCAATCTGCAAAGCATTAAAGAAGCCTGCGGTCCGAAACCGGAACACGAAAATTTCGTTGCATATACAACAGCATATTTTTCTTATGGTCTTTATGGTTGGATCGAAGAATGGTTCAATCGTGGAATGCAGGAGACGCCTAAAGAAATGGCTGCTCTCTGGGAAAAACATAACAAATAAAAACTGAGCCACAGCACTTACTCCTCTTTCAGAGTAACAGCTGTGGCTCGTTTTTAATGCTTTAATAATTGATTTCCCAAATACAATCCAGCTTGAGCATATGCCCCAAGCAGTTCCTGTTTTTTAGTTTCAATCATATCCGGTTCATACTCAAATACAGTTTCATAGATTTCCATAGCTTTCTGGAAATGAGAAGTAGCTTGTTGGATTTCTCCCATAGTCAGGCAAATACCGCCCATGGCTTCCTGAACGCTGGCATAATCCAGACCCGTATCAGAATTATATTCTCGGATCACTCGACAGAGTTTTCTAAGGGCAGATAAGCCAATCTCGGGCTGTCCCATATCTGTTAGGAGTACCGCATAATTTGTAATCTGCACAATGCTGTCATGGTAATAAGCCAGACCATATTCATCCATAATTTTGACAGCCTGTTCCATGTTCTCTTTGGCAAGTTCCAGCTTGCCGTTCACACGATACATACCGCCAAGATTAGCATAAAGGTTGGAAAACAGAAGCGCATTATCTGCTGTGACCTCTGGAATCATTGCAATGGCTTCTTTTTGCATTTTGATTGCCTTATCCGGTTTCTTCTCACAATATACCTGATAGCTCAACAGCAACGCACGGTCAGAAACAGAACCAACAGTTTTGTCTTTCAGCAAAGCAGACAGCTTATCAATAACCAGTTCCATCCCCTGAGAATAGTGATAATTCTCCATATAAGGGAATACATCCTCCAGAAAACGAAGGTAGGTCTGCATATCGTCGTTCTCAATTTGCTGCATAATTGATTCGATAGTCTGGAACAACTGCTTATAATAGGAAACATCTTCTCCATGACGCAGACAAATCTGATGTAAACTATCCAATAATGCACGGCAGGTCTGCACGGATGGTTTTGTTTCTTCAATCGCAACTTCCTGTACCATCGGATGCAGTGCTACAATATGACCTTCTTTTGCCTGGACAAAGCCCTTCTCTATCAGATCATTGACAGTGTTCATATCACGCAGATTCATCCAACTTGCAAACAGTCTGCCACTGATACCGGTCAGCGGAGCCAGAGAAAGATTTCTCATAATCTCCATTTCTGTACCAGATAACTGACACAGAGAAAACAATGTGTGGATATGGTCATAGTAGGTTGCCTTACGACTTTTTCCGTCTTTGGTGATACCAATCGTGTCCGTAGCATCCAGGGCAGCCTTTTCCTCTTTCAGCTTATTTAACAGGAACACCGGCTCTGAAATTCCGTTTTCCAACAAACGAGCAGACAATTCTACCGCCAGAGTGTGACAATGCACAACCTGGATGATTTGTTCTAAAATCGAACGGTATTTTTCCGCATCTGAATAGAAATATCCCATCAGCTTCAAAAGAGCTTCTGTGTTAGAGATTTCCTCCAAATTCATGGAAGTATAGTTATCGAATCGGCTTCTTGTTGTGAACAGAATGCGGCAACGATATTTCATGACAACAGACAACAAACCATCCTGGGTAGCAGTTGCATTGAAATTATCCACGATTAAAAGTGTATCTTCTTTCAAACTACGCAGGAAACGGTTATGCTCACGAAAGCGTTCCTCCCCATCATCGTTCGTTAAATCGTCTGCAAAGTCCAAGTCGATAATATCCTGTTTCAGATCCCCGGTGTAAGTGAGATATAGGACATTGGTATATTCTTTGCTGTATTGCTTCGCATAGGCTTTTGCCATCTCACTTTTACCAATACCGGCGATACCCTGAAGAAATACTTTTCCATTTTCACACAATAACTGATGCAGCGCAATAAGCTCTGCGTCTCGTCCACAGAAGTGACGGCAAGGTTTTGGCACACCGCCGTCATATATAAAATCCTTCACAACCGGAGAAAGTGTTCCGGTGGTCAATAACTGTTTTGTATTAGCATCACGTTTGACAAAAGTACGCTCCATACCAAAACTGAGGACAGATGCCAGAAAGATAGCTTCTTCTAAATCAGTATTGCACGGATAATACTGGGTCAGTTGTTTTTTGATTTTATCAGAAATGGTGCTGTCCTGTACCAGAATATTGTAGACTTCCTGCACCGCCATAGCACTGTCATACATTAACGGCAACACGTTCCGTTCAATATCTGCAGCAAGGCGTTTCTGGTTATGTTTGTCCATATAATATCCTGAAATACGAGGACTGATTTTTGCCTGACCGTTGAACCAACGGCACACAAGACCATTATCAAAATCAAAGTCCTGCGAAGCATCATCACTTAAAAAGCTGACAAACATTTCATATAGCAAGTCAATCTGATTCAGATTGCGATCATCGCTGATATATTTACGAATGGTGGTAATGACTGAACTGAAATCACAACGTTCCATGCACAGCCCTCCTTCCTGAAAGTAGTCAATTTGCGCTCAATTCACGCTCAATGAATCTTTGACAGATTCTTGATAAGATGATACCACGAAAGAAGTTACGCAATATCCCAATAATATTATAGCAGAAAACGCCATTTTTTGAAGTAGGAAAACAGGCGTTATGTCGTGGGTATAGCGGACAACTTCTCTCTCATAGACTGAAATAACGAGGGAGGTGCGTGGTATCGCAAGAAAGAGTGCTCCAATCAATGTAATTGTCCATTATCCAAAAACCATAGAAGGTCAGCGTGAATTGGCAGAGCGTGTTGCCGGTGTCCACGCAAGCTTGGTCAATCAACATATTAAAAAACTGAACTGTCCTTCCGACCAGAAGGTACAGCTACTGGATGCGGTTATCAAATCCGCATCCATAAAGAAAGCAGGTGAACAAACTCTGTAAGTTTGAACACCTGCTTTTTTCTATACCTTTATGATGTCTTTGAAATATTTCTCCCAAGAATCTTTGAACATTCGCTTCTCATCATTTTCCCAGCATCGTAACGTTCCTGGATCAAGTTTTAACAACCGGGCAAATGGCTTTTTCTTTAAGCCAAGGCTCTCACGATATTCTCGTATCATTTTCCCTTGCCCTTTATACAAGAAGCGATTGTAATCGTCCAGCAAATCATCCACCGGAACCTGATAGAGCGCTGCCAGCTTGTCCACGATTTCTTTTGGATAATGGTCTACATATCCAACTTCAAAGTCTATGTAATGTCCTCTGGTAATTCCAATCAGGTCTGCAACCTCTTTCTGCATCAGTCCCATGTGATGACGGCACCAACGGAGCCTGTCCGGTACATTCGGTATATCCTCATAATTCTGATACTGCTGATTGAACAACTGTGCTTCCAACAACCTGCGAGGGGCTATCAGTCGGAAACTATGGATATACATCGGTGCATACCTCACATAGCCGTCCGAAGTGGAACAAAGGATATAAATATTCTCGGAAACCTGTGCCAGAATACGCCATTTTGGTTCTTTTCTGCTCTGGGAAGGTTGGTTCTCTACCATAAACGCATCTGTGAGAGGATAGCATTTTCAATGCATCGTGCCGTGTAGGTCGCTAGCCGGGTGCCCCGGTCCGGGCGATAGGTATTGATCGCCTTGATCAATCCAATCGTGCCAATGGAGAGCAAATCCTCCTGGTCGCGTGGCGAGGCGGCGTAATATTTCTTGATGATATGGGCAACAAGACGAAGATTATGCTCGATCAGCTTATTGCGCGCCTCCATATCCCCTGCGGCTGCTCGCTCCAGACAATCCCGTTCCTCGTCCGCCGTTAATGGGTGCGGAAATGAACTGCCGTTTGACACGCCGAGCACCATGTAAAGCAAATGACAAAACAGTTCCAGCATACAGGCACCCTCCAAAATATTCAGATAACCCATTTTATGAAAAAAGCAGGCATTTAGTGCATGTCCTACTGGAATCCGACGCAGATTTTTCGGTTACGCTGCGATTACCTGTCGGAATACCACGGTGGCAAATAAAAAAAGCACCCGGTTTCACACCGAGTGCTTTTACGTATTTCTTACTCTGTGACAGGGGCTGCCGCTTTGCGTTTTTTCAAAATCTGAACCACCAATGTCAGAGCAATCAGTACCAGTCCAATCAGGTCTGTGACCAGATTCGGCTCGATCAGTAGCAAACCGCCCGCTATCGAAGGCAGGATCTCCCACCAACGCATTTTGGTGAACATATAGCCCTCCATGCCGGCAGAAATCGCAAAAATGCCGATCAGCGATGTAAGGATAATCTGAACAACGGCCAGCGGCGTCGTATCAATAAACAGCATGGCAGGGTTCAGCGCAAAGATATATGGCACGATAAAGGCCGTGATGGCCAGTCGCGTCGCATTGATGCCGGTTTTCAGGGGGTTGGACTTTGCAATCGCTGCGCCGGCATAGGCCGCAAGAGCCACAGGCGGCGTGATATCCGCCACAATGCCGAAATAGAACACGAACATATGCGCGGCCAGCACCGGAACGCCCATTTTAATGACGATCGGCGCCGTGATTGTCGCCATAATGACGTAGTTTGCCGTCGTCGGAACACCCATGCCGAGCACAATACAGGCAATCATAGTCAGGAAGAGCGCAAACAGCTTGCTGTTATTTGCCACAGACATCAGGACATTGATCAGATCCTGTCCGAGGCCGGTAAGTGTGACAATACCGACAATGATGCCCGCAATTGCACAGGCAACTGCAACACCGATGGTATTTTTGGCGCCGCCCTCCACTGCTTCCACGAAGGTTGCGGGCGACATCCGCGTTTCCTTGCTGAAGAAACTGATGACAATCGCCGCAAGAATTGCATAGCACGCGGAAAACGCCGGCGTCTTGCCCAGACTCATCAAAACAACCAGCACAACGATCGGCAGGAAAAGATAGCCCTTGCGCAGGAAGAGTTTGAAGAAATTCGGGATACTCTCCTTGGGCAGGCCCTTCAGGCCCAGCTTCTTCGCCTCAAAGTGGATCATCATAAAAATGCCGACAAAGTAAAGTACCGCAGGTAAAATCGCGGAAACGGCAATTGTCGCATAAGGCGTATTGGTCATTTCGGCCATCAGGAAGGCCGCTGCACCCATAATCGGCGGCATGATCTGGCCGCCCGTAGAGGCTGCAGCCTCCACTGCCGCAGCAAACTCCGGCTTATAGCCCGTTTTTTTCATAACCGGGATCGTCACACTGCCGCTGCCCACCGTATTGGCGACGGAGCTGCCGGAATACATACCCTCAAGCGCGCTGGAGATTACGGCAACCTTCGCCGGGCCGCCGGAAGCAAAACCGGCGACGGAATTCGCAAGGTCAATGAAGAACGCACCGATTCCCGTTTTTTCCAGGAAGGAACCCAAAATAATAAACAGCACAATAAACGTGGCGCAAACGCCCAGCGGTGTTCCAAGCACGCCGTCCGTTGTGAAGAACAGCTGATGTACGATGCGTTTCAGAGAATAGCCGCGCGCAAACGCATACACGATGAACGCACCGGCTACTACAAGGATCGGGAATCCCACCACGCGGCGGCAGATTTCCGCAAGAAGCAGGATGCCAATCAACGCAATCACCATATCAAGCGTTGAGATATTGATTGCTTTATTGACAATGGCTTCAAAATTGATCACATAGTACAAATAACAGCCAAAACCGACGATTGCAAATACAATGTCATACCAGGGCACATGATTGACGATCTTGGGGCTTTTCTTCCGCACAGGAAATAAAATAAATCCCATCAGAATGATATACCCGATAAACAACGAGCGGCGCACCTGCTCCGGAGGCGTGACAAAGAGCGTCATCGTCAGCACCATAACGACAAACAGCGCCAAAAGGCCCTTGACCAGATACAGGGGCAGTCCCTCAAAATGACGCGTATTGGATTCGCGGTCAAATTCCGCCATCAGTTCATCCGCATTGACGCGTTCCTCAGCTGCAAGTTCCGAGAGGTTTTTTTCGGACATTCACATTCCTCCTTAATGGTAATAATGGGCGAAACCGGACCGGACTTCAAAAACCACCGCGGCATTTCGTCCGCATAGTTCGGTCAGGCTGATCGTTTCGCCGCCGATCGTCAGGACATGGTCATACACCGTTCCCACAATGTAGGAGAGTTTGTCAAAGCGCTGGTTAAAACCCGAGATGGTCATGGTTCCATCTTCATTGTAGGTCAGAGTTTGTCCCTCTTCCACTTCTGTCTGCACGCCTGCGCCAAAGGCGCTGTAAACGGTTTTCTCGGCATAGATTTCCCCATTCCGCAGAACAAAATAATCACAGACCAAGCTTTTGTTCACGGAATGGATAAAGCCCACAGAGAAGCCGAGGCCCTCTTCCGCCGGCCAGGAGGCATACAGCCGACCGGTATCGGCGTCGTAGAGATCCAGCGTGGCAGGACGGACGGCCATATATACGGACACGGCCGCAATAATGAAGAGCATTATCGCGGCCGTTATCACCAACAAAACTTTTTTACGCGGCATGAAACCTGTTATGCGATCGCACCGACTTCACGATAGTACTTCTCGGCACCCGGATGGAAGGGTACGGAAACACCTTCAACCGCATACTTGAGATTCAGCTCAGCACCTTTGGCATGCGCCACTTCAATTTCTGTCTGATTCTCAAACAGAGCCTTTGTCATTTCATACACAACTTCCTCGGAGAGGTCGTTGCTGACAATAAACGTTGCCTTGACTGCGAGAGTCGTGACATCCTCGTCGATATTGTCATAAGTACCTGCCGGAATGTCATACTGCGTATAGAACGGATATTTGGCAATCAGCTGCGCGGCGTGTTCGTCATCCACCGTGAGAATGGTGAAGTTTGCGCTGGTAGCCAGGTCCATAATCGCCGTTGTCGGCGCGCCTGCGGTGCAGAAGAATGCATCAATCTTGTTATCCTTAAAAGCATCCGCAGAGGCACCAAAGCCAAGGTTCTGCTTCTGGATGTCATCAAAGGTCACACCGTAAGCTTCCAGGATCTGCTTGGAGTTGAACTCCACGCCGCTGCCGGCATCACCGACGGAAACGCGCTTTCCGGCAAGATCAGCAATCGTGGTGATGCCCGCATCCGGGTTTACCACAATCTGCACGACTTCGGCGTACAGCGCAGCCATAGCAGAAAAGCCCTGGGTCTGTTCCCCAGCGAAAAGGTCCGTCCCGTTATATGCATAATCCATAACGTCATTCTGGACAATTGCCATTTCGACTTCTCCGGCTGCGATCAGCTGGATATTGGCCTTGGATGCGCCCGTGGACTGCACCGTGAAGGAATAGCCGGTCTTTTCACCCAGGATCTGGCTTACTGCCGTACCAAAGGAATAATATGTACCGGTGTTACCGCCGGTGGCAAGACGGATTTTCTCACCGCCGCAGGCCGTCAGCATCAACGACAGCACAAGAACAATTGCAAGAACGATCGAAACTTTTTTCACTTTATTACACTTCCTTTCCCAGTCCTGCTTTTTTGAGATGTTCACAAAAAAGCAAGACGACGTTTACATTATAATAAAAAAAGAATAACTTGTCAATAAAAACCGGAATTCTTTCCAAAAAATTTGCCAGTTTTTCATGAACGGAAATAATTATTCATTTTTGAAGTTCCATTCTGCTTCCGTTTCTATTTTCTTTTTCTGCATTTTTGTATACAAATAGACATTGCTGCATTTTATGACCCGGCAAAATGCAATTTTTTCAGTCTGTTAACAGGCTGATTCCGGATTCCGGCGATCTCACGGAACCCGCTTTTCGCGCCCCGTATTCAGCAGAACAAATTCGCCGCAGCTGCGATCAGAAAGCACAGAAGCATCCCCGCCGCTGTCGGGAGAACGGCGGCCAGAGCAGTCCACCGCCAGCTGCCGCTCTCCTTTCGGATTGTCCAGAGCGTGGTGGAGCACGGCCAGTGCATCAGGGAAAAGAGAATCACGCAAACGGCCGTCACCCAGGTCCAGCCGTTGTCAGTCAGAATCTGCCGCAGCACCCCCGGATTTGCGATATCCACAATGCTTCCCTCGGCAAGATAAGCCATGAGGGCAATCGGGACGACAATTTCATTTGCCGGGAATCCGAGAAGAAACGCCATAAGTAGCACGCCGTCCAGCCCGATGCACCGGGCAAAGGGATCCAAAAAGCCTGCGCATCGGCTCAGCAGGGAGAGTTCCCCCACCTGTACATTTGCCATCAGCCAGATGATGAGTCCGGCAGGCGCGGCAACCGCTGCCGCACGACCCAGCACAAACAGTGTTCGGTCGCAGATGGAACGAACAATGACGCGTCCGATCTGAGGCATCCGATACGACGGCAGTTCCAGCGTAAAGGAAGATGGGACGCCTTTCAGAATGGTCCGGGAGAGCAGTTTTGAAACGGCAAAGGTCATAAAGACACCAAGCAGGATCACGCACGTCAAAAACAGCGCCGAAAGCACGGAATTGACCATTCCCCCCGTACTTCCCAGGAAAAACAACGAAAGAATGGTGATAATCGTCGGGAAACGGCCATTACAGGGCACAAAACTATTCGTCAGCATGGCGATCAGGCGTTCCCGCGGTGAATCAATAATCCGGCAGCCCACTACCCCCGCCGCATTGCACCCGAATCCCATACACATGGTCAGCGCCTGCTTGCCGCAGGCATGACAGCGCTGGAAAGGGCGGTCCAGATTATAGGCAATGCGCGGCAGATATCCCGAATCCTCCAGCAATGTGAAAAGCGGGAAGAAAATCGCCATCGGCGGCAGCATGACGGACACCACCCAGGCCAGAACCCGGTAAACGCCCAGCACTAACATGCCGTGCAGCCATTCCGGAGCGCCGAGCATCTGAAACCATTCCGTCAGCCGGTCCTGTATCCAGAAAAGTCCCTTTGACAGGAGCTGTGAGGGATAATTCGCGCCGGTAATCGTCAGCCAGAAGATACAGGCAAGCAGCAGCAGCATGATGGGATAGCCCGTGAACCTGCTCGTGAGAATCCGGTCCAGCCTCCGGTCGCGAGCGTCATAGCCGCTTTTTTCATACTGCACCACGCCGCGGCAGATTTCCTCCGCCTTTTTGACAGTGTGCGATACGATTTTCTCTTTCAGATCATCCGGGTGAATGCCAAGACCGGAAAGGAAGTCTCGCGCGCGCTGCAGCGCAGCGGAAACGTCCGCGTCCGAAAGCAGATCGCAGCCCAGGCACGCGTTGACTTCTTCCATCAGCGCGTCATCATAATCCAGCAGTTTCAGGCTCAACCAGCGTGCATTAATTTTTCCGTGCGTTTTTTCCCGGACAGCCGGGAGCAGCATCCCGATTGCCTCCTCCACCGCACCGGAATACACCACCTGACAGGCGCTTTCCTGCGGAGCACCGTCAATAACTTCGTCCAAAGCCGCAGTCAGGGCCGCAAGACTTCGTTTTTTTCGCGCAGTGGTGCCGACCACAGGAACGCCCAGGCGCCTGGAAAGCAGCGGCAGATCGATTTTGATCTGCTTGCGTTTTGCCTCGTCCATCAGGTTGACGCAGACAAGCACTCTGTCTGTTAATTCGATCGTTTGCAGCACCAGATTCAGATTGCGCTCCAGGCACGTCGCATCGCAGACCACGATCACGGCCTCCGCTTCACCGAAACAAATGAAATTCCGCGCAACTTCCTCCTCCGCCGAGTGCGCCATCAGCGAATAGGTTCCCGGAATATCGACCAGTACATAAGAATGACGCCGTGTTTCATGATATCCCTGTGCATTTGTGACCGTTTTTCCCGGCCAGTTGCCGGTATGTTGGTTTAAACCCGTCAAAGCATTGAAAACGGTACTTTTCCCCACGTTTGGATTGCCCGCAATTGCAACAACCCGGTCGGATTCCGAACGCTTTCTGATTTCCAGACCGTTATCCACGGTTCCCGTTCCCACGGAGCCCTTTGTCAATCCCACCAAAATCACCCGCCTCTCACAAGATACGCATACGCCTCAGCATTCGACCAGTATATTTTTACTGTCTTCGCTGCGAATTGCAATCACAGCACCCCGGATTAGAAAGGCAGAAGGGTCTCCGCCCGGACTTCTTCCGATACACTCCACTTCCGTGTTTTCAATCAGCCCAATATCCAGCAAGCGCCGGCGTATCGATCCGCGCGAGCGGATTTCTTTCACTTTTGCTTTCTGGCCAGGGCTGATTTCGTTTAATCCGTGCATTCTATTCATAAAAAGGGGTCACCTCAGACAAATTTGGATGTGGAAACAGTTTTCCACACTGTCAGTATATTGCAAAGACAGAATATCTGTGACAGTGTGGAAAAAGGCAGGAAAAGCGCTCCTGCACAGGAGCTGTACCGATCGGTGAAGCGACCAAGGAGCCGGGGCCCGCACCGTTTTCGCGATGATTTCCGGTATAAAAAACGCCTGTTTCCCACGCACACAGCGCAGGAAACAGGCATTTGATCAGTTTTGGGCGGAACACCGCCAATACCGAAAAAGGCAGAGCCATTGTACATAAAGGATATCGCCGGAGGGCGCAAGCGGCTCCAGTCCGGCACGCCGAAGCGCTGCGGGAGATGTCCGTCCGGCGCAGCATACGGTTGATTAGTGCGCGGCTTGTTAAAAAATTCTGTGAGACTGACAGCGGCGCACGAGTACAGTTATTCCGATAATCCGGTATTATGTACCGGAAGCGGTTTTGGTTTCTCCGATTCCTTCTGGGTCAGGCAATACGTCATTTTCATCTGGTTTGCTTCTTGCATTTTGCAGTTCCTTATGGATGGACTGCATTTCAATGTCCAGTGCCGCAATGGAGTCCGCGCAGTTTTTCAATCGTTTCCTGAGTTCCTGAGAAACGTCATCCTGCGCCTTGTATTTCAGCTGGTGCTCCAGACTGGCCCAAAAGTCCATAGCAATGGTTCGGATCTGCACTTCCACATTGACGTGCTCTGTCTTTTCCGCCAGAAAAATCGGAACAGATACAATCAAATGCAGGCTGCGATAACCGTTTTCCTTCGGGTAATCTATATAATTCCGCACACGCACCAGGGTGATGTCGTCCTGCTTCAACAGAAGCTCCGCAACCCGGTACACATCGTCAATATAATTACAGATCACCCGCACGCCCGCAACGTCCGTTAGATTGTCCCAGATCGATTCCGTCGTAATGGGAAGTCCTTTTTTGCGAAGCTTTCCGAAAATACTTTTCGGCGATTTCAGGCGATACTCAATATGATGGATAGGATTATGGTCATAGCGTACCTGGAACGCTTCGTCCAGGATCTCCAGTTTGGTCCGCATTTCCTTGATTGCCGCCCGGTAAAGCTGCTGCTGCAAGACAAAATCCGTCAGATTCTCTACAAATTCCTCTGTTTGCGTCCGCCGGTAAGATTCCTCCGTGTCAGCTGTTTTGAACACTTTTTCTTCCATTGCCTGCTCCTCTGCCACTTGTAAATCTGCTTGTACCGAAACCCGGCACAAGTTTATTGTACATCGACTATGGCCCGCAAATCAACAGCAGGAATGTAAAAAATAAAAATATTCCGTTCTCTCCAGTATCGGCTCGTTTTTTGACACTTTACAGAATTTGTCCGTTTTGCTGCGTAGCGTTCAATAGTATGATAGAATCAGATGGATCGACAAGTATGCGATTGACGCACGGCAGACGAATCTTACCAGAAGAGGTGTTCCCACATTGAAACGAATTGATTTGGATCGTACGATTATCGAAGCAACCGTTGTTAAGGCTCTCACAGAAATCCGGGCTGACCCGGAACGCACTCTGCGGAAGCTGGTTGACATGGGACAGGGTTTTTCGGCAGGGCCCTTTCAGAAACGCTTTTTCAATGAAGCGCAGAAAATGCTCGAGAATGAAGAAAGCGCTTATTACCGCCTTTTAAAACACATTGTAACCGGTGTGGATCTTGATAAATTGAAAACCTTTGGTATGAACCTTGGATATAACGGCTGCACAAAGGGCGCCAATCTCATTCGCCGCCGGGAGGCTGAGCTTGGCTTTAATATTCCCTGGGCACTTTCCTTTCTTCTTTCAAAGGAGGAGGGTTGCCTGACGGCGGGTGAATTGGATCAGGCGATCCTGCAAGGCAAGGAACTGGGCATCTATGTTTATCTGCTTTTCTATCGGAATGACAATCTGGAAAACACGCTCCGGCTGCTGGAGCAGCACGACGACTGTGCCTTTATCCTGTTCCTGAACCCCGGTTATCTCACCGATTCGACTGTCCACGCGCTGCAGCAGCGCGCAAATATCATGATATCCGTGACGGCCGATCTCCCTGAAACGGAAAATGCCGTGCGAACGCTGCGGGAAGGACAGTTTCTCTTCTCCGTTCATTCTCTTTATTCCTCTCAGGAAAACGGCTGGTGCATGAGCGATGCCCACATGGAAACCATCTCTTCCTACAATCCCCTCTTTTATTTTCTGATTGCCGCCAAGGACAGTTCCCCGGAGAGCATCGCGGCTATGGGGCGACAAGTTGACGCTGCGCGCAAGGCCCAGCGATATCCTGTGCTCCCGATTGATCTGGCGCACGATATGCTGCAAATCGACCACGTTGTTTCAGACGACGCCTGTTCCGTCACCTTCGATGAATATGGCTTCACCTGTGATCCGGACAGGCACAACCGCACGGATGCCTACTCGATCCGCAAAAGTCCGCTGACCGACATTCTGCGGCGCAGCAACCCCAAAAAGTGATAAAAAATTCCCCGCGCCTCTTATTTCGGAAGCGCGGGGGATTTTTTTGACTCTTCCATACAAAGCTGCATTTGTGCAGCCACCTCACGGCACAGGGCTTCCACCTCATCGCGGCGGTTTCTGCTCCGGTCCGGGAAAATCGGTTTCAGCGCGTGTACGGTCAGGCACGGACGCTTTTTGAATCGAAAGAAACCTTTGCCCCTGCGATACGTGATACAGACCGGAAGGACCGGTACACCGGCGTCATAGGCAAGCGAAAAGGCAGTTTTCTTCAGCGGATACAGGCAATCGGCATATGGATGCAGCTCGCCCTCCGGGTAAATCGGCACCGCCGCACCTTCACGCAGCACGCGGAGAACCGCTTCGTGAAATTCCGGCATCCGGCGCCGCTCGCGCGGAATTGGGATTCCACCTAATATTCGCACAAGGTGACGAATGACAGGGAGTTCCAGATTGGATTGCAGCGTAATAAAATAGGCGCGCCGCGGCCATAAAAAGGCACCGACCATGGAACAGTCCAGCCAATGCACGTGGTTGCACGTCACCACCAGGCCCTGCTTCCGCAGGCCGCGCAGATTTTTTCTGCCGCGCAGGCGTGTGCCGAACAGCACAAAATTGAAAATTCGCAGCAAAGCGGCGGCAGCCGTGTAAATGATGCCGTAAAGCATCGTCTTGAAAACGCCGCGGCGCAGATAATCATAGTCCGGCCCAATATGGAGCGGGATGCGCCGCCAGAGTGTGAAATCCGGTTCTCTCATAACCAGGAGCCCTCGCGCATCGCGGTGTGCAGCAGCTCCTCAAATTGGGAAACGCAGGTTTCCAGTGCATATTTCTTCGCAGATTCCGCATACCGGCGCTCCATTTCGCGCCGTTTCTCCGGATGTTCGATCCACCAATCAATTTTGGACGCCAAATCCGTGCTGTCTCCTGCCCGGAAGAGCGAGCGCTCATCCAGCGCAAACTGCGGTGTGGCCGATTTGCGGCTGTTGGCAATGACGGGCACCAGTCCGCCGGCAAAAGCCTCCATACAGCTCATGGCCTCGATTTCCGCATCAGCAGCATGAACATATAAGTCACAGTGCGAAATCAGATCCAGTAAATCCGGCTTGCTGTAAAAACCGATTTGCAGATTTTCTCCCAGTTCGCGTCCCTGTTCCAGCAGCGCACTGCGGCGCGGCCCCTGTCCGGCAAGTTCCAGGCGGATCCGGTCACGGTATTTCGATTTTTTCACGGCATCTATCAGGACATCCTGCCGTTTTTCGCGGGAAAGCCGTCCAATCATCAGGATGCGGAACAGATCGCGCAATTCGGCGGGTTTTTCCGCCTTGTGATACACAAAATCCGGGTCTATCCCGTTGGAGATGACCCAGGGTTTGGACTTATAGTGATGTGCCTCCAGCTCTGAGGCAATAAACCGGCTGGGGCAATGCACATAACGGAAGCGGTTATAAAAGCAAACCCGGAAGATCCAGAAAATAAAGGTGTTGACAAACTCCCATTTGCCCATACCAATGGAATAGGAGACATTCTGCGGCTGTACATGAAACGCGCAGGTGGCTGGTTTTCCGGCTTTTTTGGCCATACGCGCAACGCCCATGGAAAGCGCAAACGGGGTATAAAAATGGATCACGTCCGCCCAGGCAATGGCCTCCGACACAACGTTTTTTTCCGCCCGGCCGAAAATCATCCCCTGTGACTTGATCAGCTTATCAAACACCGGTATCCGCATTTCGCGGACCTGATACCCATCACGCTCCGTGTTATTCGTAGAAAGAACGCGTACCTCATGGCCATGCGCACGGAGTACTTCTGCATAGCGTCTTGCAGATATGGTCAATCCGTTGTTTGCCGCGCCGTATTGGTCTGATACAAATAAAATTTTCATACTCTGTTCACCCGTAGGTAAATCCCCTGCACATTCTGTCTCTTTCCATGGCGTGCAGGCGGGAATGGAGCGGCCGTTTCTGACCTCTCGCTTACCAATATACTGCAAAATAAACCAATAAAAAAGGGACAAAACTCGTGAAGTGTCTGAATGATGCAGCCGACAGAGAAAAAACTTCCACATCGAAGAGATGTGGAAGTGCAAAAACCCATATTTCATTGTTTCTCATTCAGGTTCTGTTCATTTTTTCCCATTCGCTGCGCAGAATACCATAGTATGCCGCATCGCAGATTCCCTGATTGTTGTGATCCGCACTGCGCAGCGTCCCCTCGTAGGTCAGACCGCACTTTTGCATCACACGGCCGGAGGCAGGATTGCGCGGGTCATGACGGGCTTCCACCCGGTTTGCGTCAGTTTCCTGAAAAAGAAAGGCAATCACTGCCGAAAAAGCCTCTGTCATCAGGCCCTTTCCCCAATATTTCCTGCCGATACAGTACCCGACATGCATGGAACGCGCCCCTTCGTTGATCTGTCCGACGCTGATGCTTCCGACAGGCTCCATGATCTCCCGCGGCACAATTGCCCATTGATAATAATCCGGTTTTTCATATTGCGAAAGCCAATCACGCAGGATAATTTCCGAAGCCGCCGCGCTTTGATGCGCGGGCCACATCAGGTATTTCGTCACTTCTCCGTCGCTCGCCCAGTTCGTAAACATGGCCTGGGCGTCACCCTGTTCAAATCTTCTGAGGACCAGTCGATCGGTTTCAATATTCTGGGTGAACGCGTGTTTCATGCTGTTTCTCCTTTCCGTCGATTTCAGGAACATTCCGGACAATACAGACTGCTGCTTACGCTTCCCGGACTTGCTCCTGCTCCATCTCCTGTACGATATGTACCGCAACGCCGTTTATGGCATCGCGCATGAGATCCACAAATTCCTTCGGCGGACGGCATGGATTTTCACACAGCCACCGCTCAATAGCTACAACAATGGCATCCGTAAAAAAATTGATGAAGAAAGTCTCATCCTTCTCTTTTGTGATGATCTCGGCAAAATAGACCTTGATAATTGCATGCAGCAGATCCTTGAAATAATCGCGGAAGGAATCCTGGCCGTGCACCTCGAGCGCATTCATATAAAACCGCCGGTTCTGGTAAAAATACTCGCAGACATCCTGCATCAGTTCCCAGCCGTTTTCCAATTCGCGGCTTCGGATGGCCGAAATAAACTCTGTATAAAAGATCCAGTTGACCAGATCGTATTTATCCTTGAAATGATAGTAAAAGCTCTTGCGGTTCATCTGACAGAGTTCGCAAATATCTCCAACGCTGATTTTGGAAAACGGCGTTTTATCCATCAGCGACTTCATGGCGGCCGCAAGCGCGTTTTTTGTGATATTGGAGTCAGGCAAAGCAAATCCTCCTTTCTGTTTCTATTCTTTTATTGTAACAAATTCCCGTTTTCATGACAATGCTATTTTTCGTTTTTCCCCGTATCCGGACAAATTCATGTGAATGTCCAAAAAAGTAACAAAAAATGTGCCGCGGTGAAAAGTCGGACAGATTTTTCATTTGTCCAATGACAGCCGCGCACGAATTTCGTAAACTGACATCAGAAATACATGGGAGGTATCATTTTGACAGCTCACAGCAAAAATCGCGAAGAACTTCTAAAAGAACTATCCACTGATCCGGACCGCGGATTGACAAACGAACAGGCGGAAGCGCTTCTGGCGAAGCATGGTCCGAACCATTTGCGCGAAAAGAAGAAGAAAACCAACCTGCAGCGTTTTCTCGACCAATTCCGCGATGTGATGATTCTGATCCTGCTGGCGGCAGCAGCTGTATCCTTTGTGATTGCCTGTTACGAAGGGGTACCGGGAGAATTTTTTGAACCCATCCTTATTCTTGTGATTGTCGTAATCAACGCGATCATGGGCGTTTTACAGGAAAGCAAGGCAGAAAAGGCGCTTGACGCCTTAAAAAACATGTCAGCGCCGCATGCACGCGTGATCCGCGGCGGTGAAGAAAAAGTCATTGACGCCGGTATACTGGTACCCGGCGACCTCATCCGGCTGGAAGCAGGCGATTTTGTACCGGCGGATGCGCGTCTTCTTCGTGCAGTCAGCCTGAAATCCGAGGAGTCTGCGCTGACCGGCGAATCCGTCCCCGCAGAAAAAGACGCCGATACCGAAGTGCCTGAAAAAGCCGCCATCGGCGACCGCACAAACATGGTTTTTTCCGGCTGCAGCATTACGTATGGCACAGCTCTTGCCGTTGTAACGGCGACCGGCATGGATACGGAGATGGGCAAAATTGCAAACCTGCTGGAAGGAGAAGAAGATTCCGCAACACCCCTGCAGAAAAAGCTGGCACAGCTCGGGAAATATCTCGGAATCATCGCACTTGCCGCCTGCGCCGTCATTTTCCTCGTCGGATTAGCAAACGGCATCCCTGTTCTGGATATCTTTATGACCTCCGTTTCTCTGGCGGTTTCCGCCATTCCGGAGGGTCTGCCCGCTATTGTGACGATTGTTCTTTCCATCGGCGTGCAGCGCATGGTAAGGAAAAACGCCATTATCCGGCGTCTGCCTGCTGTGGAAACGCTCGGCAGTGCATCGGTCATCTGTTCCGATAAGACCGGAACCCTGACGCAGAACCGTATGACTCTCACAAAAGTTTATACCGATGGGCAGGCTACACCGGAGGAGATCTCGGCAAATCCTTCCGCAGAAGCCCAAAAACTGCTGCAGCTTGCCACGCTCTGCTGCGATGGTTCCGTTGTTTTTGATGGCGACCGGGAGCAGCACATCGGCGATCCGACGGAAACGGCCATTGTATTGGCCGCGCACCGCTGCGGTATGCCGAAGGATGCACTGAACCGCGAATCGCCGCGTCTTGCGGAGCTTCCGTTTGATTCCGACCGCAAACTGATGACAACGGTCAACCGGGTCAATGGGCACACGCTTGTCATTACGAAAGGCGCTTTTGATATGCTTGCACCGCGCTGTATCGCAGGGAATGTGGAAACTGCCCGCGCCGTCTGTGAAGCGATGAGCGCCGATGCCCTGCGCGTGCTGGCCGTGGCGTATAAAGAGATTGACGCGGTTCCGGAACAGCCCACATCCGAAACCCTGGAAAGCGGATTGACGTTTCTGGGCCTGGTCGGCATGATTGACCCGCCGCGACCCGAAGCGGCGGCGGCAGTCGCGACCTGCCGCAAGGCAGGCATCAAGCCCATTATGATCACCGGCGACCACGTCGTCACGGCCTCTGCCATCGCACGGCAGCTGGGCATCCTGACGGATTCCGACCGTGCCGTCACCGGTCCGGAGCTGGACGCCATGACGGACAGCGAGCTGGACCGTGAAGTGGAACATATTGCCGTTTATGCAAGAGTTTCGCCGGAAAACAAAATCCGCATTGTGCGGGCCTGGCAGCGTAAAGGGCAGATTGTTTCCATGACGGGCGACGGCGTGAACGACGCACCCGCCCTGAAAGCCGCCGACATCGGCTGCGCCATGGGCATCACCGGCACGGATGTGGCAAAAGGCGCCGCCGATATGACGCTGACGGACGACAACTTCGCGACGATTGTTGACGCCGTGCGCGAAGGCCGCGGCATTTATGCCAACATCCGCAAGGTGGTCGGCTTCCTGCTCGGCACAAACATCGGCGAGGTCCTGACGGTCTTTACCGCCATGATGCTCTGGCACAAGAGTCCCCTGCTTTCCATGCAGCTTCTGTGGATCAACCTGGTCACAGACGGACTTCCGGCAGTTGCCCTTGGCATGGAAGCCGTTGAGCCGGACATCATGGAGAAAAAGCCAAAACCAAAGGACGAAGGGATCTTTGCGCACGGGCTTGGTCTGCGCGTTTTGCTGCAGGGCGTTATGTTTGCCGCCCTGACGCTGATTGGCTTCCGGGTCGGACTCTCGGTAACCGGCGAACTGGCCGGCGGACAGACGCTCGCCTTTCTGATCCTTTCCCTCTCGCAGCTTGTGCAGGCTTATAACATGAGATCCAACCATTCGCTCTTCCGAATCGGTCCGTTTGGCAACCGTAAACTGAACCAGGCATGCCTGATTTCCGTTCTTCTTGTCGCAGCTGTGCTGTTCACACCGCTGAACACCGCATTCGGACTCATCGTACTCCCCGGAAAGCTTTACCTGCTCGGATTGGGACTTTCGCTCGTTCCGCTTGTGGTTATGGAACTATCAAAGCTGTTCGGTCTGGTCCGGCATGAGGAAGCATAACTGTGAAAAAAGGATGCCGCAAACGCTGCGGCGTCCTTTTTTCGGTTTCAGGCAAAAGGGCGGAGACAAAGGCAGCGCGTTTGTGATAAACTGAATACAGTTCGCAAGTATTATCAAGCAGGAGCGCGTTCTATTCTCTATACTATACCCAGAGCGGATGAAACGAGGAAAAACGGTTATGTACGAATGGCAGAAACAGATTCAGAGCATTGTTGATGAAATCGATCAGAGCATCATTCTGCACCGGGATGACGCCCTGACACTACAAATGCTTTCCAAAAGGCTGGGGTATTCCGAATATTATGTTACGCGGAAATTCCGGGAAGTCTCCGGTATGCAGCTGCGCAGCTATTTACGGTGCCGGAAACTTGCCTTTGCGCTGATCGAGGTGCGCGACAGCGACAGGGACCTTTTGGACATTGCTTTTGACTATGGGTATTCCTCGCACGAAGCCTTTACAAGAGCATTTAAGAATTTATATGGCGTTTCGCCGAGCGCCTACCGAAAGAATCCTGTTCCTGTCGTTCTGCGAACGAAAATCCAACCGTTTGACCGCTACTTTTTTGGTTTGGGAGAGATTGGCATGTTAAAATCCACGGAAGATGTGAAAATGTATTTCGTCACCATCCCCGCGCACAAATTCCTGCATATCAGAAACTACGAAAGCATCGGATATTGGGATTTCTGGCAGAAACAATCCCAGATTCCCGGACAGGACTGCGAAACGATCTGCGGCCTGCTCGACAGCGTGAAGAACAAATTGGACGACGAAGGCGGCAGTGAAGCCAACAGCAGCAGCGGCCATGTCATGGCGTACATCTTCGATCCCAAGGGGAGAGTCTGTGAGTGGGGCATCCCGCTCTGCGAATGTTACGGCGCGCGTCTGGCGGAAAACTGGCAGGGAGCGGTTCCGCCGCAGATGCTGCTGACGGATATTCCGGAAGGCGAATACCTGGTTTTCGAGCATGGGCCGTTTGATTACGAACAGGAAAACCGCAGTGTTGAGGAAAAGATGGATCAGGCTATGGCCTCCTTTGATTTCGAAGGCAGCGGTTACTGCTACGACAACTCACCCGGCAGGATTTTCTATTTCTACCATGATCCAAAGCGTTTCTGGAAGTATATCCGGCCGGTGAAAAAGTTATCCTGAGCATTTTGCGCATAAAAAAACGCGGAAGCATGTATTGCTTCCGCGTTTTACTTTTCAGGCCGCGTTTAAAACCGGACCGTTACCGTTGTGCCCTCTCCCTCTGTGCTTTCCAGGCTGACCGCCGCGCCATGATAAGCCGCGGCATGCTTGACAATGGAGAGACCCAATCCTGTACCGCCGATTTTCTTGGAATGACTCTTATCCGCACGGTAAAAACGTTCAAAGACGCGCGGCTGATGCTCGCGCGGGATGCCAATTCCGGTGTCTGAAACCGTGACGGTGGGATGTTCGCCGTTTTCCACGGAAATCCGCACGCGTCCGCCATCCTTATTATATTTGATCGCATTATCGCAGAGGTTATAAATCATTTCATCCAGTAGGTTCGGGATTCCGTGGACGATCGCAGAGCCGCCTGTGAGTTCCATTTGTATCCCACGCGCATCCGCCTGGGAACGCAGACGTTTCACCACGGAAGCCGCCGTTTCAAAGAGATCAACAGGAACCGGATCCGACGGAACCAGGTTTTCATCCAGCTGTGAAAGCTTGATAATGTCTTCGATCAGCGTAATCAACCGTCCGGACTCCGCATGGATGTTGCGGGCAAAGGACGGAATATCCTCCGGTTTCACAATACCGCCTGCAATCATTTCGGAAACGCCGTAAATCGACGTCAGCGGCGTTTTCAGTTCGTGTGAAACATTGGAGGTAAATTCCCGGCGCATCTGGTCGCGCAGTTCCCGCTCCGTGCAGTCCAGAATGACAATCACTGCGCCCGCCGTTTCCCCGTCCCGCGATACCGGGTTTGCGATGACATGATAAATCGAACCGTCGAGCGTCATGGAATGTTCGCAGTGCTCCCCCGCGAGCGCCGTCTCAACGGCCTGACGGAAGCTCTCGCTTCTGTTCAGCATCAGGACGCTGGGCGTACCTTCGACCGGCCCGGAGCCAAGCAGGCGAAGTGCTGCGGAATTATAGGAAAGCAGCTCCGTTTTGCGGTCGATTACCAGGAAGCCTTCGCTCATATTCTCCGTAATCAGACGGAATTCCTCACGCTGACGGCGCAGTTCCTCCATCTGGTGCTTGATTTGCTCGTTCTGGCGGTTGATCTTTAAAAGAAGCGGTGAAATTTCGTCATAATTGCCCTCGACATCCGGCGCTTCCAGATTGATCGCATTGATGGGCCTGACAATGGATTTGGAAATGCGGGATGCCAGAACGGCCGAGAGAATGATGGCAATGGTTAAAATCATCAGAAGCGGCTGGATCATGCCAAACAACAGATTCCAGACCGTGGAACGTGTATCCGCAAGACGGATCACACTGTTGTCTGCAAGGCGGATGGCATAGTAAACCGTTTTCTGCGAGAGCGTTTCGGAATACCGTTCCGATTCTCCCTGCCCGGATTCCATGGCTTCTGCAATTTCTTCCCGGTCCAGATGGTTTTCCATGGCAGACGAATCCGCCTGGTTATCATAAAGGACCTCGCCGTCCGGGCCTACCCAGGTCAGGCGATTGTCAAGCGTGCCGAGTTCTTCCAGGCAGGCTCCGCTGCCCGTTTCCACAGCAGCGGCAATCATATGGCCCTGGGTGTGCAGGTCCTCAATCAGCTGTTTGTCAAAATAATTATATAAAACGCCCAGAATCAGCACCAGACAGGCAGCAAAGGTCAGGACTGACGCCACAAAAATACCGTAAAAGATCTTTTTGGTCATGCGTCTCCTCCGATCTTATACCCCACGCCGCGCACCGTTTCAATCAGATCCCCGCACTCGCCAAGTTTTACGCGAAGCGTACGGATGTGTACATCAACGGTCCGGTTCTCCCCGTCAAAGGCATAGCCCCAGACCTCATTCAGGATCTTATCACGGGTCAACACCACGCCCCGGTTCCGGAACAGCATGCACAGGAGATCAAATTCCTTCAGTGTCAGTGTTACTTCGCGCCCATTGACACGAACCAGATGCCTGGCCGGCTCCAGATACAGGCCGCCCAGCTGATAGCACTCGCGGATTCCGTTATTCTCCGTCCGGCGCAGCAACGCCTTGATCCGCGAAACCAGCTCCATCGTCCCGAAAGGTTTGGCAATATAATCATCCGCGCCGCTGTCCAGACCCAGCACCTTATCATATTCCGTACCCTTGGCCGTGAGCATGATGATCGGCAGATGCGCAGTCTCCTGCTTTTCGCGCAGGAGCCGCAGAATCTCGATGCCATCTTGTTCCGGCAGCATGATGTCGAGCAGGACAAGCCGCGGCAACTCCTGGCGCATGGCCTCCCAGAATTCGGAGGGACGTTCAAACCCGCGTGCCTCCAGATTCATATTATTCAGCGCGTAGACAATGAAATTGCGGATACTTTCGTCGTCTTCCAGCAAGTAAATCATAATGGCCTCAGCTTTCCGCGTGTTTTCCCGTTATGGAGAACAGAACCCACTCTGCAATATTGGTTGCGTGGTCGCCGATGCGTTCCAGATATTTGGCAATCATCAGAAGATCCAAATAGGTCTCAGTACCACCGTTATCGTTTTGAATCAAAGAAATCAGCTCTGTTTTCACCTTGAGAAACAGCGCATCCACGACATCGTCGGCCTGTATCACATGCTCAGCAAGCGCCATATCCTTCTTTACAAAGGAGTCTATGCTTTCCGTGACCATGTTGATTGCCGCAAGAGCCATATCGCGGAGATGAATGCGTCCCTGGGCATTGCTGCCGATGATAAAGGAAGTGATTTCCGCGATATCCGCCGCCTGGTCGCCGATGCGTTCCATATCGGAGATCATTTTCAGGGCCGAAGAAATCACGCGCAGATCGCGTGCCACCGGCTGCTGCTGCAGGAGCAGCTTCAGGCAAAGTGCCTCGATATCCCGTTCCTTCTGGTCAATTTCACGGTCCGTATCGCGCGCCTTGCGGGACATTTCACGGTCGTCGTCCAGCAGCGCTTTGATCGCAGAGGAAATGGCTTCTTCGCAGAGAGCGCCCATTTTAATGAGCTCCACATTCAAATATTCAAGCTGCTCATCAAATTTGCTTCGCATTATCCAAACCTCCCCGTGATGTAGTCTTCTGTACGGCGGTCCTTTGGGACGGAGAACAGCTGCTCCGTTTCGCCGAATTCTACGACCTCGCCCAACAGGAAAAACGCCGTTTTATCGGATATACGCGCCGCCTGCTGCATATTGTGTGTGACCATGATGATAGTATAATCTTTTTTCAGTTCCTGGGCAAGGTCTTCGATCTTGGAAGTTGAAATCGGGTCCAGTGCAGAGGTCGGTTCGTCCATCAAAAGCACCTCCGGCTGGACGGCAAGCGCGCGTGCGATGCACAGGCGCTGCTGCTGGCCGCCGGAGAGTCCCAGCGCACTTTTTTTCAGGCGGTCGCCCAATTCATCCCAGATCGCGGCGTCACGCAGCGATTTTTCCACGATTTCGTCCAGACGGCCCTTGGAATGGATCCCATGCGTCCGCGGGCCATATGCAATATTGTCGTAAACACTCATAGGAAAAGGATTCGGCTTCTGAAACACCATTCCCACACGTTTACGCAGCTGGTTCACGTCCATTTTGCCGTAAATATCCTCTCCGTCCAGCGTGATTTTCCCCGTAATCCGGCAGCCCTCGACCAGATCGTTCATGCGGTTCAGCGACTTCAGGAGCGTTGACTTGCCGCAGCCGGACGGGCCGATGAATGCAGTGATTTCATTTTGCGGCAGGTGCAGATTGATATTTTTCAGTGCCTGAAAATCACCATACCACAGATCCAGGTTTTCTATCAAAATTTTATCCATACCATAACCTCAAGTTCCAAATTACTATTCTGCCGACCTCCCCGGCTTTATGTCCGCTGGGCAAGCCGTTTGGCAACTGCACCGGACAGGGCATTGATGCCGATCACCAGAATAAGCAGAACCACCGCCGTGGCGTAAGCCTCCTCCGTATACAGACCCTCGTTTAACAGGCAGTACATATGAATTGCCAGCGTGCGCCCCGACTCCATCAGGCTGCCGGCAACACCTGTGACCGTGCCCGAAGTAAAAATCAGCGCGGCGGTTTCGCCAACGATACGTCCTATGGCAAGAATCACGCCGGAAAAAATGCCCGGCACAGCCGACGGCAGCACAATGCGGAATACCGTCCGCAGACGTCCCGCTCCCAGGCCGAAGCTGCCTTCGCGAAAAGAGTCCGGAACGGCCTTCAGTGCCTCCTCCGTTGTGCGCAGAATCGTGGGCAGCACCATGATGGCAAGCGTCAGCGCGCCGGCCAGCATGGAGTTGCCCATATGCAGTGCAATCACAAACATCAGATATCCAAACAGGCCATACACGATGGAGGGAATTCCGGAAAGCGTTTCCGCCGTGATACGGACAAGCTTGACAAGTTTATTGCCGCGGCTGGCATATTCCACCAGATAAATTGCCGCGCCGACACCAAAGGGGACGGACAGCACCAGCGTCAGCAGAATCATGACCAGCGTGTTGAGTATGGCGGGCAGCATGGAAGCGTTTTCCGAGGTATATTTCCAGGCAAAAAGTTCCGGACGCAAATTCGGCACGCCCTTCACGAGAATATAAATGACAAGCGCCGCCAAAACGCCGAATGTGATCACTGCCGCAAGCAGGACAAGCGCCCGCTGCACCAGTGACAGCGGATGACGGCGGTATACCTCCATGCGGGAGGAAAAACCATGCCTTTCTTTCATCATTCCATCCTCCGCTTCAGCGCCGAAAAGCACAGATTGATCAACAGAATGAACACAAACAGTACAACACCGCAGGCAATCAGCGCTTCACGGTGCAGATCGGTTGCATAGCCCATTTCCAATACGATATTGGCAGTCAGTGTGCGGACGCCCGAAAGCAGGCTTTCCGGCAGGATCGGCTGATTGCCCGCCACCATCACAACGGCCATTGTCTCACCGACTGCACGGCCAACACCGAGAATGATGCCCGCCAGAATTCCGGATTTGGCTGCCGGAAGCGTGGCCGAAAAGACGCTGCGTTCATGCGTGGCGCCCAATGCCAGCGAACCTTCATAATAACTCTGCGGCACAGCGCGAAGCGAAGACTCCGCCACATTGATAATCGTCGGCAAAATCATGATGCCAAGCATCACGGAGGCAGTGATGATATTTTTTCCGCCTCCGCCGACAAGCCGCTGCATGATCGGCACGATCACAACCAGGCCGAAAAAGCCATAAACAATAGAAGGAATGCCTGCCAGCAGTTCCGCCGCAGGCTTCAGGAGTTTATATAATTTCCCCGGGCAGAAATGCGCCAGAAATATTGCGCACAGCAGCCCCGCCGGCACGCCGATCGCAATGGCACCGGCCGTGACCACAATACTTGCGATAATCATCGGGAAAATGCCGTACAGATTCTGATTTGGCGCCCAGGTTGTCCCAAACAGGAATTTTAAAAACCCGATTTCATGCATTGTGGGAATTCCGTTTGCAAAAAGGAACACACAAATCAAAACTACTGCCAAAATGGAGACGCACGCCGTGATCAGAAATACAATTTTCATGGCGGTTTCCCGCACATGGTGAGTATTGACAGCCTTCATAGTCACCCCCGTTTTGCCGTTCAGGCAACGGAGAAGACCTGCTCTCCGTTGCCTTGCCATATGTTTCGTTTCCTTATTTCACGTCGTTCCAATCTGTCACTTCTCCGGTGAAGATCTGACGGATCTGCTCAAGTGTGAGGCTTGAAATGCTGTTTTCCTGATTGACAACCACGGCGATACCGTCCATGCAGATGGTCGTGGGGACAAGTCCCTCGGCCTGCTCGCTGTCCTTGACTGCACGGGAGGCCATACCGATGTCGCACAGTCCTTCGATTGCCGAGCTCATGCCGGTGCTGGAGTCAGAGGTCTGGATCTGGATGGTCACATCGGGATTCAGCGCCATGTAGGCCTCAGCCAGCTTTTCCATCACAGGGGATACGGAGGAGGAACCGGCGACCGTGACGGTGCCGCTTGGATTCGTGGAAGCGAAAGCGCCGGTCGTTGCAGTGGAAACATAGCCTTTTTCCGTGATAACAGCCTGGCCTTCGTCACTGAGGATGAAGTTCAAAAAATCCTGCGCAGCTTCGTTTTCCAGTTCACCGAGCGTTGCAATGTTGAAGGGACGGGATATCGGATAGGTACCGTTTTTCACGTTCTCCGCAGTTGCCGCAACGCCGTCCACATCCACCGACTTGATGGAATTGTCCAGCGAGCCAAGGGAAATATAACCGATTGCGGCTTTATTTCCGGCAACTGTCTGCATGACAACCGCGGTGGAACTGTTGATTTCCGCTTTCTGGGTGGTTTTGTCAACCTTGTCCACTTCAACGCCGGTTAATTCGATGAATGCGCTTCTGGTTCCGGAGCCTTCCTCGCGGGATATCACGGTGATTTCCTCGTTTGCCGGTTTTGCGGCGCAGGCAGTGAATACCAGGACAAGCGCCAACAGCGCCGCAGTCAATGCAATGAATTTTTTCATGTTCAGATCTCCTTACTTTTTTCATTTTTTCTTCTTGCTACGTCTATCATGATACGCAGGCCATGTTAAATCCAAAATCCTGCCCATGTTAAATGTACGTAAAACACACAAAGCAACTTTTTCTCTTTCGCTTGACATGGCAGTTTTCCAACGGTACAATCCTGTAAAGGGGCAGCTTGCTGCAACCGTATGGAAAGAAACATGTATGGAGCTGAACATATGAAATTATTTCTCTCTGACCGCACAAACCCGCTCGGCCAGGCACTGGAGCAGCTGGCCCTTTCGCGCGGCTGCGAACTATTGGCGGAGGACTCCCTGGAAGAAGCGGACACCGTCATCCTCTGCGCGCGCCGTGCGCAATCCCTGACACTGGAGGACGCAACGGCAGAGCACTTCCTGGCTTCTGTGGACTATCATTTGAAAACGGCGTATTTTCTCAGCCGCCGTGCGGCGCAGGCCATGCTGGCCCGCGGCAGCGGGTCCATCGTTTTGATCGGCAGCGGCGATGCAGACAAACCAAACGGCCGCGATATCGGCTTTTCCGCCGCCATGGGCGGCATCCGGCTGCTTTTCCGCGACCTGTGTATTTATCTTTCCGGGACAGGCGTGCGCGCCAACCTGATTGAACCCGCAGAAGCGGCAGACACGGATGATCCGCAGCACACTGCACAGCTGGCACTTTCCGTTGCCGGCAACCCGCTTTTCTGCGGCTGCGAAATTCGTACAGACGCCGCGCATTTTCATCAGAAGTAAGGGGGTGCTTTCATGAACTATGATTTGAAAGGCCGCGTGGCCGTGATAACCGGTTCCGGAAAAGGCATCGGACGCGGTATCGCCTACGCACTGGCAGAACAGGGCGCACGCGTTGCCATCAACTATAATTACAATGACAAAACCGCCATGGAAACCATGACCTGCCTGCAGGAGCATGGCTGCGAAGCCATTTGCGTGAAAGCCGATGTCTCCACGCCGGAGGGCGCAGCCCTGCTGATCGACCGCACAGTTTCCGCCTTCGGCGGACTCGATATCCTGATTAACAATGCTGCTCTGCAAAGCAACTACACCTTTGATCAGTACGACGAGGCGGGTTTTGACCTGATTCTGCGCACCAATCTTGCCAGTGGGTTCAACTGCGTACAGGCGGCGCTCCCCTATCTGAAGCAAAGCGCACACGGTCGCATCCTGAACCTTGGATCCGTGCATTCCGAAATGCCCGGGAGCTTTGACCCCGTTTACGCCATGTCAAAGGGTGCGGTGCGGTCATTCACACGCGAGATTGCGCTTGCAGTTGGCCGGTATGGAATTACGGCAAACCTGATCATGCCGGCGAGCGTGGATATTGAATTCAAAACGGATGTACACGCCATGATCCATCCGGTTGCCGGTCGGAATGACCGGGAAATTCCGAAAACCCGGCACTTCCACAGCCATATGTTCTGCATTGAGCGTACCGGAAAACCGGAAGATATCGCCGGTATGGCCTGTTACCTCGCAAGCGACGCGGCAAGCCACATCACCGGCGCCTGTATTCCGGTGGACGGCGGCTTCCTGATCACCTGACGGGGGTACAAGTATAAAAAGCCGGGCTTTTCAGAGGGATGTCCTCCAAAAAGTCCGGCTTTGCTTTGCGCAGTGCGTCAGTGGTTCTGGTTATTCTGGCGGCTGTTCTGGCTCTGCTGGTTGTTGCGCTGGTTCTGGTTCTGATTGTTGTTCTGCTGATTGTTCTGATTCTGCTGATTGTTCTGATTCTGCTGATTCTGATTGTTCTGGCGGTTATTCTGGTTCTGCTGATTCTGATTGTTCAAAGACATGTCACTCTCTCCTTTCATTCGGGACTGCCTTTACTATTCCACAATTTCCGTTTTTTATACAGCGCCTGCGCTCTGCCGCTTGTTTTTCATTTTTTGCTTCCACGTCACGATGGCCGCTTGAAAAAAGAACGGCTTACTGGTATACTGTCAGCAGACGAGGAGAAAGGAGCAATCAGGATGGCAAACTGTACGGCATGCAGCAATACACACGAGTGTTCCTGTCCGAACACAGCCTGTTCCAACCACGGAAAATGCTGTGACTGCGTGGCAAACCACAAAAAGAGAGGCAGCCTTCCGCTGTGTATGCGTCCCGCTGCCGAGGGCAAATAAGCCGAAAAACGGTCTGAAAAAAAGGCCCCGGCTTCCGCTGAGAAAAGGAAGCCGGGATTCTTTTATGCCTCCGGGTTCTGATAGCGTCCATGCCGGAGGGTGGATTTCCCGTATTGAATTGCCTTTTGGGGACAGCGGTTGATGCAGGCCAGACACAGCACACACTGATCCTCAATCCACTTCGGCCGTCCATTTTCCAGCTTGATTGCCTCACACGGGCACAGCTTCTCGCATTGTCCGCAGCCGATACAGGCGTCCGATACGCGGAATTTTTCCGTTTTTCTCCCCCGCTTATAAAACGGATAGGCAATCTTTGTCAGCAATCCCGGCACCGGGCCGCGGTGACGGTCACAGTTTCCGTTCATACGGATGCGGATATCGCCGCAGATTTCATCCAGTTCGCGGTCCGCTGCGCGAAGGAGTCTTTGCGTTTCTTCCTGCGAAGGTGCATCATACCGCAAAATATAGTTATCGGGCATCACAACCGAATAATAGGCGGAGAGCAGATACTCATTGTCGCGCATGATCCCGGCAAACATATCGCCTGCCGCTCCCGTTTTTCCGCCGCAGGTCAGCACAAGGTATGTATAGTGTCGTTCTCTTGTTACGAATTGCAGAGCATAGAGAAAAGCGTGCAGAATCACAGGGATTCCGAAAAAATACGTCGGCATCACAAAGCCGACGGTTTCGC
The DNA here is from genome assembly GCA_018384365.1 of Clostridiaceae bacterium. Lineage (GTDB taxonomy): Bacteria > Bacillota > Clostridia > Oscillospirales > QAMX01 > Allobutyricicoccus. The sequence continues at coordinate 33,611 of JAHAYX010000035.1, forward strand.
CGGGCTCCAGCGTAAATGTCATGTCGTCTTCCCGCAGGGCGCGGGCAATATCGACCGTACGGTCATCCAGTGTATCTGCAATGCGCCGGGCCGCATAGGCGGAATTGCCCGTTGCGCTGAAATAAAACACCATGCGTCTGTGCTCCTCCTTTTTTCCTGGTCATCGTCAGTATACACTGCTTTGCCCTCCGATTGCAAGTCTCTTTGCCCGCGCGGGTAGGCGTGTCGTTTTCGAAATAATGTATATTCTTTTGGTATACATATTGCAAAGCACAAGATATTGTGTTATACTAAGAAAAAGTTTTTAAAAGACCACCATATCTATTGAATTGAGAGGATCCTATATGACAATAAACGGACTTCAGAAGCTGACACTGCTGGATTACCCGGGGAAAGTCGCCTGCACGATCTTCTTTGCCGGGTGTAATTTCCGGTGTCCCTTCTGCCACAATGCTTCGCTCGTGCTTGCGCCAGCCGAAGCAGAGCAGATTTCCGAGGAAACCGTGCTGGCCTTTTTGAAAAAACGCCAGGGCGTCCTGGACGGCGTCTGTATCACGGGTGGAGAACCGCTCTTACAGCCGGAGCTGCCGGCCTTCCTCGAAAAAATACGTGCGCTCGGCTATGCCGTCAAGTTGGATACCAACGGATATTTCCCCGCACGTTTACAGCAGCTCATAGATGCCGGACTTGTGGATTACATTGCAATGGACGTGAAAAACGCGCCGGAAAAATATCCGCAGACCATCGGCATCTCCCCCTTCGATCTTTCACCGGTGCTTAAAAGCATGGAAATTCTGCGCACCTGCGGCATGCCGTTTGAATTCCGCACCACGGTCGTGCACGGTCTGCATACGGCACAGGATATGGCCGCAATCGCCGATTGGCTTGAGGGAACGGAACGCTACTTTTTACAGAGCTTCGTTGACTCCGGAGACGTGCTTATGCCCGGTCTCAGTGCCTGCACTCCGGCGGAAATGAAGGAATTCCTTGCGATTGTACAGCAAAAAGTGCAAAATGCCGAGCTGCGCGGCATTTCCGTTTGATTACAACATGTTGATACGATGCGCAAATATTACACACAATATCTTGTGTTTCCCTCTTGCACAAAACAACATCACGTGCTATAATGACCATGCTTTGAAATTTACTTTAGGAGGACACTATGTATCAGGTCGTTAAAAGAGATGGTAAAATCGTAGATTTTGACATAAGCAAAATCAGCGCAGTCATTACGAAGGCGTTTGAAGCGCAGGAGATGCCGATTCATCCGAACGTCATCGATTTCCTCGCCCTCAAGGTTACGGCGGACTTCGCCCCGAAGGTCAAGGATGACCTGATCGCTGTCGAGTCGATTCAGGACAGCGTGGAATCCGTCCTGGTGCAGGCCGGTTATGCCGATGTGGCAAAGGCTTTCATCCTGTACCGCAAGCAGCGCGAGAAACTGCGCAACATGAAATCCACGATTCTGGATTACAAGGAGACCGTGAATAACTACGTCAATGTCAACGACTGGCGCGTGAAGGAAAACTCCACCGTCACGTACTCCGTCGGCGGTCTGATTCTGTCAAACTCCGGCGCCATCACGGCAAACTATTGGCTTTCCGAGATCTACGACGAAGAAATTGCAAATGCGCACCGCGAAGCGGATATCCATTTGCATGACCTTTCCATGCTCACCGGCTACTGCGCAGGTTGGAGCCTGAAACAGCTTATTCAGGAGGGCCTGGGCGGTATTCCGGGAAAAATCACTTCTTCTCCCGCCAGCCATCTCTCCACGCTCTGTAACCAGATGGTCAACTTCCTCGGCATCATGCAGAACGAGTGGGCAGGCGCGCAGGCATTTTCCTCTTTTGACACCTATCTTGCACCGTTCGTAAAGGTGGATAACCTCTCCTATAAGGATGTCAAACAGTGCATCCAGAGCTTTGTCTACGGCGTGAATACTCCGTCGCGCTGGGGCACGCAGGCGCCGTTCTCCAACATCACGCTGGACTGGACTGTCCCTGCGGACCTCGCCGATCAGCCCTGCATCGTCGGCGGCCGCGAAATGGACTTCTGCTATAAGGATTGCAAGGCTGAAATGGACATGGTCAACCGTGCGTTCATCGAAATCATGATCGAGGGCGACGCAAACGGCCGCGGCTTCCAGTATCCGATTCCCACCTATTCCATCACCCGCGATTTCGACTGGGGCGAGACGGAAAACAACAAACTGCTCTTTGAAATGACCGCGAAATATGGCACGCCGTATTTCTCCAACTACATCAACTCCGATATGGAGCCCTCTGACGTCCGCAGCATGTGCTGCCGCCTGCGTCTTGACCTGCGCGAGCTGCGTAAGAAGTCCGGCGGTTTCTTCGGCAGCGGTGAAAGCACCGGTTCTGTCGGCGTAGTTACGATCAATATGCCGCGCATTGCCTATCTCGCCGCCGACGAAGCAGATTTCTACCACCGTTTGAATCATATGATGGACATTGCCGCGCGTTCGCTGAAAATCAAGCGCACAATCATCACAAAGCTGATGAACGAGGGCCTTTATCCGTATACCAGACGTTACCTCGGCTCCTTTGAGAACCACTTCTCCACGATCGGCCTCGTCGGCATGAACGAAGCCTGCCTGAACGCCAAGTGGCTGCGCCACGACCTGACGCATGAGGACGCACAGGCCTTTACCAAGGATGTGCTCAACCATATGCGCGAGCGTCTCTCCGATTATCAGGAGCAGTACGGCGATCTTTATAACCTGGAGGCTACGCCGGCAGAGTCCACATCCTATCGTCTGGCGAAGCACGATGTCGCCCGTTATCCGGATATCATCACGGCTTCCCAGGGTTCCGTTCCGTATTACACGAACAGCTCCCACCTGCCTGTCAGCTTCACGGCCGATATTTTCGAGGCACTGGACATTCAGGATGAACTCCAGACGCTGTATACCTCCGGTACGGTTTTCCACGCCTTCCTGGGCGAAAAGCTGCCGGACTGGAAGGCGGCTGCAGCGCTTGTACGCAAGATTGCAGAAAACTACAAGCTCCCCTATTACACCATATCTCCGACCTACTCCGTCTGCAAAAACCACGGTTACATTGCCGGCGAACAGTTCGTCTGTCCCGAATGCGGCGAGGACGCCGAGGTATATAGCCGCATCACCGGCTACTATCGTCCTGTCCAGAACTGGAATGACGGCAAGAGTCAGGAGTACCGTGAGCGTAAGACCTATGACATTGCAAATTCTCATCTGAAGCACAGCGGTCCGATTCAAGAAACTGCCGCAGAAACAGGTTCTGCCGTGTGCGAGGGGGAAGCAGTGAACCGCGTTATGCTTTTTGCCACCAAAACCTGCCCCAACTGCAAGATTGCCGCTTCCATGCTGGATAAAGCCGGCGTGCAATACGAAAAGGTCTTTGTCGAGGATCACGAAGACATGGCAATTGCCTATGGCCTGCGTCAGGCACCGACCCTGATCGTGGAAAACGGCGGCAAGGTCGAGAAATATATCAGCGTTTCCAACATTAAGAATTACATCGGCGCACTTGTGCACTGAGGAGGCACCGGATGTACGATATCGTTATCGTTGGCGCGGGGCCTGCGGGACTTACCGCAGCGCTCTACGCCAGGCGTATGGGAAAAACCGTTCTGGTGCTGGAAAAATCCACGTTCGGCGGACAGATCACCTTCTCGCCGAAGGTTGAAAACTATCCCGGCACCATGCAGATGAGCGGCAATGAATTTGCCGACCGTCTGGTTGAGCAGGTACTTGCACAGGGCGCGGACATTGAGATGGAAACTGTAACCGCAGTGGAGGATCGCGGCACTGTCAAGCTTGTGACCACGGAAGAAGGATCGCACGAATGCCGCAGCGTCATCATTGCGGCGGGTGTGCGCCACCGCCAGCTCGGTTTGCCGCGCGAGAATGAGTTTGTCGGCGCAGGCATTTCCTATTGCGCGGTCTGCGACGGCGCATTCTACAAGGGACAGCACGTTGCGGTGATCGGCGGCGGAAATTCTGCACTGCAGGAGGCTATTCTGCTCGCGGAAACCTGCTCGAAGGTCACAATCGTACAAAATCTCCCTTTCCTGACCGGCGAACAGTCCTTGCAGGATGTGCTGGCCACCCGGAAGAACATTGAGGTGATTCTGGGTACCGTGGTGACGGAGCTGACCGGCGAAAGCGAGCTTACGGGACTGGAACTTCGCAAAGAGGAAAGCGGCGAAACCAGCACGCTTTCTGTGGATGGCATGTTCGTTGCAATCGGGCTGGAGCCTGTGAACGAGGCATTCCGGGATGTTGCCGCATTGGACGAACGCGGATATTTTGACACAGACGAGGCGTGTGTTACCAAAACGCCTGGCGTGTTTGTCGCGGGCGACTGCCGCCGGAAAGGCGTGCGTCAGATAACAACAGCAATTGCGGACGGTGCAACCGCTGCGCTTGCCGCGTGCCGGTATTTAGATACCTTGTAATCATGCAAAATGAAACAGGCGTTTCGTGAAAAATCGAAACGCCTGTTTTTTTGTATATAAAAAAGCAGAACGCCGGCTGGGCGCTCTGCTTTTCTGATTCTTTTTCTTATTTTGCGAGCTTTGCAATTTCCTCAGCAAAGTTCTCTTCGCGCTTTGCAAGGCCTTCGCCCTTTTCAAAGCGGACAAAGCTGGAAACCTCGATCGAACCACCGAGTTCCTTGGCAACGTTGGCAACGTGCTGGTTGACGGAGATCTTGTTTTCCTTTACGAAAGCCTGCTCGATCAGGCAGTTCTCCTGATAGAACTTCTTGATACGGCCTTCCACGATACGAGCTGCAACGTTCTCCGGCTTGCCTTCTTCCATCGTCTGTGCCATGAGGATTTCCTTCTCCTTGGCAACAGTCTCAGCCGGAACAGACTCCTGATTCAGCCACTGCGGATTCATTGCTGCAGCCTGGAGTGCGATATCATGTGCAAGCTCGGTCAGAGCGTCCTTGTTGTCGATGCCCTCAGTCTTCAGGGTAACGATAACGCCGATCTTACCACCCATGTGGATATAAGAGTCATTCAGAATGCCTTCGCCGCCAGGGATGGTGACGAAACGGCGAACCTGAATATTTTCACCGATGGTGAGGACCTTGTCCTTACGGGCATCTTCCACGGTGCCGCCTTCCGGATATGCGCAGGAAGCAAGAGCTTCCACATCAGCCGGCTTCGCAGTGTTTGCGACCTTGGCAACGTTTTCAACAAAGTTCTGGAATTCGGGGTTGCGTGCGACGAAGTCGGTCTCGGAGTTGACTTCTACCATCGCAGCGTCGCCATTCTCGGCAACATAAGCATATACAACGCCTTCGGCAGCAATACGGCTGGCCTTCTTGGCGGCTGCAGCGAGACCCTTTTCACGGAGCAGTTCAATTGCTCTGTCAAAATCGCCTTCTGCATCCGTCAGGGCCTTTTTGCAGTCCATCATGCCAACGCCGGTCATCTCGCGCAGGCGCATTACGTCTTTTGCAGTGAATGCCATAAATATCCTCCCTTTTGCTTACTCAGCGGCTGCCTCTTCTGCTTCCGCTTCGACTTTTTCTTCGATCTGCTCACCCTGTCTGCCTTCGATCACGGCGTCAGCCATGGTCTGAGCAATCAGCTTGATGGTGCGGATAGCGTCATCGTTGCCGGGGATGATGTAGTCGACCTCGTCCGGATCACAGTTGGTGTCAACGATCGCAACGATCGGGATACCAAGCTTGCGGGCCTCGGAGATCGCGTTGCGCTCCTTGCGGGAGTCAACGATGAAGAGAGCAGCGGGGAGACGGCGCATCTCGACAACACCGCCGAGATATTTCTCGAGCTTCTCGATTTCGCCGTTCAGCTTAATAACTTCCTTCTTGGGAAGAAGATCAAACGTGCCGTCAGTGGACATCTGCTTCAGCTGATTCAGACGGTCAACTCTGCGGCGCATGGTTTTAAAGTTCGTCAGCATACCGCCGAGCCAACGGGAATTGACATAGAACATGCCAACACGCTGAGCCTCTTCGCGGATTGCATCCTGAGCCTGCTTCTTGGTTCCAACAAAAAGAATGGAACCGCCGTCCGCGGTGATATCGCGCACGAAGTTGTAGGCTTCCTCCAGTTTTTTCACGGTCTTCTGCAGGTCGATGATATAGATCCCGTTACGCTCGGTATAGATATACGGAGCCATTTTCGGGTTCCACCTGCGGGTCTGGTGGCCGAAGTGCACACCGGCCTCCAGCAGCTGCTTCATAGAAACTACTGCCATGTTACATTTTCCTCCTTACGGTTTTTCCGCCATGCTGAAACTCCCGCGACCCATTTCGGGGCACCGTGCGGGCGCAGTCTGGCATGTGTGTGGTATGGTTTTTCAAACCATCCTTGTTAATATACCATATTATTTCTGTATTTGCAAGAGTTATTTTTCAAAAAATGAAACTTTTTCGCTGAATTTGATTGCCGCCGCGTGCTTTTTCCGGGCGTCCGCGGCAATTCCGGCCGCATTGCCCTGCCGGCACGGACTAAAGCTGCAGTTCCATATGCCGGCGGTAAGTTTCAAACCCCGCCGCCTCGTAAAACGCCAGTGCATCCTCGTTAAACGCCCACACGTCCAGTTCGATCCGTGAAAAGCCGCGTGCTGCGGCATCCTGCTTCATGTACGCAACCAGTTCCGTTGCCGCGCCCTGCCTGCGGTACGGCAAATCCACGCCGAATTCCGCTACGTGGTAATAGGCACGTGCAAGGCCGTATGCCGTTTCCGGTTTCCTCACATACTCCACGCAGGCAAAGCCGCAGATCACGCCGTCCCGCAGCACGACCAGCACATCACTGTCCTCACTTTCCCACAGTATGTGCACATACGCCTGCAATTCTGCTCCAAATCCCGGCCGGAAAATATCCGGCCGTCCCGCCGCGTGCAGGGCATTCACCTGTGCCCGAAGTTCATTCACGCGGGGAAGCTCCTGTTCTTTTGCTATCCGGACCATTCTGCCCTCCTTATGACGGGCGGGCAGAGTATGAAACACACCCTGCCCGCCTGCTGCTTTTCTGCTTATTTCAAAATTGCCTTATGATATACCTTTTTGCCCTTCCGGATTTTCACGCCCGCCGCGAGTTCCTCACGCGTGACAAGCCGATCAATTCCCGTAACCTTCTGCTCGTTGATCGCAACGCCGCCCTGCATTACCAGACGTCTGGCTTCGCTCTTGGAAGGCGTCAGGCCGCAGGCCATCAGAAGATCCATGATGGCAATCGCGTCATCCGTCAGAGCGCTTTCCTCGATTTCCGTTGTCGGCATATTGGAATCATCCGCACCGCCGGCAAACAGCGCGTGCGCGGCAGTCTGGGCTTTTTCGGCCTCTTCTTTGCCGTGAACCAGCGCGGTCAGCTCGTATGCCAGGATTTCCTTGGCACGGTTGAGCTCGCTGCCCTGCCATTTATCCATCTCGTCGATCTGCTCCAGCGGCAGGAAGGTCAGCATACGGATGCACTTGAGCACATCGGCATCGTCGACATTGCGCCAGTACTGATAGAAATCAAACGGACTGGTCTTGTTCGGATCAAGCCACACGGCGCCGGAGGCGGTCTTGCCCATCTTCTTGCCCTCGGAATTGAGCAGCAGCGTGATGGTCATGGCCTGGGCGTCCTTGCCGAGCTTGCGGCGGATGAGCTCCGTGCCGCCGAGCATATTCGACCACTGGTCGTTGCCGCCGAACTGCATATTACAACCGTAATTCTTGAAAAGGTAGTAGAAATCGTAGGATTGCATGGGCATGTAGTTGAATTCCAGGAAGGAAAGGCCCTTTTCCATGCGCTGCTTGAAGCACTCCGCGCGCAGCATATTATTGACGGAGAAGCACGCGCCGATATCGCGGATAAATTCGATGTAATTGAGGTTTAACAGCCAGTCTGCATTGTTGACCAGCATGGCCTTGCCTTCGCCAAACTCAATAAACCGCTCCATCTGCTTGCGGAAGCAGTCGCAGTTGTGCTGAATGGTCTCCTGGGTCATCATGGAGCGCATATCCGTGCGCCCGGACGGGACGCCGATCATTGCCGTGCCGCCGCCAATTAAGGCAATCGGGCGGTTTCCGGCCATCTGCAAACGCTTCATCAGGCACAGGGCCATGAAATGACCCACATGAAGGCTGTCCGCCGTCGGGTCAAAGCCGATATAAAAGGTTGCCTTGCCATTGTTTATCATATCGCGGATACATTCTTCGTCCGTCACCTGTGCGATCAGACCGCGGGCAACCAGTTCTTCATAAATTTCCATTGTCTTTACCCTCTTTTCTGTATTCAAACCTTATATTATTTTTCGTAATCCACCAGCGTCATCCGTTCGTTGACGGCTGTGAGATGACCGGTGCGGTGATAGCCGATTTTCTCATAAAGATGACAATTGCCGGCTTCCTGTAAAATTGTGTCAAGCGCCCAACCATTCTCGCCATGGAGGCGTTCCGCCTCCCGGATCGCGGCCTGTGCATAACCGCAGTTCCGGTACGCCGGCAGAATGAAAATGGGAGAAATTCGCTTTTTCTGCCCGTCATGGGTATCGATGACGCGAATTGCGCCCACGCACGCATCCTCTGCAAAAATGGTATAGAAATATGTGCGCTCCTGCGCCAGTTTTGCGCGGACCCGTTCCAGTGATTCCGCGCCCGGATTCGTGTCGTAATCGCGGTAACGTTCTAAAAGCCCTGCGAACGCATCAACCTGCATTTTCCAGATGGTTTCCGCGTCCTTTTCGCTTACCCGTACCAGTTGAACAGCCATTTCTGTCCCTCCTTTTTCTTAGAAATCCTTGCGGAGGTCCTGTGCGGGTTTTACAGGAAAAAGCCCTCCGCAGCGTCTGCTGCAGAGGGCGAACAATCGCGGTACCACCTCTGGTTCGGACATGCCTCGCGGCATATCCCTCATGAAGTGCCCATCAGCACTCCTGCGCGGTATCGGGCGCACCCGTCGTACCCTACTGAAAGTTCGGGCCGCTGCTCCGGAGGGTATTCGCTGCGGCATCCTCTGCGTCCTTTCACCTGCCGGACGCTCTCTGAAAGAATACCTGCCGTGCTACTTGTCTCCTTCATCGCATTAAGTAAGGGTATTATACCATACCGGAATTGCTTTGTAAAGCCGGAATTTCAAAAAATCCGGTTCCCGTTTTCTGCATTTTTGCGTGTTTCTGCACAATTTCGCACCAAAATGCAAACAGCCTCCGCATTCCGCCGCTGTCACATTCCCCCGGGACAAACATCCGCTCCGGATGCCACTGCACACCGTACACCGGCAAGCTTTCGTGGCAAAACGCTTCCATGATGCCGTCCGGTGCGCGTGCAGTTTCCGTAAGACCTGGCGCCAATTCCCGGCAGGCCTGGTGATGATCACTGTTCACCACAGCCTGTGCGCCGAAAAGAGAGAAAAGCCAGGAGTCCGGCCTGATCCTGATTTCATGCATCTGTCCGCCCGTATGCGCGCGGTTTCCCAGCTCCAGCGCCATATCCTCCCACAGTGTGCCGCCCAGCAGAACGTTGATGAGCTGCATCCCCCGGCAAATGCCGAATACCGGTTTTTCACGCGCAAGAAAAGCGCGCAAGAGCGCGATTTCATAATAGTCGCGCGGCCTGCCGGAAAACGAGAGCGTTTCCGGCGGGACATGATACGGATAGTACTCCGGAGTCAGATCTCCCCCGCCGGTCAGCAGCAGCGCGTCCGTGCACGCTGCCTGTGCCTCCGCCGGCCCGCAGGAGGCCAACACAGGGACAACACCCACATCCGAAAAGGCGCGGCAATAATACGAGGAAATGTGCGGATACGGCATCGCCGTGCCGCAGCTGTCGTATTGGGCGGATACCAGAATAAGGTGCATAAAAACCTCCCGTTTTTTATGGCGTCATGCTTGTCAAATGTCGAAAAAAGCAGTATAATGAAAAAGAATCCACCGGCATCCTGTGATCATTTGTTCTGCTTTGGTATTGTGGCCCTGTATAGGGCTGTTTTTTGCTGATGGGACAGAAAAGCCGTGGGAATTTCCCCTCTTTTTCTGTCTTTGCGGTGCCGGTGAAGCATTCTTTTTCGTCAATTGTTTTTTCCAAACCGTTGGAGGTCTTTCATGATGACAGTCATTTCCGTTGCAAACAACAAAGGCGGCGTCGGCAAAACGACCACCACGCTCAATGTCGGCGCGGCACTTGCCGATCTCAATTGCCGCGTACTGCTGGTCGATCTCGACCCGCAGGCGTCCCTCACCATTTATATGGGATACGACCCGGCCAGTTTCACCCGCAATACCTATCACCTTATGACGCGGCGCGCCACGCCCGCGGAGATTTTATGCACCGGCCGGCATACGTTTCTCGATCTTCTCCCCGCCTCCATTGATCTGGCCTCCGCGGAAATTGAAATTTCTGCCGCTTTCAGCCGCGAGTTTATTTTGAAGGAACAATTGGAAAAGGTCAGTGATTTTTACGACGTAGTCCTGGTGGATAATATGCCTTCCCTCGGCGTTTTCACGGTGAACAGCCTCATGGCGTCCGATTTTGTGCTGGTACCTGTCGAGCCCACCTACCTGGCCTATAAGGGGCTTGAAATGATCTCCAACACCATCGCCGAAGCGCGCCGTTATAACACAAAGCTGGAAATGCTGGGCACGGTTATCACCATGGTGGACGAGCGCACACGGCACAGCCGCGATATCATGCAGCAGATACGGGAAAATTACCCTGTTTTTGAGCCGCCAATCCGCCGTAGTGTGAAGTTTGCGGATGCATCCTTAAACGGCGCATCCATTGCAGACTATGCGGGCAACAGCTTTGAGGGGACACAGGCTTATGCGCAGATTGCGCGCCAGATCATCGAGCGAATCGAGAAAAAATAAGCGCTGCGGACCATTAGCCCCGACTCCCCTGCCATACATAGGACGATAGGACGCTGCCGCCGGCGAATATTCGCCGGCGGCAGTTTCGCTTAGTTTTCTCTGCTGCAATGTTCCAGATCCGGCGGAGTGAATTCCTCTACCGGGAAGCGGAAGCGTTCAAACACTTCGCAGGGGTCCTCGGAAGATGCCTCGCACTGTTTATCCGGGATACAATTGTCGTATACCGGCATCAGCAGCTGCACCTCGCGTTCCAGCTTGATGACGCTGAATTGCCCGATCGTGACAAAAAGCGTCCGGCTGGACGGTTCCAGCAGCAGCGGCGAATCAAATGCGGCTGCAACCTCCTCCGGCACATCGCCGAGTTCGCAGATGGGGCAGACCGGGATCTGGCAATTGTCCAGTGCCTTCACCGAAAGCATAATCGGCTCCACTGTTTCCACAACGCCAATCGGCATCGTGAAGTTTTCCGGCGTTCTCGTATCGGCCGGCTCGGGGTGATAAGTAGATACAAACGTGCGCATGGCGCCTTCGCTTCCGTACAGAATGACGCGCTTGGAATAGGACGAAACACCCTCAATCATGGTCGGTTTGCCGACGCCGGTGTAAGCTTCGGCAGTAATGCGGTAGAAATAGACCGCGTCGACCGGGTAAAAGCCTTTGTTGAACGGTACGGAATCCACATCCACGTAGACCCAGATGAGCTGTGCCGCACCGGGACGGACGCTTGTGGCGCACTCCAGCACCGCCTGGGCCGCTTTCGTCAGGTAGACGCGCATATCCTGAATGCACTCCTTGTCACGACAGGAGTCGTAGACCTTTCTCGTGTGTACGCAAACAGCCTCTTTGACGCAGGGATTTCCGCGTACCGGGCCGGGGGTCAGCCTTTCAGGCATATCATTTCCTCCCGTTTGAATCAATTTGAAGAAATCTTCATCACCATCATATGCGGGAGGTGCGGTTTTGACATCAGCAATCCGGTTTTTGTTTCCGTTTCATTCAAGCATGCATTCCCGCTCGATTGCAGGATAGATGCCGAGACGGCTCAGTAGTCCATCATATTCCCGTGCGGCGTCCGGGTTTCCGTCGGACGTCTTATGTGCCAGGATCAGCAGGTTCTTCGGCGTATCGAGCGGGGAAATATATTCCACCACGCTCGTCCGATAGCCCATGCTTTCCAATTTCATCACACGCAGACCGTCGGTAAACAGGTCATTAAAGCGCGCGGCGAACACGCCGTGGCGCGTGATGGGTTCCATGCCCGGGAATTTCAGCTGATCCAGCAGTTCCCGGTGGCAGCACGGCACGCACGCAATGTTTTTCGCGCCGGAGCGTACGGCAAGGCCCATTGCCATATCGGTGGCCGTATCGCAGGCATGCAGCGAAATCACCATGGAAGGACGATCCGCGCGATATTCGCGCAGGTCGGCACAGATAAATTCCATGTTGGCATAGCCCAGCTGCTCCGCCGTCCTCCGGCTGGCGTCAATAACGCCCTGCGAAATATCGACGCCTGTGATGCGGCAGCGGCGATGCAGGACATCGCGTATGAAATAGTTGAGCACAAAGCTGAGATAGGACTTTCCGCATCCGCAGTCCAGCACCGTGATGGTTTCCGAGTCATCTTCCTCAAGCATGGGCCGCACCAGCTCGACAAAATGGTCGATCTGGTTATATTTCCGGATCATATTGTTGCGGATCTTACCGTCCGGCGACATAATGCCAATGGCTTTCAAAAGCGCCGGCGCCTCGTTCGGGCGGATCAGGTAATCTCTGTCCGGCAGGACGGAGCTTGCCGCAGCCTCCTCCGTCCGCTTGGTATCGGTCTGGCGCGTGCGGACGCCGCGCTCGTCTGCCTCGACGATCATGGTTGCACCGCGTTCCAGATATTCCAACACAGCGCCGTCATAGCGCAGCGCTTCCGTAACATAAAATTCCACAAAATCGGCAAACGTCAGCTCCCGCTTCTGTCCGCTGAAGGAAAGGCGCAGCAGATCGCCCTCTGCGCGGACGGCGCGGCCTTCAAAACGCTTGCGTCCGGAGGTAAACGTAAATTGTATGCCGGTAAAATACTCGCGGTTTTCCCGCCAGCGGCCTTCCAGCCCCGAGATAAATAACTTCAACGCAGCGGCATCCTGTTTTCGCATACTGTAACCTCCAGTTTTTATCGTTTTATTATATATTTCACGCAAAAAGAAGTCAAGTACACTGCCGCCTTCGTGAAACTTTTATAAAGACGTACAAGCAAGGCACCCGAAGGCAGTAGATTCTGGGGGTTTTGACTGTTGAATTCTGTCGCACAGGTCAATATAATATAGTGGTGACGCACTATGCGCCGCCCCCGATGACTGTAAGTGAGGAGTATGAATATGTCCTTAAAAGTTTTGAAATTCGGCGGAAGTTCCCTCTCGGATGCGCATCAGTTTCAGAAAGTTGCGGCAATTGTCCGCGCCGAGGAAGAACGCCGTTATGTAGTGCCCTCCGCACCCGGAAAGCGCTATGATAATGATACAAAAGTCACCGACCTTCTCTATGCGAGCCATGCAGCCGCCGTGAAGGGAGAGGGGTTTGACGAGGCATTTGCGCGCGTCGAAAAACGTTTCAATTCCATCATCGCCGACCTTGGTCTGGCGCTTGATCTGACTGCGGAATTTGACACCATACGCCGTAATATTCAAAACGGCGCAAGTGTGGATTACGCAGCTTCCCGCGGCGAATACTTAAGCGGCATTGTGCTCGCCGCACTACTTGATTTCCCCTTTGTCGATGCCGCCGACCTGATCTTCTTCACCGAATCCGGCGCTGTGGACGATGAGCGCACCTATGAGGCGTTTTATGAGCTGACCAAAAAACACGACCGTGCCGTTATTCCGGGCTTTTATGGCCGTGCGGCGGACGGCTCCGTGAAAACGTTCTCCCGCGGCGGATCCGATATCACCGGTTCCATTGTTGCGCGCGGTGTACGTGCCAGCATTTACGAAAACTGGACGGATGTTTCCGGATTCCTTGTTACTAATCCCCGCATTGTCGAAAATCCCCGTCCCATTGACGTTGTCACGTTCCGCGAACTGCGCGAGCTGGCCTACATGGGCGCAAGCGTCCTGCACGAGGACGCTGTTCTGCCCGTAAAGGCAGCAAATATTCCGATCAACATCCGAAATACCAACGAGCCGGACCATCCCGGCACGCTGATCATCAATAATATCCGCGCGGCATCTTCTTCCCCCATCACGGGCATCGCCGGCAAACGCGGTTTCTCCATTATCCACATCGAAAAAGACGGCATGAATAAGGAAGTCGGCTTCACGCGCCGTGCGCTCTCCGTTTTGGAAAAGCACAATGTTTCCTTTGAGCATCTGCCCTCCGGTATCGACACAATGGGCTTTATCATCCAGACGGAAGCCCTTGCCGGGCAGGGCGAAACCATTGCCCGGGAGATCGGCAAAGCCGTTGATGCTGACGAAGTGGAACTGATTTCCGGTCTGGCGCTCATCGCAGTGGTCGGACGCGGCATGGTTCGTGCAAAAGGTATCGCAGCGCGCATCTTCAGCGCTGTCGCCCGTGCCAATATCAATATCCGTATGATCGACCAGGGCTCCAGCGAGCTGAACATCATCATCGGTGTGGATGAATACGACTTCCGCTCTGCCATGAACGCAATTTATGCCGAATTTTTCCCGCAGGATTGATTCGAACTATGCCAACTTTGCCGCGTGCTTTTCATGCACGCGGCTTTTTTAACCAGAAAGGAGCTTCCCCATGCTGTATTTTGAAACGGAACGACTGATCATTCGTCCCTGGCAGATGGACGACCTCGACGCGTTTTTCCAGCTTGAACAAAACCCGAACGTCGGGCCGAATGCCGGCTGGAAGCCCATCCTTGACCGCGCAGAGAGTGCGGAAATTCTGAAAGGATTCACCGAAAAACCGGATGAGCTCTGCGCCATCACCCTGAAAAGCTCCGGCCGTGCAATCGGTTCCCTCGGCCTGCATACGGATGACAAGCGCGCGCCGGAACTGCAAACGGTGACACGAATGTTGGGTTATGTGCTGGACGAGCCCTATTGGGGCCAGGGATACATGACCGAAGCGGCACGCGGTGCACTGCGTTTTGCCTTTGACCGGATGGCGTTGGAGCTGGTCTCCGTTTACCACTTTCCGTTCAACGACCGCTCGCGCCGGGTGATTGAAAAGTGCGGGTTCCGCTGTGAGGGCACGCTGCGCCGCGCCACGCTCCGTTTTGATGGCGCCGTGCTGGACGATGTGCTGTATTCCATGACACGGGATGAGTTTTATACGCTTTACGGCGTTTGAAAACCGCTGGCATTTTGGCTGTCGGGAGGGACATTTCTTGCAGATGTTCCTCCCGTTTTTACGCTCTGGACAGACTTTTTCGGCGTTTTGCTTGTGTTTTTCCTTCTCCGAAGCTATAATGAAGATACTTCCTGACGGAAAGGGGGGCGGCTGTCATCATAAAGACCTCTGTTGCATTTTGCACGTCCGACACAGCGCTGCAAAGGATCTACGACCGCGCCGAGGAAATCGAGCGCGGGAATATCGCCGTTATGGATGGCCGTCGCGTGCTGATCGAAGGAAGTGTCTACCGGAATATCTGGATCGAAACGCAGCCGATGGGCGGCGAGATGTATGCAAAACGCGATATGGATGCGGCATACAACAATCAGTATCTCTTCCTGCACTATCAGCGGGCAGACGGCCGTCTGCCCGGCGTCCTGCGCCGCCGTCCGGAGGGCATTGAAGCCGCCTTTTCCCACTTGCAGGGGCTTTCCTTCCCCTATCACGCACTGAATCTGTATTACTGGATGCGCGACGACAACCGCGCGTATCTGGAACTGCTCTATGCCGCGTTTTCGCGCTATGATGACTATCTCTGGCGCACGCGGGATACGGACGGAGACGGCTGTCTGGAGCTTTTCACACTTTTTGATACGGGCGAGGACAATTCCTCCCGTTTCCCGGGCGTGGAAATGCTGTATTGGGGAAGCGACGAGCCGCCGTATGGGCACGGCCTGCTCCCCTATGAATCCATGGACATGATGGCCTATTCCTATGACACCCGCGTCATGCTGGCGGAGGTCTCCGCCCTGCTGCAAAACGGGCAAGAAACTGTGTGGCGCGCAAAAGCAGAAGCCGTGCGGCGGCGCGTCCGTGCTTATCTCTGGCGCGATGACCGCGGCGCGTGCTATGACCGGGACTGCGAAAACCGCTTTCTCGATACGCTCCTCCACAACAACCTTCGCTGTATGTATCACGGGCTTTTTTATCCCGATATGGCGGCGCGGTTTGTACAGGAGCATTTGCTGAATCCCGCCGAGTTCTGGACACCCATGCCCCTTCCTTCCATTGCTGCAAACGATCCGCTTTTCCGCAATATCCGCGGCAACAACTGGAGCGGCGCACCGGAAGGACTCACCTATCAGCGTTCCATTCGCGCGCTTGAAAACTATGGTTTCTATCGTGTGCTGACCGCTGTTGGCTTAAAACTCTTTGAAGCAGTTGAGAAATGCGGTATTTTTACGCAGCAATATGATCCCTGGACCATGGAGCCGACCGGCGACGGCGACGAATATGGCCCCACGGCGCTCTCCGTTTTAGAGTTTACGGCGCGCCTGTATGGCGTTACGCCGGTGCGGGACCGGCTCATCTGGGGCGCGCTGGGCGGCGCGGCATCGGAGTACATCCAGCGCTGGGGCGACGACGTCTACCGCATTGTCTGCCGCGGCGGACGCGCCGAAGCTTTCATCAATCAGAAGAATGTCTTTTCCGTACCGGCGGGATACCGCGTGGAAACCACGCTGACGGGAGAGGTTCTTGCAATACACCCGATTTCCAATTAAATACACTTTGATTTGTCCGTGACAGGAGGTATTTTATGGACGAGAAGAAGAAATTCCAGTATGAATATCCGGCAGGTATGCACACGCTCTATGCGGACAACACCCGTCCGCAGCATCCGGATTACTATCCGGACGTTGTTTATGTGGAGCGCCACCGCCCGCTCACCCTGCAGATCATCCGGCAGTCCCGGGAGGGCGAAAAAAATCCCGCGATTGTTTATGTGCAGGGCTCCGGCTGGCAGAAACAGAAGTTGAAGCAATACATTGCCAAACTGGTGCCCTATGCCCGCGCTGGTTATGTCGTTGTCAGCGTGGAATACCGGTATTCCGAAGAGGCAGGCTTCCCCGCACAGATCCAGGACGTGCGCACTGCTATCCGCTATGTCAAAGCGCATGCGGAGGAACTGGGTGTGGATCCCGACCGGATTGCCGTGATGGGCGATTCCTCCGGCGGTCATACGGCGCTGATGGCGGGACTGGCCTATGGTGAACTGTTTGATACACCGGAATACGGCGAATACACTGCGGACGTCGGCTGCATCATAGATTTCTACGGACCGACCGATATGTCGAAAATGTTCCTGACGGAGGAAAAATCCGGCATTATCCCGCCGGAGGAGCGCCAGAAGCGGCTGCTCTTCCAGAAGGCCGAAACCTATGAAGAACTGCGGGAGATGCTGCAGCAGGCCAACCCGCTCGCCTATCTTTCACCGGATCGCGACATTCCGCCGCTGCTGATCATCCATGGCGATGAAGATCCCGTTGTCCCCTTCAGTCAGAGCGTGATCCTCTACGAAAAAATGCGGGAATGCCGCAAAAAAGTGGAGTTTTATAACGTTGCCGGCGCAGGCCATGCCATCGGTATCTGGATCCCGGATATCGACGCCGTTGTTCTTCGCTTCCTGCGCGCACATCTTTAAAAGCCTCTGCTATGGGAGGCAGCATCTCCTGTTTTGCTGAAAAGGTGCAGGTCCCGACCGGGCCTGCACCTTTTTTGGATGGCTGCTTTGGTAAGCAAAATCTTCGTTTTTCCGATGTTTTTCTCTTCTTCTCCGAAGTTATGTCCCGTTTTTTGTGTAATCCTTAAAGATTCCTGTAGAAATCTTTAGAATTGCGTAAAACTTTTTGTTTTTATATTGTTCACAATTTGGAAATGTGATACAATGATACCATGACGCAAAGGAGTTGATATGGTGACAAAAAAACGACGCTTTGGCGACCGCAATGACGGCCGCAAGATACGGACAATCAATCCCATGACCCGCATTGCCATCTTTATCATGAAAGACCGCAATGATGCATTGAATTACATACGCGACAGCATTGACACCGCACAGGTTGATAAATACATTCTGAAAAAACGCGCCGAAGGGCTGAAAGGCTTCGGCATGATGCACGTTCTGATCGCTGCCTACGTGCGTCTGGTTTCCCAGCTTCCCGGCCTGAACCGATTTATTTCCGGACAGACGCTTTATGCGCGCAATGAGCTTGTCATTGCGCTGACGATCAAGAAAAATATGGAGCTGAACGCGCAGGACACCGTGGTGAAACAGGTCTTTCCTCTCGATGCCACGGCAGAGGATGTCTACCGGAAGTTCAATGAACTGATTGAAGCAAACCGCGGCACCGAAGGACAGTCCGACTTTGATAATTTGGCCAAGCTTCTGAATTACATCCCCCGCCTTCTGCTGCGCTTTACCGTGGGATTCCTGAAATTCCTGGATTACTTTGGTCTGCTTCCCCGCGCAATCACCAATCTGAGTCCGTTCCATGCCTCCTACTTTATCACGTCCATGGGGTCGCTCGGCATTCCGCCGATCTATCATCATCTTTATAATTTCGGCAACGTACCGGTCTTTTTCTCCTTCGGTGCGCGCCGTTCGGAGCTGATGATCGAGAAGGATGGCAGCATCAAACAGCATTGGTTCATGGATTACACCTTTGTGCTGGACGAGCGCATCTGTGACGGCCACTATTACGCAACCGCTCTGAAAAATCTGCGCGATATTTTAAAGCACCCGGATGTTTTGGACTCCCCACCGGATAAAATTGTGGAAGATATTGATTGAGCTTGCAAAAACCCCGCCTGCCAGCCGGCAGACGGGGTTTCTTATGTATTTTTACTTCGGATGGAACAATCAGCCGTCGATTTCAGCCCAACAGAGCCTTTTTGGCGTTTTCCTGGGCCTCGATCACGCGATCGCACCAGGCGTCAAATTCCGGATCCGCCTTCTGATAGGCGGGATTGGCCAGAATCACCTTCACGGCGCGGCGCACGCCTTCGCTGAAATTCATCGTTGCCTGATAGCCCGGCACAAGGCGCTTCAGCTTGCTGTTATCAAAAATAACCGTGTGCGATTTATCGCCCCACATACCGTCCAGCTGACCGGGTTCACCGACCGCCTCCAAAAACTTCGTGGAGACATAGTACGGCTTCAGTTCCACACCAAGCGCAGCAGCCGTGGCTTCATATATCTGGTTCCAGGTCAGGGATTCATCCGAGGTAATCTGCACTGCCTCGCCGATCGCGCGCACATTGCCCATCAAGCCGACAAAGCCCTTTGCAAAATCGGAATTATGCGTGACAGTCCACAGTGTGGTGCCATCGCCATGGATGATGACGGGCTTTCCGCGCAGCATACGGTCCAGAATCTGCCACGAACCGTTTTTGCCCTCGACGCCCAGCGGAACACGGCGCTCGTCATATGTATGGCTCGGGCGCACAATCGTCATGGGGAAGCCTTCCTCCCGGTACAGCTTCAGAAGAAGCTCTTCGCAGGCAATTTTATTACGGGAATACTCCCAATACGGGTTGGAGAGCGTGGAACCCTCTGTGACTACAGGATTGGACAGCGGCTTCTGATAAGCAGAGGCGGAGCTGATGTAGATATACTGTCTCGTCATGCCGCAGAACAACCGGTAGTCACGTTCCACCTGCTCGGGACGGAACGCAATAAAGTCTGCAATCACATCGAACATCATACCGGACGTCAGTTCCCGGACCTTTTCTTCGTCGTTGATATCCGCCACAAGGGACACTGCGCCCTCCGGCAGTTCAGCAGTCCGGTTTCCACGGTTTAAAAGGTACAGTTCATGGCCCTGGGCAATCAGCAGTTTGGAAATCGCCATGCTGATGGTTCCGGTGCCGCCGATGAATAATGCTTTCATGATATCACTCCTTTCTTTTCCTAAATTCTATCACGGCAGCATCCCTCCGTCAATTCCAATCTGGCCGGAAATAGTGATTTTTAGCAGACGGATCCCGCACATCGCGGGCAAACCGCGCATAAAAATCCCGGTATTGTGCACCGGGGCACAACACCGGGACTGTGCTTACTGTCAGGAGAGCAAAATGCCGTCGCTGTCTTCATGGATCAGGGTGAGTCTGCGCTGTGTGCCGGTCTGCGTGTCGCAGTAAATCAGCAGTTTCCGTCCGTCCGCCGTTTTGCAGAGAAATTCATAGCACTGCACTTCGCGCATACCCGGCGAATGAATGACGGCGCGGCCGACATATTTGGCATCCAGTTCCCTGCTGATTGTTTCCGCGGCCGTGCGCTGTGAGACAGCCGGTGCAGGCAGTTCGCGTTCATGATGGTTCATGACATAATCAGCGGCATTCAGGCTGGCAACCGTGCCGTCGGTCAGGGAAACGCCGACTGTAATCATGTCGGGATAGATCAGCACGCCGTTGTCCGCATAGGCAAAGCGGAACGTGGCGGTTCCGCCGTCGTTGTGGTAATAAATCTGCTGCATACCGTCATATCCAACTGATGTCAGATAGGCTTTCGCGATTTCCAGGGCTTTGTCCACACCGATATTCCCCTCTTGTGCAGGATTGAGACAGCGCGCAGAGAGCAGAAAGCCGCCGTTTTTACAAACGGATGCGTAGGAGCCGTTCCCGTCGGAAAAACCGTAGGACGGGATAGTGCCGCCGTTTTCGCCCGTGAAGGTGAGATTTCCGGCCTCCGTTTTCAGCGCTGCAGCCGCGGTCCGAATTGCCGTGTCCACATCAATTTCATCGGTGCCCGCCGTAAGCAGCGGCGTACGGCTTCCAATATGGGTGCTCATCATACCATCATACTCGACTGACGTATAATCCGGGAACTCCTCCTCAATACTGGAAAAGCTTCGGACAGCACTGGCGAGACTGTTTGTCCTGTCTGCGATGAAATTGATGTTCCCCGCATAAATATCGTCTTCCAGCGTTAAAATATTCTGAGAAAGTGCATCCGCAGTCTCGGACAGGGAGGCAAGGGCAGCGCGTTCTTCCTCACTCAGATCCGTGTGCGACGCCGCGCGGCGGGCAATATAATACGCATAGTCGCCCGCACGCGTGATAAATGTTTCCGTCTGTTCCAGCGAGACATCCGAAAGCGGGAGGGTGGCTACGGACGCTATCGCCGTCGCCGAATGGTTCCAGATTTCGGCGGAAACTGATGCCAGAAGCTCCGGCGAACCGGCGTACATCCCTTTCACAAGCGCATTTGACATCTGGGCGAGGCTGTCGGAAAGCTGCGACACGGCGTGCATCTGCGCATGGCGCTCCGCGCTTCGGTAATTCCACGCTTCATTTGCATATTGAAGAACAAATCCGGCGAGAACCACCATCAATGCTGCGGTATATGTGATGATCAGCGTCAGCGTTTTTCGTTTCATAAAAAGACCTCCATCTGCGATTCGCCGGTAGTATCCGCAGATGGAGGCCGATTTATACTTTTTTCGTCAGCAGGATCAATCCCGCTGGCCGCTCTTTTCCGGCGCCGGAGACTGCAAGACGCTCTGCAGATGCTCCAGTTCAGCCGGTTCCAATACGATCTGATCGTCTGTGTAATTAAAGCGCAGACGGCTTCCCGCCTTCAGATCGTATTTTTCCATGTATTCGTGCGGCAGCTGCATTCTGCCCACGCGATCCAGTACGACAAACTCTTCGTGCGTCTGCCGTCCGCTTCCCAGGCGCGCATCTTCTTCCTCTTCCTCCGCAAAACCGCTGGAAATATGCGCAAGGTCCTCCCGGTAGTCACGACGGATAAACTCGCTTGACGTACGGCCATCGCGGATGGAAACCACGCGGTCCACCTTTCGGGAAATGGCCATATCGTGCGTCACAATCACAATCGTGATGCCCAAAGAGCGGTTGATCTCATGGAACAGATCGAGGATGTTCATGGAAGTGCGGCTGTCCACCGCGCCGGTCGGTTCGTCGGCCAACAGAAGCTTCGGCGTGTTGGCCAGGGCAATGGCAATGGCCACGCGCTGCTGTTCGCCGCCGGAAAGCTGATTCAGCTTATTCTTCGCACGATGGGCAATCCCCGTCATTTCGAGCAGTTCCATGGCGCGGTGCCTGCGGTCGGACTCGTTTGTGATAATCATCGGGAGTTCAACGTTTTCAATCGCAGTCAGATACGGAATCAGGTTGCGGGCATTATTCTGCCACACAAAACCAACAGTTGAACGCTTGTATTCGCACAGTTCCTTCTCACTGAACTTCAATAGTTCGCGGCCGTCGACCAGCAGCTTACCCGCTGAGGGCTTGTCAAGCCCGCCCAGCATGTTCAACAGCGTTGACTTGCCGGAGCCGGAGTTTCCGATAATCGCCATCAGCTCGCCCTGTTCAACCGTCAGGTCAAGACCCTGCAGCGCCACGACCTCCAGATCGGTGGTTTTATAGATTTTTACGAGGTTATCGCATTCGATCATGTATTTTTTTGCTTCATCGCTCATCGATTATCACCCCGTCTTCCAATACATACACATGGTCGGCGAGTTCGACCATATTCGGGTCGTGCGTCGTCATCAGGATGGTCAAGCCCTCCTCCGCGACCAGCTTTTTAAAGAGCTGCATCACGAGCAGACCCATATTGGTATCCAGTTCTGCCGTTGGTTCGTCGGCAAAAATCAGTCCCGGCTTATGCGCGATGGCACGCGCAATCGCCACGCGTTGCTGCTCGCCGCCGGATAGTTCGTGGGAGCGGTGCGTCATGCGTTTGCCAAGCCCCACGAGTTCCAGACACGCCTCGGCGCGTGCACGCCGCTCTGCCGCAGGCACTCCTGCCAGACGCAGACCGAATTCCACGTTTTCATACGCTGACATATTGGAGATGAGCGCCACCGACTGAAAGACAAAGCCCATTTCTCGCCGCCGGAGCAGATCGCGCTTTGCCTCGGAAAGCGACGTGATCTCCTGATCCTTGAAATAGATTTTTCCGGACGTCGGCTGATCCAGCGCGCCGAGCAGGTTCATCAGGGTCGTCTTACCGGAACCGGAACGGCCGCGCAGCATGGTCAGTTTGCCCGGCTGGATATTCACCCGGATATTTTTCAGCGCTTCGACGACCGTGTCGCCGCTTCGATACGTTTTGCAAACATCCTCAGTTCTCAGAATCATAGCATCACCCCCATTAATCCTCGCCAAGCTTCAGGGCCTGGTCGATCTTTGTACGGGCGATAATGCGGCTGAGGATCGCAATGCCCAGAACCAGCATCAGGCCGATAATCAGATAAATCTTTCCGTAATCCGCGCGGGAGGCCACCACTACAAACTCCGGTACCTGTTCCGCGACGCTGTACACCATTTCCAGCATCGGAACAAACAGATCGCTTGTGATGCCGCCCAAAACAATGCCGACGAGAATGGAAACCAGGGAAATCAGTCCCTGTTCACACAGGATCATGCCGATTACGTTTTTCACCGACATACCCATTGCACGAAGTACGCCGAATTGCAGGGTACGGGTTTTGATCGAGAGTATCCAGTAGATCAGGAAGCCGATGACGCAGACAAACATCGTAATGATAAAGCCCAGCGTCAGCATACCGTTGAAGCCCTGGAGCAGCGGGTCGTTTTTCGACTCAATTATCTTCTGATACAGAAAATCCACTTAATAGGCCTGCAGTTCTGCGTGGGACCAGATAAAATCAAAAATATGCGAGTACCTCACGCCATCCGCCATGTTTAT